>JBJMNN010000098.1:0-13118 GCA_045804245.1 Gemmatimonadaceae bacterium | reverse complement strand
GACGATCCCCGGCGTCACGCCGATCACCGACGCCAACGGTGATCCGGCCGGCTTCTCCGTGCTCGGGCTGTCGGCCGATCAGAACAGCACGACACTCAACGGCGCCAACTTCGGCGCGTCGAACATCCCGCGTGACGCCGCCGTCGTCTCGTCGCTCGTCACCACGCCATACGACGTGAGCCGCGGTGGGTTCAGCGGTGCGCAGTTCTCGCTGCGCGGGGGCAGCGGGTCGAACTTCATCCGTCGCACGAACAGCCTGAACTTCGACGCCCCGCCGCTGCAGTGGACCGATCGTGCCGCGCGCGCGCTCGGGCAGCAGTACACCAACGTGTCGGTCGGTGGATTGCTCTCGGGGCCGATCGTGTTCGACAAGGCGTTCTACAACCTGTCGTATCAGCTCGGTCGCCGAGCGAACGACCTGCGTACGCTGCTCAACACCGACGCGGGAGGGTTGCAGGCGTCCGGCGTCTCGGCGGATTCCGTCTCGCGCCTGCTCGCCATCGCCGCGGCGCAGAAGATCCCCACCGCCGTGGGCAATGGGCTGGCGCGCAATCGGCTCAGCGACCAGGGCTCGTTCTTCGGCAGCGTCGACTACACGCCGCCGGGCTCGAACACCGGCACGACGATGAACCTCACCCTCAACGGCAACTGGAATCACCAGACGCCGGCGGGGAATCTCACGACGGAGCTGCCCGCGCACGGCGCCGATCGCACCAACTGGAATCTCGGCGCACAGGGGCGGCACACGTCGTACGTCAGGAACATCCTGCTCAGCGAGACGACCCTCAGCCTGAACGGCAGCCGCAACTCCGGCACGCCGTATCTCTCGATGCCGAACGGCAGCGTGCTCGTGAACTCCAGCTTCGCCGACGGCACGAGCAGCGTGCGCACGCTCGGCTTCGGCGGCAACGGGTTCATGGGCACCAGCAGCAGCACGCTCAGCGTCGAGGGGATCAATCAGCTGTCCTGGTTCAGCCGGAACAACAAGCACCGGCTCAAGCTGAGCAGTGAGCTCCGTCGCGAGAGCTACGATCAGGACCAGACCACGAACGCGCTCGGCACCTTCAGCTACAACTCGCTGGCCGATCTCGCGGCCAATCGCCCCGCGTCGTACAGCCGCGCGCTGCAGCCGCGCGTGCAGAGCGCCAGTCAGATCGTCGGCGCGGTCTCGCTGGGCGACTCCTACCGGCGCACCAACGATCTCCAGATGCAGTATGGCGTGCGCCTCGACGGCAATCGCTTCTCCGCCACGCCGCTGTTCAACCCGGAGCTGCAGCAGGCATTCGGAGAGCGCAACGACCGCACGCCGAACCGGCTCTACGTCAGTCCGCGCGTCGGCTTCTCCTGGAACTACGGGACCGCGCCGCAGATCGCCGGCTTCGACGGCGCCGTGCGTGGACCGCGCGCCGTGGTGCGTGGCGGGATCGGCGTCTTCCAGAACACGCCGAATGCGAGCTCGATCGGCACCGCGATCGACAACACCGGGCTCGCGAGCGCCGTGCAGCAGGTCACCTGCGTCGGTGCGGCCGTGCCGGCGCCCGACTGGTCGGCCTACGCGCAGGACCCCGCGTCGATCCCCACGCGGTGCGCCGACGGCACCGACGGCGGCGTGTTCGCCAGCACCGCGCCGAACGCCACGCTGTTCGCCTCCGACTTCAAGGCGCCGCGCGCCGTGCGCTCCAACGTGAACTGGAATGGCCCGGTGCTCGGCAACCGGTTCAACGCGAGCGTCGATCTCACCTACTCGCTCAATCTGAACCAGGCGAGCACGCTCGATCTCAACTTCAAACCCGACCAGCAGTTCTCGCTCGGCGATGAAGCGAATCGTCCGGTGTACGCGCAGCCCGGGAGCATCGTTCCCGCCACGGGCGCCATCGCGTCGCGCGACGCACGCGTCTCGCCACTGTTCAACCGTGTGAGCCAGCTGCGGAGCGATCTGCGCAGCGAGAGCAAGCAGCTTCGCGTCGGCATCTTCCCGGCCTCGTTCACGCAGCGCTTCAGCTGGTCGCTCAACTACACCCTCGCCGACGTGCGCGAGCAGTACCGCGGCTTCCAGAGCACGTCCGGCAATCCCCGCGACGTCGCCTGGTCGCGCGCCGCGGGTGAGTCGCGCCATCAGTTCACGTACACGCTCGGCTACAACTTCTTCGACGCCGTGCGCGTCAACTGGTTCGGTCAGTTCCGGAGCGGATCTCCCTTCACTCCCGTCGTCTCGGGCGACATCAACGGCGATGGCTGGACCAACGATCGCGCCTTCGTGTTCGATCCGGCGAGCGCGAGCGATCCGGCCGTGGCGAGCGCGATGCGATCGCTCCTCGAGACGGGATCGGGTCCCGCGAGAGACTGTCTCGCGAAGCAGAAGGGAGCGCTCGCCGAGCGCAGCTCGTGCCGCGGGCCGTGGACGTCGAACGCGAACTTGAGCATCTCGCTCAACCCGATGAAGGTGCGCATGCCGCAGCGCGCCACGCTCAGCTTCTCTGTCTCGAACCCGCTCGGCGCCGCCGATCTCCTGCTGCATGGCGAGAACAATCTGAAGGGGTGGGGACAGTTCACCTTCGTCGATCCCACGCTGCTCTACGTCCGCGGCTTCGACCCCACGACGAAGCGCTACAAGTACGAGGTCAACCCGCGGTTCGGCAGCACCAATCCGCAGTTCAACGCGTTCCGGGCACCCGTCACGCTCACCATGCAGGTGCGGGTCGACGTCGGCCCCACGCGCGAGCGGCAACAGCTCACGCAGCAGCTCGACCGCGGCCGCAAGACCCAGGGGCAGAAGACCCCCGAGTTCCTGCTCAAGGCGATGTACGGCAGCGGCGGCATCATCAACCCGCTCGCTCAGCTCCTTCGGCAGGCGGATACGCTTCACCTCACCGGTCCGCAGGCCGACAGCCTCGCGACCATGAACCGCACGTACGCCATCACCCTCGACAGCATCTGGAACCCCGTCACGAAGTACCTCTCGGAGCTGCCGCAGCGGTACGATCAGGGCGATGCGTACGAGCGCTACACCGAGGCACGCAAGGCGTCGGTCGACCAGCTCATACACATCGCACCGGCAATCCGGGCGCTCCTCACCGAGGAGCAGCGTCGCAGGCTCCCGACGATCATCGCGAGCTACCTCGACACGCGCTACCTGGCGGGGATCCGCAGCGGCACCGCCGGCAGCACGGGCGCCGGCGCGTTCGGCGGCGGCTTCATCGGCGGCGGAGGAGCCATCTTCATCGGGGGCGCTGGAGGTGGCGGCGGCGAACGCGTCATCATCCGCAACTGATCTCGTACGTCGTAACTCATCGCGGCGCAGTGCAACGCGTCCTTCTCACGGCACTCACCATCACACCGACGATGCACACTCCCACCTTCACGCGACGCGTGATCGACGCGCTCCTGCTTGGCGCCGCGATCGCGCCGGCGGCGCGCGCCCAGCAGTCGTCGCGCCCGCCGCTTCGGGCACTCGGCCCGGCCCTCGCGACTTCGGAGCCGATGGGCGCCGTGGCCGCGGTGCAGGCGCTTCCCGGCGGCCGGCTGCTCGTCAACGACCCGCTCAAGCGTCGGGTGGTGCTGCTTGACTCGTCGCTGAAGCAGCTCGCCGTCGTCGCCGACACCACCCCTGCGACCAAGAACGCTTACGGCCCGCGCAACGGCGGGCTCATTCCCTTCCGCGGCGATTCGGCGCTGTTCGTCGATGCCAACTCGCTCTCGATGCTCGTGATCGATCCGGCGGGGAAGATCGCGCGCATCATGGCCGCGCCGCGCGCGAACGACGTGTTCTTCCTGCTCGGCGGTCCGATGGGCAATCCCGGCTTCGACGCGAAGGGGCGGCTCGTGTATCGCTCGATGGGGTTCGGGGATCGGCGAGTCGCTCCCGCGCCCGGCCAGCCGTTCACGCCGCCCGTGCTTCCCGACAGCGTGCCGATCGTCCGCTACGATCTCACGGCACGCAAGCTCGACACGGCCGCGTTCGTGAAGGTGTATGCGCCCAAGTTCAACGTCGTGCAGTCCGAGGGCGGCGGGATGCGGATGTCGACGTTCATCAATCCGATCCCCGAAGTCGACGACTGGGCCGTGCTCCCCGACGGCACGATCGCGATCGTGCGCAAGGACTATCACGTCGACTTCGTGGACGCCGTCGGGCAGCGCACGTCGGCGCCCAAGATCCCCTTCGACTGGCAGCGGCTCACCGATTCGGCGAAGGTCGCGATCATCGACTCGTCCAAGGCGGCGTTCGAGCGCATGCGTGCCGGCGGTCCGGGCGCTGGCCCTGGCGGAGCGCCGATGATCGTCGCGCAAGTGGGGCCCGGCGGCCCGCCCCCGGGCGCCGGGCCGGGAGGCGGCGGCATGATCATGATGCGTGAGCGCGGCCCTGAGGGTGGAGCACCCCCTTCCCGCGGCGCAGCACCATCGGCGGCGGCCGCGGGTCCGCCGCCCGTCGCCTTCGTCTCGCCCAGCGAGCTCCCCGACTATCGTCCCGCGTTCTCCAACGGGTCGGTGCGCGCCGATGCCGACGGCAAGCTGTGGGTGCGCATCCTGTCGCCCAAGCCAGCGTCGGGGCCGGAGTACGACGTCATCGACAAGACCGGGAAGCTCGTCGACCGGGTCGTGCTACCTGCGGGTACGACGATCGCCGGCTTCGGCGCGGCGGGGACCGTGTACCTCGGCGTGCGCGACGCGTCGGGGGTGCACGTCGTGCGCGCGAGAGAGAAGTAGCACCCGCGCCGAAGCGGCGCGGGGCGTCTTTCCGAGAGCTAGTTGTTCGGTGCGCGCGGCGGCAGGGGCAGCTTGGTCGGTCCGCTCGTTCGTCCCGGAATGAGGGTCGGTCCACTGTTGCGCCCGAACAGCCTGATCGGCCCGCTGGTAAATGCCGAACGATCGTTCGGTCCGCTGTTCCGTCGAGCGCCGCTTGGCGAGTCCGCGAACAGCGTCGGGAGGTCGGCGACGTCAGCACTCACGTCAGCCGGTGCCGACGGCGCCGTGCCACTCATGCGATACGTCAGGTCCTGACGAATGCGCTCGGCGGCGAGCTCGATCTTCGGACTCGGCTTCGCGTCGAACTCGTCGCGCAGCAGCTTGACGTGCTGCGAATAGTACCTCAGCGCTTCGAGCGGCTCGCTCGCCGCGACGAGCGTCAACATGAGGCCGAGCACGGACGACGTGCTCACCGGATCGTACTCGACCAGCCGCCGATACCAGTGAATCGCGGCTGACACGTCGCTGCGCAGGCGTGCCCTGACCGCGAGGGATTCGAGCGCGCGGGCATAGCCGAGATCGAGGCGCTGGCGCACACGCTCCACCCATCGATCGAACTCGACGAGGTTCGGCAGGAAGAAGCCGTCGAGAAACGGCCCCGTGTAGTCGCCCACGGCCTCCTCATGCGCGCCGACGGCGAGTGCGTGCTCGAAGTGATGCAGATCGACGGTGATCTCCCGCGGCTGCAGCCGAAGGTTCGGTGAGGTGCGGTCGAACATCTCGACTTCGAGCACCTGGCGGATCGCGAACACCGTCTGTTTCAGATTGTTGCGGGCGCTGGCGGTGTCCAGCTCGGGCCAGAGGAGCGCCATCGCGCGATCCCGGCTGATCCCCTCCTTCGCCGACGAAGCGGCGAGCGTGAGGAGGGCGAGTGCGCGCTTACGGGGAGCGAGCCGTGTGTTCAAGCCGTTCGGCCCTACGATCGAGAGGCCGCCGAGCGTTGTGAGGGTGTGCACGGTCGTTACAGGGGAGAGGCCAGTGCCGCATCGCAACTAACCGCGAAGTAACCCGGCGTTAACCGAGGGCGGCTAACATAGCGCCTCCTTGCTCTGTGCGCCAGCGCACATGAAACGGCAACTGCATATCACAAATCGAGCAGCGTGTGGGAAAATCCTTCCGGAGAAGTGCAGCGATTGGAAGCACTTGCGTGCTCGACCAGAGAACTCAGATCAATGGCAGACGAACGCTGAACGCCGTCACGCCCGCATTCGCACGTCGAGTGCGGCGTCCTCGGAAAACGCCTGAAGCTGATGATCCCCTCATGCTTCGCCCCGGAGGTGCTCACGTCGATAGGTGAATGAGGTCCGCGGAGCTCCGAGCCGATGTCTGGCTCGCTGGGCATGGACGCCGGGATGTCGGCTCGCCGCACCCGGCATGGGCAGCACGACGAGGCACGTCACGCATGAGAAGGATCACTCTGTTCCGACAAGAGCACCCCGATCGCGAGGTCGGTCCGCAAAGCCGAGGGTCTCGAACCGGAGACGGCCAGGTTGCCGAGGAAGAGGCAGTGGAGCGCAGGCTCATTCCAAGATGCCGACGGAGGCATACCACCATGAATCGAAATCTCTTCCGCAGCTGTACGATCGCGGGGACGATCGCACTGTTCGCGGCCTGTACGGACACACCGACGAGCGCGCCCACGCCTCGCATTGGACCCACGGACACTCCGGCGTACGACGCCTCGACGCCGTTCAACAACGCCGGTCAGTGCATGGCCAACGACGCTGTCAGGGTCGCGACCGGCACGATCAGCGGCATCAAGTTCGGTGACGATCCGCTCACCGCCACGAATTGCACCTCGCAAGACGTGAAGATCGCTACGGCGCAGGTGATCAACTATCTGCTCGCCGACTCGCTCGGCAACTTCTCCGGCACGCCGATCCCGTTCGATTCCACGACGAACGTGACGTGTACCGTCAACCAGGGAATCCAGCTGACGATGTCGGCCAAGCTGAATGAGACCGCGTCGTCGACGCGCTCCGACATCGGCATCTGGCTCGCCACCGACGGTGGGAAAGGCATCACCGGTGCCTGCAATCACTACAATCTGCCGACCAATCCGCTGGAGCCGGGCACCGGCGTCTCCAACGCCGACAACGATTCGTGCGGTGACCTGAACGCTGGCGCGGTGGTGCCGAGCTTCCCGCTCGGCACGTTCAACGCCGTGTGCAACACGGCGCCGGGCGCGACCACCAACCGGCTGCACATCGGTTCCTGCCTCGGCTGGACCGAGCCGGGCGCCAATCGAGTCTGCCCGCTGCCCGACGCCAAGCCGAATGCCGCACCCAACTGGGTGACGGAGAGCCCGGATGGGTACCGCTTCGGCACCCTCTACGGCAACAAGTCCAAGTGCAACTGCGAAGGGTTCGACGTGCCGATCACCGTCGTCCGGAATCCGACCGTAGCGATCGCCAAGACGGCTGATTCGGCCTCGGTCAGCGCCGGTTCGCAGATCGGGTTCGTCGTGACGGTCAGCAACACCGGGCCGGGCACCGCACAGAACCTCGCCGTCAACGACCCGCTGCCGGCCGGCACGGGCGTCAACTGGTCGCTCGCCGCGCCAGTCACCGGGTGGTCGATCACCGGCACGGCGCCGAACCAGGTCCTCGCATTCTCCTCGGCGAGCTTCGGCATCACGTCGAGCAGCGTGCACGTGATCAGTGCGACGACATCGGCATCGTGCCAGCTGTATTCCAACACCGCGACCGTCACGCTGGGCAACGGCACCGCGCCGAGCCCCGTGACCGCGACGACGACCGTCGGCTGTCCGACGATCGGCATCACGAAGTTGCCGGCCACACAGACCGTCAGTGCCGGCAGTCCGTTCTCCTGGACCGTCGTCCTGACCAACAATGGCCCGGGCACGTCGTCCGGGGCCACGATCAACGATCCATTGCCGGCGCTCACGGGTGTGAGCTATACGCTCGGCAGCTCCAGCCCGGCGGCGGCCAACTGCGCCATCTCGGTGGGCGGTACGCTCACCTGCGGCCCGGTCGACTTGGCGGCGAACGGCACGATCACGGCCGTGATCAACGCCACGACGACGGCTGGCACGAGCTGCAGCGCGAGCGGCATCACGAACACGGCGACCGGCGCAGCGACGGGCGTCAGCAACGTGCAAGCCTCAGCGACGACGACGATCAACTGTCCGAGCCTGGGCATCACGAAGACGCCGGCCACGCAGACCGTCAATGCAGGTAGCCCGTTCTCGTGGACAGTCACACTCACGAACGGCGGGACCGGAACCGCAGTCGGGGCCAGCATCAACGATCCACTACCGGCACTCACGGGCGTCAGCTACACGCTCGGCGCGGGGAGCGACGCATCGTGCGCCATTACGAGCGGCACGCTTGCCTGCGGCCCGAAGGATCTCGCGGCGGCTGGTACGATCACGGCCATCATCAACGCCACGACGACGGCCGGCACGAGCTGCAGCGCGAGTGGCATCGTCAACACGGCAACCGGGAAAGCGACGGGTGTCAGCGACGTGCAAGCCACGGCGACGACAATCCTCAACTGCCCGAACATCGGCATCACGAAGCTGCCGGCCACGCAGACCGTCAGTGCCGGCAGTCCATTCAGCTGGACCGTCGTCCTGACGAATACTGGCAATGGCACGGCGGTTGGTGCTTCGATCAACGATCCGCTACCGACCCTCACGGGCGTGACCTATGTGCTCGGCGCGGGCAGCGACGCGTCCTGCGCCATCACGGCGGGTACGCTGGCTTGCGGGCCGAAGGATCTGGCGCTGAACGGGACGATCACGGCTATCATCAATGCCACGACGACCGCCGGCACGAGCTGTAGCGCGAGCGGCATCACGAATACGGCGACGGGGAAGGCCACGGGTGTCAGCGACGTGACCGCCTCGGCGAAGACGATCCTCAACTGCCCGACGCTGGGCATCACGAAGCTGCCGGCCACGCAGACGAAGAATGCGGGCGAGAGCTTCTCGTGGACCGTGGTGCTGACCAACAGCGGCGCTGGCACGGCCGTCGGCGCCACGATCAACGATCCGCTCCCGGTAGTCACCGGAGTCAGCTACGTGCTCGGCGCGGGCAGCGACGCGACGTGCGCCATCACGGCCGGTACGCTCGCCTGCGGTCCGAAGGATCTGGCGCAGAACGAGACGATCACCGCGGTGATCAACGCGACGACGACGGCCGCGGCGGCCTGCAGCGCGAGTGGCTTCACGAACACGGCAACCGGGAAGGCGACGGGTGTCAGCGACGTGACCGCCTCGGCGAAAACGACGATTCCGTGTCCGAACCTGTCGATCACGAAGAAGCCGAAGGTGGTGGGCGACGTGGGCTACAGCGTGACGCCGCCGGACTCGGCGCGCTTCACGATCACGGTCAAGAACAGCAGCGCGGCCGGCACCGGGACGGCGAACAACGTGGTCCTCACCGACACGCTCCCCGCCGACCTCACGTGGAAGGCCAACAACACGACCACGTGCCCGAGCCCCATGGGGACGGTCACGGGGGCGGACAGCAAGACCCATCAGCGGCTCATCTGCAACATCGGGTCGCTGGCGCCGGGGGACAGCTTCGTGGTCGTGGTGGCCGCGTTGGTGCCTGCCAGCTTCATCCAGGTGCCGCCGTCACCGGCTGGCACCGCGATCGAGATCGACGGCAACCTCGACGACGGTGCGGCGGCCGGCAAGGACTGGGCGACGGTCGGTATCAACTGCCTGTCGAACCCGAAAGTCGGTTGCGATATCGACAAGCCGACCGGCACCACGGACGATTCATTCGGCCAGGGCACGAAGGAGGACTCCCCGGTGCCGTCGGTCGTCTCGGGCTCGATCCCGAACAACAAGAGCGACCTGCTGCGGTTCTACGTCTCCAGCGAGCGGTTCGGAACGAACAACTTCCTGTATCTCGCCTGGGAGCGGGTGCAGGCGCCGAACGGCACGACCAACATGGACTTCGAGCTCAATCAGTCGAGCACGTTGTCCGCCAACGGCAAGACGCCGGTCCGGACGGCGGGTGACATTCTCATCAAGTACGATCTGGACAACGGTGGCACCCAGCCGACACTTGGGTTCCATCGGTGGGTCACCACGGGCAACGCCGCGACGTTGTGCGAGGCCTCGAACGCGCTTCCCTGCTGGGGCAAGGGCACGGCCGTGCTCAGTGGGGGGGCCGCAGCGATCAACCTGGCCAGCGTCGTCGATCCGATTCTCGCCGCGGGGCAGTCGGGCAGCCGGACGCTCGATGCGCTCACGTTCGGTGAAGCGTCGATCGACCTGCAGACGTCGGGCATCTTCCAGGCGGGAGCGTGCACGAGCTTCGGGCAGGGCTACCTGAAGAGTCGTTCCTCGACGAGCTTCAGTTCCGAGATCAAGGACTTCATCGCCCCGATCCCGATCTCGGTGACCAACTGCGCGCCGGTGTTGATCCTCAACACGGCGTGGGTCACGGCCAGCAACGTCACCGCCAAGTCCGACTCCGGCGAGATCAAGGTGGAGTCGCCGTGAGGGAAAAGTTTCTGACTCACTCGGTGACCTGACGAGCGAGAGGTACTGAACTGCGGGGCGGCGAGTCATGACTCGCCGCCCCGCAGTCGCTAAACCGCCGTAGAAGCCCGCGGACCTCGGGGACGCGAAACGGGGGCGGTGGATTTGTCCACCGCCCCCGCTCGTGTTTCCCCGCGACCGTCACGGCGACCGGGTAGTTGCCCTTGGCGGCGCAGGCGTGGCTCGCGGGTGAGATCGAGCCCGTCAGCGTTCGCGGATCGCGCAGACTGTCTGTTTCAGGGTGTTGAGCGCAGTGTCGAGCTCGGGCCAGAGGCGCACCCATCGCGCGATGCCTACCACTCCCCTCCCTCACCGAATTGGCGGCGAGCGTCACGAGGCCGGGCAGAAGGGGCCAGCGCTGCGTCGCGACTAACCGTGGAGTAACCCGGCGTTAACCGAAAGTGACTAACGTAGCCCTCCGCAAATATGTGCGCCGCATCACCAAATACGTCCCTCCCCCTTCAGGAGGTGCTCACATCGATAGGTGAATGAGGTCCGCGAAGCTCCGAGCCGGTGTTGGCTCGCTGGGCATGGAGGCCGGGTTGCCTGCTCGTCGTACACCCCGGCATCGGTAGCACAGACGAGACACACGAGAGTCACACTCTTCCGACAAGAGCACCCCGATCGCGAGGTCGGTCCGCAGAGCCGAGGGTCTCGAACCGGAGACGGCCAGGTTGCCGAGGAAGAGGCAGTGGAGCGCAGCAGGCTCATTCCAGACATGTCGACGGAGGCATATCACCATGAATCGAAATCTTTTCCGCAGCTGTACGATTGCGGGGACGATCGGACTGTTCGCGGCCTGTACCGACACACCCACCAGCGCGCCCACCCCCCGGATCGGACCCACGGACACCCCGGCATACGACGCCTCGACGCCGTTCAACAACGCCGGTCAGTGCATGGCCGACGACGCGGTACGGGTGGCGAGCAACACGATCTCGGGCGTCAAGTTCGGTGACGATCCGCTCACCGCCACGAACTGCACGTCGAATGACGTGCGGATTGCGACGGCGCAGGTGATCAACTATCTGCTCGCCGACTCGCTCGGCAACTTCAGCGGCACGCCGATCCCGTTCGACTCGACGACGAACGTGACCTGCACCGTGAACCAGGGGATTCAGCTGACGATGTCGGCGAAGCTGAACGAGACCGCCTCCTCGACGCGCTCCGACATCGGCATCTGGCTCGCCACCGACGGCGGGAGGGGGGTCACAGGCGCCTGCAATCACTACAATCTGCCGACCAACCCGCTCGAGCCGGGTACGGGGGTCTCCAACGCCGACAACGATTCGTGCGGCGATCTGAGCGCCGGTGCCGTCGTCCCGAGCTTCCCGCTCGGCACGTTCAACGCCGTCTGCAACACGGCGCCGGGCGCGACCACCAATCGCCTCCACATCGGCTCGTGCCTCGGCTGGACCGAGCCGGGCGCCAATCGCGTGTGCCCACTGCCGGATGCCAAGCCGAATGCCGCACCCAACTGGGTGACGGAGAGCCCGGACGGGTACCGCTTCGGCACCCTTTACGGCAACAAGTCCAAGTGCAACTGCGAGGGGTTCGACGTCCCCATTACGGTGGTCAGGGATCCGAGCCTCACGCTGACCAAGACGGCCGACGCGGCGACGGTCAATGCTGGTTCGCAGATCGGCTTCACCGTGACGGTGGCCAACGGTGGCCCAGCCAGCGCCACGAATGTCTCACTGACAGACACGCTGCCGGCCGGCACCGGTGTGCTGTGGTCGATCGCGACGAACCCCGTTCCCACGGGCTGGGCGCTCAGTGGCGCCGCGGGCAGTCAGATCCTGACCTATACGGCCGCCTCGCTCGGCATCACGAGCACCAGCGTGCATGTGGTCAGCGGCACGACTGCGGCGTCGTGCAAGCAGTACGACAACACCGCCCGGGTGACGTTGACGAATCAGGCGAACGTTCCTCCGGCCAGCGCGTCCACGACGGTCAACTGCCCGACGCTGGGCATCACGAAGCTGCCGGCGACGCAGACGAAGAATGCCGGGGACAGCTTCTCGTGGACCGTGGTGCTGACCAACAGCGGCGTCGGCACGGCCGTCGGCGCCACAATCAGCGACTCGCTCCCGGTGGTCACCGGGGTCAGCTACGTGCTTGGTGCAGGCAGTGACGCCACCTGCGCGATCACGGCCGGCAAGCTGGCGTGCGGACCGCTCGACCTCGCGCAGAACGGCACGATCACGGCCATCATCAACGCGACGACGACGAGCGCCGCGGCCTGCAGTGCCAGCGGCTTCACGAACACGGCGACCGGGTCGGCGTCGAATGCCAGCAGCGTGCAGGCGAGCGCCACGACGACGATTCCCTGTCCGAACCTGTCGATCACGAAGAAGCCGAAGGTGGTGGGCGACGTGGGCTACAGCGTGACGCCGCCGGACTCGGCGCGCTTCACGATCACGGTCAAGAACAGCAGCGCGGCCGGCACCGGGACGGCGAACAACGTGGTCCTCACCGACACGCTCCCCGCCGACCTCACGTGGAAGGCCAACAACACGACCACGTGCCCGAGCCCCCTGGGGACGGTCACGGGGGCGGACAGCAAGACCCATCAGCGGCTCATCTGCAACATCGGGTCGCTGGCGCCGGGGGACAGCTTCGTGGTCGTGGTGGCCGCGTTGGTGCCCGCCAGCTTCATCCAGGTGCCGCCGTCACCGGCTGGCACCGCGATCGAGATCGACGGCAACCTCGACGACGGTGCGGCGGCCGGCAAGGACTGGGCGACGGTCGGTATCAACTGCCTGTCGAACCCGAAAGTCGGTTGCGATATCGACCTGCCGACGGGCACGTCGGACAACTCGTTCGGCCAGGGCACGAAGGAGGACACGCCGGT
>JBJMNN010000097.1:0-10854 GCA_045804245.1 Gemmatimonadaceae bacterium | reverse complement strand
CGGGAACGAGTTGCCGCCCGGCTGCTGGATATCGGGCCGGAGGCGCCCGGAGCCGAAGCAGCACACCCGCGCCGCCCGTGTCCGGGCGAGGGCGAGCAGGGGCGCGACCGCGTGCGTCGCGTAGTGCATCGGCGGCATGCCATACCAGTACTCGGGCCAGCCGGGAAGGCTCATGTTCTGCTGGTGCGAGCCGCGCAGGAACTGCAGCCTGCCGAGCTTTCCCTGATGCAGCATCTCGTACGCAAGCAGAAACTCACGCGTGTAGACGGCGGTCTCCATCATCATGTAGACCTTGGCGTTGCGACGCTCCGCCTCGACGAGCTGGAGGCATTCGTCCACCGTCGTCGCCATCGGCACGGTGCACGCCACGTGCTTCCCCGCATTCAGCCCCGCGAGCGACATCGGCGCGTGCGCGGCGATCGGCGTGTTGATGTGGACCGCGTCGACGTTCGGGTCGGCAAGCAGCTTCTCGTAGCTCTCGAACCGCCGCTCGACGCCGAACTGGTCTCCGACCTCGTCCAGCTTCTCGCGCGACCGCTGGCAGATCGCGTACAGCTCGGCGTCGGGGTGACGCTGGTAGATCGGTAGGAATTCCGCGCCGAATCCCAGTCCGACGACGGCGACTCTGATCTTGGTCATGAGTTCAGGGCAAACGTAGTGGCACGGCTCTCGGTAGTGGCAAGGCTCTGGTGCACCATGGCCGCTAGGGTGACACCTTCATCGTGCCCTGCATGAGCCGCCAGTGCCCGGGGAAGGTGCAGATGTACGGATAGTCGCCGCTCTGCCGCGGCGCGACGAACTCGAGCGTCACCGTCTGCTGCGGATCGACGAGCTTGGTGGAGTTGATCACGTCCGGCGTGGGCGGGATGTAGTTGCGCTCCGCCGCGTCCGGTGTCTTCGCCATCGCGTCCGCGAGCGCGCCCACCGCCTCCGTCGTGCCCGGTTTGATGACGACGAGATTGTGCTGCATCTCGTCGGGGTTCGTGAAGGTGATCTTCACGCGCTGGCTCGGCTTCACCGTGAACGACGGCAGCGAGAACTTCATCTGCCCTCGCACGACGCTCACCGAAAGCTCGAGCGTCGGCTCCTTCGACGCCGGGTTCATCCAGTCGGGCATCTGCGCCGTCTGCGTCGGACGCGTGATCGGCCCGACGACGTCCTCGACGTAAGCGCGCAGCAGCCGCTCGCCGACAGGGCGGAGCCGCGGCGGCGCCGGACGCGCCGCCGGCTCCGAGGGACCGCCGCTTCCTCGCACGGGCCGCACCGGCGGCGACGACTCCTCCTGGGCAAGTCGCTGCGCGAGCGCGCGATACGCGTCGGCGCCGATGTCGGCGGCGTAGGCCTTCATGTACCCCGCGCGATGCTTCGCCGCCGCGACGTACACCGCCTGCGAGAGCCACTCGTCCTGCTCGACATCGGGCGACTTGCCGATCGTGTACAGCAGCTGGCCCAGCTCATCGGAAGGAGGCAGCTGCGACAGCACGAGCACGGCGGCGAGCCGCGTGTGCGGATCGCGGTCCTCGAGCAATCCGGCTGAGCGGAGCTCGGTCACCGTGGACGGAGTCGCCGGCAGCACCTGCACCGCCGCCTTCCGCACGGCGGCCGATGGATGCCGGAGCGCGGCCACGGCGGCGTCGGTGGCGGACTTGTTGGAGCCGTCGAGCTGCTTCAGTCCGTGCAGCGTCCAGAGCGCGTGCAGCGCGCCGGGATTGAGCCCGAGTGCGTCGACCGATCGATCGCGCGCCAGGGCGATGAGCTGCGGCACGACGTCGGTCTTCCCGCGCTCCACGAGGAGCCGCTGCGCAGTGAGCCGCCAGAACAGGTTGTCGTTGCGCAGCGCGCGCACGAGCTCGTCCGGACGATCCTTGCTCAGCGACATGCGGGGCGCTGCCGGAGCGCCTTCATACACGATGCGGTAGATGCGCCCGCGCTGATGGTCGCGCAGCGGATTCTCGTACGCGTTGCCCTTGCCGGTCTGGAACCCCGGCGGCGTCGGGTTGTGCTGGATGATGAAGTTGTACCAGTCGGCCACCCACACGGCGCCGTCGGGCCCGACCTGCGCGTCGACCGGCCCGACCCACTCGTCGTCGCTGGCGAGCAGGTTCCAGCCGTCCTTCTCCGCGTAGCCCGCACCCTTCGGCTCGAGGATCGCGCGGTGCAGCACGCGCCCCGTCGGCTCGCTCACGAACGCGATGTGGTTCCAGTACTCGCGCGGATAGCTGCGCGCCGTGTAGAGATTGAACCCGGCAGCCGCGGTGAAGCCGCCGAACACGTCCACCTGGCGCACCTGCTTCGAGATCGGCGCCATGGCGTAGTGCCCGTCGATCTTCGTGCTCCCCGCGCGCGGCGGCAGTCCTTTCAGCCCCTGCTGGAAGCGGTGTGGGACGGCGACGTACATCGCGTGCGTGTTGTTCGCCGTCGAGCCGAACACATCGTTCGACTCCGAGAAGCCGAGGCCCCACGTGTTGTTCGAGAAGCTGGCGACGTGCTCCAGCGAGTCGTACGTCCCGGGGCGGAAGCGGTAGATCGCCTGGCCGAAGCGGGTCGTGTCGCCGGCCGGCCCCACGGTGAAGTGGTTGCTGTAGCCGACCGCGCCCCAGATATGGTTGTCGAAGCCGTAGCGCAGATTGCTCGGCCCCGCATGCGTGTCCCCGTATCCCCAGCCGCCGAGCACTTCCTGCCGCACGTCGGCCTTGTCGTCGCCGTTCGTGTCCTTGAGGAAGATGAAGCTCGGCATGTGCGACACCAGCACGCCGCCGTTCGTGAACACGAGGCTCGTCGGAATGTTGAGCGAGTCGGCGAACACAGTGAACTTGTCCGCCTTTCCGTCCCCGTTCGTGTCCTCGAGAATCTTGATGCGGTCGCGGCCCGGTCTGCCCGGATGGATGTCGTTCGGGTAGTCGATCGTCTCGGCGATCCACAGTCGGCCGCGCTCGTCCCAGCTCATCGCGATCGGCTTCACGACGTCGGGCTCCGACGCGAACAGCTCGAGCCGGAAGCCCGGCGGCACCTGGATGTGCGTCATCGACGCCGCAGGGGAGAGCGCCTCCTGCAGCTTGAGCGGCGGGTTGCGGCGCTCGTAGTTCGGGATGCGGCTGCTCTCCCGGTAGGCGAGGGGCGAGATCGCGTACTTGTCGTGCTGCGCGCGCACCCGGTCGCCGATCGCCCAGAGGATGCCGTTGCGCACGAGCGACTGGAACGCGTCCTGGCCCCAGGTGCGCTCGTCGTGGCCGTACGCCGTGTAGAACACGCGGCCCTGGCCTTCGGTACGCACCCACGTCCACGCCTCGTGGTGGTCGCCCTGCACGCGCTCCTGCAGCACGATGCGGTCGGGATTGTTGTTCTTGTGGACGTACGTCTCGTCCCACGTCTCGAAGGGGGTGAGCCCCTGCATCACGGGATGCTCCGGCCGCACGGTGACGGCGGTGAACGTCCCCGTGTCGTGCCGGTCGAACTGCCCGCCGATCATGCGGATGATGTCGGGGACGTTGCGGAAGCAGTGCGAGGCGCTGTGGATCGGGACGAAGCCGTGCCCCGATCGCACGTAGTCCAGCAGCGCCTTCGCCTGCGCCGGCGTGGCGGAGTCGTGATTGGCGTAAAGCAGCACTGCGTCGTACTTCGCCAGGTTCTGCGGGTTGAGATCGTTCGGGTTCGTCGTGTAGGAGAAGTTGATCCCGTCCTTGGCCAGCCCCGCGGCGAGCATCGGCGCGAACTTGTTCGAGTTGTGGTGCTCGGAGTCGTGCCCGAGGAACAGCACCTCGATCTTGCGCGGCTCGGTCGTGGAGAGCGCGACGGCGGCAGGTGCCGGCGTCGGCGTGGGCGCGCTGCTGCCGGCGCACGCCATCGAGGCGAGCAGGGCGAGAACCGGGAGTGCGCCGAGCCCCGAGCGGGGCGAGCGGAGCGAGCGGGGCGCGAGCATGTGGCGCACGGGGGTGGACCGTGGGTGAGGCACGGGAGCGTGGCGTCGAAGGATGGGTGGCGTGCGTGGCGCGTCGCCGACGCAGTGGCGAACCAACAATAGGGTCCGTCGGGAACGCCGGGAAGATCGCGCGTGCTCTCTACGCTCGCGCGCGGGACGCCGTTGACCTCGGAGGAACGGAAACATGCTCGGCGGTCACGCTGGTGGCGGCGCAGAATCCTGCGCAGCCGACCTCGAGCGCGACCGGAACGATCGAGCGAATCTCACCATGACGCCCTGAACTCGGCGGTCACTCGCCGGCCTCGTCGCGACCGTGCTCCAGTGCCAACATGGCGACGAGGATGGCGACCACGGTCGCGAGCTGCGCGAGACTGCCGGCGTGCGCCGCGATCGGACCGGTCGCGAGAACGAGCGCGGCGCCCGCGAGGCGTGTCCGCGCCGGTGCGATGCGCAGCGTCCTCCGAAACACCGATCCGCCGAGCAGGTAGACGGCGATTCCCGACGAGAGCAGCCAGGCCGCGGCGGGCGGTGCGCTGCGAGCCGCAGCGGCGATCACCTGAGCCATTCCCGCCGCCGCCGTCACGATGCCCGCGATCATCACGAGGTGAGCGTAGTAGTACGCACGGATCGCCAGCGTCGCGCGCTCGGGTCCGGAGGCGCGCGCCATCGCATGCTCCCCTCGCGTGTCGTCGGCGTCGAAGTACGTCCACCAGATGCACGCCGCGAGCGCGATCCCGAGTCCCATCGCGGTGAGCAGCGACAGCTGCAGCGGCTGTCCCGCGGCGCCGCTGCCGATGGCGACGACGGACTCGCCGATCGCGATGAGTACCACGAGCCCGTGACGCTCGGCGAAGTGCGCCGGATTGATGGCGAATCCACGCTCGCGGCGCGCCGCCGTCGTCGCGACGATCGCCAGCGCCGCGCCCGCCCAGGGCGTCCAGTTCCATTCGGGAGCGGCGAGCCCGGACGCGATGACGAGCGCGGCGAGCACGACGTTGAACGGCAGCACGGACAGGATCGCGCGCGCCGAGGCGTTCGGCGCGCGGGTGAAGAGCGCGGCGTGCACCAGCACGATGGTCAGATACGCGAGCCCGAACACGGCACCGTGCCGGCCAGCCACCAGAGGGATCCGGAGCGCGACGACGAGAAACGCCGCCATCGCCACGAGCAGCAGAAGCCGGTGCGCGAGGCGGTCCGTGGCGATGTTGTTCGTCAGCCAGGCGTAGCCGCCATACATCCACCACACGACGGTCAGCACGAGCAGCGCCCTGAGCAGATCCAGCGCCGACTGTGCGTGACCGATGAGATGTGCGACCTGCGTGATCGCGAAGACGAACACCAGGTCGAAGAACAGCTCGAGCGTGGTGACCCGGGCCGTCACCGCCCGGGCACCCCGGCGCGCCGCGCGGCGTCGTCCAGCACCAGCACCCAGTCCGCTCCGAACCCCTGCGACGGCGGGGTGAAGCGCTGCGTACCCGTATTCGCGAACCGGCCGAGCTCCAGCGCGTCGCCCGAGCGCGGGTTGAACCAGTACGCGACGACGCTGTCGCCCGAGATCTTCCCCATCACCACGTCGAACGGACGTCCCTGCGCGCTGTAGACGAAGGCATAGCCGTTCCCGCGAGTGGCCTGCACGTGGTCGGCGCCGGTGAGCGTGTCGACGACGAGCGACTGGTCCGGGACGCGGGAGAAATAGTCGCGCGACTCGATCAGCTTGCGCACGAGCGGAATCTGCGCGGCGCCCGGCCGGCGGATCGCGTGGTACCAGTACATCTGCGGACCGTTCACGGGTGTGCGGTCCGCCGAGTAGAACTGCCACACGGCGTGGTTGCCGTAGGTATGCCCCGCCGCCCCGGCGAACACGTCCCAGTACGCGCGCTGCCGCACGTGCGCGTCGAACGAGAACCCATTCTGCGCCGCCCGGAAGTCGAGCGGATGATCCTCGTACAGCGGTTCGCCGTCGATCACGGGCTTGATCGGTGTCCGCGCATAGTCGGCGGCGATGCGCGCCCAGCTGTGCGTCGGAGCGGCCAGCCCGTGTCCCGTCTGGTGCATGTTGAAGTCGAGCCACGCGTCGTCGTGGAACGCGGTCGACGACGTGCACGCGCCGCACGGATGAAACGTCATCATGACGCGAGTGTAGTCCTCGCGACCGCTCGTGCCGATCGCGATGCCGCGCGCCATCGCACGCCACACCTTCTCCACGCCGTCGGTGCCACGGTCGCCGCCGAGCACCCAGATGATCGGATGCGATGCGTAGCGCTTCCCGATGAAGCGGCCGTACGACTCGGCCTTCGCCTCGTCGAACGCGACGTCGGCCGGGCGCTGCGGGTTGATCACCCACCGCCCCCAGGTGGGCAGCATCGCGACGTGGAGCCCTCGCTGCTCCGCTTCGTTCACGATGAAGTCGACGTGGTCCCAGTAGTCGTAGGCCGCGGCGTCGGCGGGATCGCTGCCGGGCGTCGTCGCCGGCCGCGCCGGATCGCGGTCCACGAGCGGCAGATCGCCGTACGCATTGGGAACGGTCAGCCCGTCGAACTCCGCCAGCGCGACGGCCTGGATCGCGGTATAGCCCTGGTCGGCGCGGAACTGGAGATAGCGCACCGCATCTTCGCGGGTGAGACGGTGGAACAGCTCCCACGCCGTGTCGCCAAGATAGAAGAATGGGCGACCGTCCTCCGTGACGAGGAAGCGTCCGCTTTCGCTCACGCGCAGTCGCGGCAGGGATCGCCGCGCCACGCGCTGCGCGCCGGCCATCGGCGCGACGCCGAGACAGCTCGCGGCCAGCAACACGGCCGCGATGATCCGTCGTACCATGGAACCTCGCCGTCGGAGTGATCCAGCCGAGGCGAAGATGAGCCCGCGGATAGAGGGCGTCTAGAACGGTGCGCGAAGCATGGCCGCGGGACTCGCGAGGCCGAGCCGGTCGATCGTCATGACGCGCACCTCGCGCGGCGGCGTCGTTCCACGAGCGGCGAGGGGACGCGCGCGCACCGCGGCCGGCACCACCTCCGTCGTCCATCCCGCGTCGCTCCGCGTCTGCACCACCCAGAGCCAGGGCGTGGTCGACACTGTAGACGTGCCTCCGACACCGATCGGCACCGGAGGCCGTGCCGTGGGGAGAATCTCGAGCATCGCGCGGCCGCCGTCGGTGCGCACGGCGATCGTCGGCGCCGCCGGCGTGCCGACGCTCAGCCACGTCGTCGCGGGCACGAGCGCCGGCTGCGCGTACGGACCGGCGACGAGTCGCTCGTTGAGCGCGTCCGGGTTTTCGAAGAACACCTTCATGCTGAAGTGCACGTTTCCCGTCGCGCCGACCTGCGCGCGCGTAAGCCGGATCTGCTCGAGGATCTCGCTCGTGCGCCACTGGAAGCTCGGCAGCAGCATCTTTCCCGTGTAGTTGCCGGGCCACATGTGGCGGCGCATGACGTTCTCACCGGCCCACCATTTGAGCAGCTCGTCGTAGCGCTGCTCGGGCTTGTCCGTCGACCAGTAGAGCTGCGGCGTGAAGTAGTCCAGCCAGCCCTGGCGCAGCCACTTGCGCGCGTCGGCGTACAGCTCGGAGTACTGATCGAGCCCGCGCACCGACGACGGATAGCCCGGCCGCCAGATACCGAACGGGCTGATCCCGAAGCGCACCCACGGTTTCACGTCGTGGATGGCGCTGTTGAGCTGGTGTACGAGCAGGTTCACGTTCTCGCGCCGCCAGTCGTCGCGCGCCAGCGTACCACCGCCGCGGCGATAGCGCTCCCACGTCGCGTCGTCGGGGAAGGGAAGCTCGCGCCCGCGGACTGTCTCCTTGTACGGGTAGAAGTAATCGTCCATGTGCAGCGCGTCGATGTCGTAGCGCCGCACGATGTCGAGCACGACACGCGTCGTCAGGTCGCGCACGCGGGGATCGCCGGGATCCATCCAGAGATACGGTCCATAACGCCGGACGAGCTCCGGATGCGTGCGGCTCACGTGGTTCGACGACGCGGGCCGCGTCAGCGAGTAGCGCGCGCGATATGGGTTGATCCACGCGTGCAGCTCGAGTCCGCGCTTGTGGGCCTCGGTGACCGCGAACGCGAGCGGGTCGTAGCCCGGATCGCGGCCCATCTCGCCGGTGAGCACTTCCGACCACGGCTCGAGGTCCGATCGATACAGTGCGTCCGCCGCGGGCCGAACCTGCAGCACGACGGCGTTCATGCGGAGCTGCACGAGGCGGTCGAGGATGGCGATCAGCTCCGCCTGCTGCTCGCTCGCCGACAATCCGGCCTTCGACGGCCAGTCCATGTTGTCGACGGTCGCGACCCAGACGGCGCGCAGCTCGCGCGCGACGGCGGGTGGATCGGACTGGGCGCGTGCCGGAGCGGCGCCGGCGAGGATCAACAGGGCGGCGGCGAGACGAGCCGAACGGAACGACATGGGGCGGCGCGAGGGTGCGAAGGCGGGAAGGACGCGTACGAACGACGCGTGGCGCCGGTCCGGCGCCACGCTCTCGTACTATACTCCGGCCGCCATCACACGATCCTGCCGCACCGAGGGGAGGCCGAGGATGCGCCTGTACACGCTCAGGTAGCGCGCCGCGCTCCGCTCCCAACCGAAGTCGCGCGACATCGCCTCGCGCATCATCTCATCCCACGCCTCCGTCTCGCGGAACTGGTCGGTGGCGCGCATCGCGGCGCGCATGAAGTCCGCGGGCGTGTAGTCGTCGAACAGGAAGCCGGTCACGCCATCCTCGATCGTGTCGGCCAGGCCGCCTACGCGCCGCGCGACCGGGATCGTGCCGTAGCGCTGTGCGCGCATCTGGGTGAGACCGCACGGCTCGTACTGCGACGGCATCAGACACAGGTCGGCGCCGGCGAGCAGCAGATGCTCGAACTCGTCGGTGAAGTCGAGCTTCACGGCGATGCGGCTCGGCGCCCGTTCGGCGAGGTCGGTGAGCATCGCCTCGTAGCGCGCCTCGCCGTGGCCGAGGAAGACGTACTGCGCGTCGAACGCGAAATAGCCCGGGTCGCCGAGCACGAGATCCAGCCCCTTCTGCGCGACGAGCCGCGCCGTAAGCGCGAAGATCGGCGCCTGCCAGCGGCTCAGTCCCGTGGCGCGCTGCAGCGCGAGGCGGCAGCGCTTCTTCCCCGAGAGGTTGTCCGCGGAGTAGCGCCGCGGGATGATCGTATCGCGCGACGGATCCCAGATCTCCTGGTCGATCCCGTTCACGATACCGACGAGGCGATCGCGCAGCGCCACGAACACGCCGTCCAATCCGAAGCCGCCCTTCTCGGTGCGCAGCTCGTGGGCGTGCGTCGGACTCACCGTCATGACGAGATCGGAGAAGACGAGACCGCCCTTCAGCAGGTTCACGCGGCCCCACCACTCGAGCTGCCGGTGGTTGTACAGCGACGCTGGCAATCCGATGTCCGCCATCGTCGACTCGGGGAAATGCCCCTGATACCCGGCGTTGTGCACTGACAGCACCGCGCGGATCCCCTCGTAGTACGGGTGCGCGATGAACTCCGTCTTGAGGTAGATGCTCGCGAGCGCGGTCTGCCAGTCGTGCGCGTGCAGGATGCTCGGTGCCTCCGGCAGGATCCTGGGCAGCGACACGAGCACCGCGCGCGCGAACAGCGCATAACGGAGCGCGTTGTCGGGATAGTCGCCCTGCTCGTCGCCGTAGAGACCGGGCCGGTCGAAATACACTTCGCTCTCGACGAACACGATGCGCGGGTTGCGCGGCTGGTGCGGCGCGGCCGGTTCGTACAGTCGAGCCGTCTCGGTACGCGGACCTACCGTGAGCGCGAAGGCGGGTCCGAGTGGCCGCACCTCGTGGCGCTCGCGCACCGCGGCGTACAGCGGCATGATCACCGTGACGGGGATCCCCGACGCGGCCTGATACTTCGCGAGGCTCGCCACCGCCTCGCCGAGACCGCCGGTGCGCGCGTACGGCGAGAGCTCGGGCACGAGGTGCACGACGGGAGCCGGCGTGCCATCGGGACGGGTGAGGGGCGCGCTCGGCACACCCGCCACGGGCGTCGGTGGCGGCTCGATCTTCTTTCGTGACGTACGCTTCGGTCGCTCCGTCGCCGTGCCGGTCTTCTTCGCGCGCGGCTTCCGCCGCGTCGCCGGCGTGGTCACGAGCGACGAGCCGTCGTCCCCTGCGCTCGGCGATTGGCCGTTCTCATTGCCGCTCTCACGACGATTCTCGGCGGACGGCCGCGCGTCGTCGGCTCGGGGCGCGGGCGGCGTCGCCGCGTCGTGCAGCACTTCGGTTTCGGAGGAGGGAACGCGGTCCATGGATTACGAGCGAAGGCGGGACATGGATAGACGCTTCGACGCAAAAACGTCGCCCGACAACGATGCACGCAAATCGTGCATCCGCCAGACGAGCAGTGTCGCCGCTCGGGTGGAGACTGACCAAGTCAACGAATGATACGACAACGCCGCCACAAATGGGGCGGCGTCGAAAAGTCAGTCGTGATGGCAAAGTTCGAGAAGGAGGCGGGCCGATGCGTCCGCACGATCGTGCGCCGGCCCGCCCGCGATCCGTCACCCGGCACCACTCGCGAACGTGTCACACGCGCGCGGGTCGCCCGTCTCGAACCCCTTCCGGAACCAGCTCACGCGTTGCGCCGACGAGCCATGCGTGAACGAGTCCGTGTTCACACTCCGCCCAGCCTTCGAGAGGATGCGATCGTCACCCACCGAAGCCGCCGCGTTCATGCCCTCCTCGATGTCACCCTGGTCGAGCTTGTCACGCTGCTGTGTCGAGCGTCCCCATACTCCGGCGTAGCAGTCGGCCTGCAGCTCGAGGCGCACGGAGTACTGGTTCGCCTGGGACGGGTCGCCCTGTTGCGCGCGCCGCACCTGCTGATCGGTGCCGAGCAGGTGCTGCACGTGGTGTCCGAGCTCGTGCGCGATCACATACGCCTGCGCGAGGTCGCCCGACGCACCGAACT
>JBJMNN010000096.1:0-7908 GCA_045804245.1 Gemmatimonadaceae bacterium | reverse complement strand
GGCACCGTCGCCCAACGCTGCACCCCTGACCCCACTGCCATCCCCTGGCTGTCGCTCGGCGCGGTACCCAACGATGGGCCGGGCATCTTCCGGCGAGTCACGTTCATTCAGCGGATGCACACCGTTGGCGGCCTCGCGCCGCCCTCACCGGGACGCTCGACGGGTGAGGAGGTGAGAGTGCCGTACACGGCGGAGTACTTCTTCTATCGGACGGAGTGATTCGTTGCGCACGCTGCACGACTCACCGCGGTGATCGCGACGTCGCGTTGGCGCTACGCGTCTCGATCACTCCTTCCGCGGTCGGATCGTCGCCGGCCGGCGCGTCAATACACTGATCGCCGTCTTGCGCGCCGCTCGCCCGTGAGCGATCAACTTCGGCATGAGACTCTCTCGCGCCTCCCTCGTCGCCGGTCTCCTGATGGCACTCGCGCCCCGCGCCGACGATCCCGCCATTCTCGTCAACGAGTTCATCTACGAGCGCGCCCCGTACCCTTCTGCGCACGCCTCGACGATCGTCGAGACGACGTCCCACGATCTCGTGGCGGCATGGTTCGGCGGCACTCGAGAGAGAAGTCCCGACGTCGGCATCTGGCTGTCCCGGAGAGAAAAGAGCGGATGGACGCCGAGCGTCGAAGTCGCCAACGGTGTGCAGCCCGACGGCACGCGGCATCCGACGTGGAATCCCGTCCTGTTCCAGCCGCGCGGCGGGCCGTTGATGCTCTTCTATAAGGTGGGACCCAGCCCGGAGAGCTGGTGGGGGATGCTCCGCACGAGCAGCGATGCCGGCCGAACCTGGAGCGAGCCGCGGCGACTGCCCGACGGCATTCTGGGACCGATCAAGAACAAGCCCGTGCAGCTCGCCGACGGCACCATCCTCTCGCCCACCAGCACCGAGTCGGAATCGGAGCCCAGCCGCTGGCAGATTCATTTCGAGCGCAGCAGCGACGGCGGGAAGAGCTGGACCGCGACCCAGCCGCTCAACGACGGTTCGTCCATCGCCGCGATCCAGCCGAGCATTCTCTTCCGTGATACCAGAGGCGGCGACAAGCTGCTCGCCGTCGGCCGGACGCGGCAGGGCAAGATCTTCTCGACTTCATCAGATGACGGCGGCAGGAGCTGGAGCGCGCTCACACTGATCGACGGCCTGCCGAACCCGAACGCCGGCATCGATGCGGTGACGCTCGCCGATGGTCGTCAGCTGCTCGTCTACAATCCCGTGACCCGCGGTCGCACGCCGCTGGCGGTCGCCGTCTCGCGCGACAGTAGCACGTGGACGAATGTGCTCACGCTCGAGGATCAGCCAGGCGAGTACTCGTATCCCGCCGTGATCCAGACATCGGATGGCCTGGTGCACATCACCTACACGTGGAAGCGGCAGCGGGTGAAGCACGTGGTGGTGGATCCGGCGAAGCTCTCCGGCTGACGAGCGCATGCCGGGTCAGGTCGGCGTGGCCGGATCCGTCCGCTCCCCGCCCGGAAGCGCCCGCGCGCCAGCGGCTGGAATCGCCCATCCTTCAATGCATCATTCATCCGGAGATGGAGATGCTCACGTCCGCCGACGTTCCGCTCACCCAGTCCGCGCTGCTCGTCATCGATGCGCAGGCGTCATTCACGGTGACGCCGCGCTGGGCGCGCCGCGCCAATCCCGCGTTCGAAGCGAACGTCGCCGCACTCGTCGGCGCGCACCGCGCGGCGGAGCTGCCCGTGTTCTACTTCCTCCACACCGACGGCGACGCCGAGTTCGCGATCGGGAGCCCGCACCTTCGGCTGATGGACTTCCTTGCCCCGCGCGCCGACGAGCCGGTGCTGATCAAGGACACGCGCAACTGCTTCACGAGCACGACGCTGCAGGCCCGGCTGGTCGCACTCGGCGTGCGTCGTCTCACGATCACCGGCATCCAGACCGAGCAGTGCTGCGAGACGACGGCGCGGCTCGCCGCGGATCTCGGCTACGCGGTGGACTTCGTGGTCGACGCGACCGACACCTTCCCGATCCCGAACTCCGATGCGCCTGGCGAGGAGCTCGGCGCCGCTATGGTGATCGAGCGCACCGTGTACGCACTGCGGCGTCGCTTCGCGCGCATCGTGTCGGCCGCGGCACTCGTCCATGAGCTGACGGCGTTGCGTGCGCCGCGGCCGGCGGCGGAGGTCGCGGCGTGAGCGTGCGGCCGCGTCGCGTCGTCTTCGCACTCTTCCCCGGGTGTGAGGTGATGGACGTGACCGGGCCGCTGCAAGCGTTCCACGAGGCAGCGGCGTTCGGCGTGCCCTACGTGATCGTGCATGCGGCGGCGACGCCCACCGTGCGCACCGCGCAGGGACTCGAGTTCGCCGGCCTCGTGCCCTTCCCCGACGTCGGGCCCGACGACCGCGTGATCGTACCCGGCTACACGCTCGCCGACACGCGCCCTTCCGCCGCACTCGTTGCATGGGTGCGGCGCGCCGCGGCGGTAGGCGCGCAGGTATGCTCGGTGTGCACGGGCGCGTTCGTGCTCGGCGAGGCGGGACTGCTCGACGGGCGGCGCTGCACGACCCACTGGAAGCGCGTACGCGAGCTGCAGCGCCGCTTCCCGCGCGCGACCGTCGTCGGCGATCGGCTGTTCGTCGTAGACGGACCGGTGACGAGCAGCGCGGGGATCGCGTCCGGCGTCGACATGGCGCTCGCGCTGCTCGAGCGCGACGGCGGGCCGGTGCTCGCATCGTCGGTCGCGCGCGAGATGGTGGTCTACATGCGACGCGACGGGAGCCACGCGCAGGAGAGCGTCTACCTCGACTACCAGACGCACCTGAGCCCCGGCGTGCACGTCGTCCAGCAGCACCTCGTGGCGCACCCCGAGTCGACCGAGCGGTTGGGCCAGCTGGCGCGCATGGCGGGGATGAGCGAGCGCACGCTCACTCGTGCATTCCGCCTCGCGACCGGGATCTCGGTCGGCGCCTACCGCGAGCGGCTGCGCCTCGAGCGCGCGCGCGACCTGATGCGGAATCCGACGATGACGATCGACGCGATCGCCTCGGCGTGCGGGTACGCCGACGCGCGACAGCTCCGCCGTCTCTGGGCCGCCCGACGCGGGAATAATCCGCGGGGGCGCCGTGTCTGACCGGAGAAGTCACCTCGCCCGCCGCATCACCATCCCGTAAGCTCCGATGAATCCACCCTTCGACGATCGCTACGCTCGCGAATTCCTCGCTGGCTGGGCCACGATGGACGCCAACGGGCATCTCGCGAACACCGCCTACCTCGATCTCGCGGCGGACGCGCGGGTCGCGTTCTTCGCCGAGCACGGCTTCTCGCCGACCGAGTTCCGGCGGCTCGCGGTGGGCCCGGTGATTCGCAAGGACGAGGTCGAATATTTTCGCGAGATCAATCTCCACGACAGAGTCACCGTCACCTTCGCGATGCTGGCCCTGAGCCCCGACGGCGCCCGCTTCACCCTGGAGAACGAGATCTGGGCCGCGGCCGAGCACCACGCGGCGACCGTTCGGTCGACGGGCGGCTGGTTGGACCTGCGCACGCGCCGGCTCGTGGCACCACCGACCGCACTGCGTGAGGCGCTCATGCAGGTCCCGCGCAGTCGTGATTTCGTCGAGCTGCCGCAACGTACCGGCACATGAGACGACTTCTCCGGGGCGAGCGTCTCGGAACTCTGCCACGGCGCTAGCGATCCCTGCTGCAAGCACGTGAGGCTCGACCGGGCACCTCCTTCATTATTTTGCGATGAGAGGTGCGAACGACGTGCAATCCGGCGAGAGGTGTGCGATGTCGATGGCGTTCCTGCGGGACGATGCGGAGGGGGAGATGCCTCACCGCGACTACGACCTTCCAGCGCGTGAAGACCCCGGCTACGACCGGGCCGCGGCTCGCGCCCTGCTCGAGGCCGCGCGGGTCAACGAGACGCAACTCGCCGAGCGCGCGACCGGTTACTACTGGGGAGAGCCGCGGCTGCGCGGGTACGTCGAGGAGTTTCGCGTCGCAGCCGAGCAGGCCGGCGACGACAGACTCGAGCAGGTCGCGAGGCGTTATCTGCGCTGAGCTGACTCGGTAGCCCGCTCGTCAACTTCACCCGCGCTGGTCCGGTCCGGAAGTGTAGCCGTCGACTGCCCGAGGCCGAAAAACTCATCGCTCCGGCGCGACCGCGATGGCTACCTCCACGGCTCGTACCGCATCGCCACCGCCCCCGAGGCGAACTCCAGCCGGCTCACGAGCTTCAGGTCGAGATGCTTCGAAAGTCCCGCGAACAGCGTCGGCCCATGGCCCACCAGCCTGGGGTGCACCACGAGCTCGTACTCGTCGATCAATCCCAGCTCCGCTAACGCCCGCGGGAGCGTGACACCTCCCACGAACAGTCCCTTCCCCGGCTCCGACTTGAGCTGCTGAACGGCCTTCCCCAGATCTCCGCGCACGAGCTCCGCGTTCCAATCGACCCGGTCCAGCGTGCTCGACACGACGTACTTCTTCGCCGCGTCGATCGTGCGGGCGAACGGTTCCATCCAGGGTTCCATCCAATCGGGCGTCGCTCCCGCCGGCGACGGCCGCCACGCTTCCTCCATCATCTCGTAGGTCACACGGCCAAAGAGGAGCGCATCGGCCCGGTCGAGGTTCTCGATCGCGTGACGATGTATGTCTTCGTCCGCGATCCCTACCCGATGATCGCAGCAGCCGTCCAGCGTGACATTGATGGAATACCGGAGGGGTCGCATGACGTGGGAGGGATCGCCGAAGGTATCTCGAAATTCGAATCTGACCGCTCGAGCGCGGCACTTCCGTACGCAAACAGGAAACCCGCCAGCACGAAGTGGAACACGATCGGGATCAGGACGCCACGCCGGTCCGGCTTCGCGAGAGCATAGCGGATCGAGCGGGCGACCATGCCGAGCGCGTAGACGTAGCTCGCCCAGACGACCCAGGCACCGTCGTCCGCGGACAGCGTGCCGAATGGCGGAGAGTGTCGGCCGACGCCGATCGTCATCGCCGTCATCATCACCAGGAGTACAATCTGCGTCGGCAGAAGGTAGCGATACGGCATGAGCCCGGAGTACCAGCGGGCCATCGGCGGCAGCCACGACGGTGCCATCGTGGCGACGAGCACCTGGCCAACGACGCGGCCGAGGAACAGAACCAGGAGCACCGCCATGACGACGGCGTACGCTCGAGCCCTCGGCAGGTGGAGAACCAGCGGTGTGATCATGGGAATGACACAACGGTATCATGCCGCGCCGCGGCGAGCGCCCGCCGCGATCCGCTCTGCCGCCAGCACGGCATCCCGCTTGATGTTGTACAAGCCGCCGGTCGAGTCGTAGGAGTGCCCGACGAAGTACAGGTGCGGCTGATCGGCGCTCGTGACACGATCCGTGCGCACGGCGAACCCCTTCGCGTCCCTGCGAACGAGGTGGCCCAGCGGCGCGAGCGCCGCCGTGAACCCGGTCGCGAGGATCACGTCGTCGAACGGCTCCTCGATGTCGTCGGTGAATCGTGCTCCGGATTCCGTCAACTCCGTCACGCCGCCGCGAACGTTCACCTTGCCCGCCCGAATCGCGTCCACGAGGTGAAAGCCGATCAGCGGGATCGCGTCCAGCGGACCGTATGCCGGCTTCGGGAGCACCGGCTTCCCGCGTCGCAGCTCGGTGAGCCGGCCGACGAGCCCCGCGATCACGGTGCGCGCGCGCCTGGGCAACGCTCGCATCGCGAACGACAGGTATTGAATCGGAATGCCGGCGATCTGTCGCGGTACGACGTTCGCCCCGGAGCGCACGGCGATCGTCACGCGTGCCCCCGAGTTCGCCAGCTCGCTCCCGATCTCGCCACCCGAGTTGCCGACGCCGACCACGAGCACGCGCCGGTCCTCGAATCCCGCCGGCCGACGATACTCGACGCTGTGCATCACTCGGCCGCGGAATCGCTCGCGACCAGGAATGACGGGGAGTCTGGGCGACGCGATGATGCCGGTTGCCATCACGACGTCGCGGGCGCTGAAGCCGCCGCGGTGCGTCCGCACCAGCCACTCATCGTTCCGCCATTCCATCGCGGTCACGGTGCGGCCCGTCTCGATCGGCAGCTTCAACACTTCGACGTACCGATGCAGATAGGCCACGAAGTCGCGCCGCGACGGAAACAGCGGAACGCTCCGGTCGAACGACATCCGCGGGAGGGCGGAGAGATGCTTTCCCGTGTGCAGCGTCAGGCTGTCGTACAGGTTCGTCCACGAATACCCTGCCACGTCGCCACGCTCCAGCACCACGTGCTCGATGCGGCAGCGGCGCAGCTCGGCCGACGTCGCCAGGCCAGCGGGCCCTCCGCCCACCACGACCACCGGATAGCGATCAGTAGTCGACAAGCATCGCTCCGCCGCGGTAGAAGGCGTACAGCGCGACCAACTGGACCACGTGATAGAGATCGTTGTGGTTGAAGTGCCGATGAAGCGCGAGCCTTCGCGCCTGCACGATTCCCGCAACCAGCGACACGAGCACACCGGCGATCAACCACGCCATTCCCGGGGCTCGGCGCCGAAACATTTCGTACGCTGCGCCGACGAGGACGACGGCCAACGCACCGCCGTAGTCGGCGGCGGCGACCCGGAACTCCGGTTGTCGCGCAACGCGGTGGATGAACACGACGAGCTTGATCGCAGCGAACATGAGGATCGCCGTGCGTAGGCTGCCCCGTGCGGCGAAGAATGCGACCGATGCGACGGAGGCGGCACCGATGAGTCCCGTCGCGTAGAGCGCGCCGCGCCAGAAGCGCGCGCGAAGCGCCGCGTGACCGACGGGGTCCGTCCCGTGAGCGATGGCGCCGATGAGCGCCGCCAGCCCCGTCGCGAACATGGCAGCGGCAAGGCACGCTGCCGCTGCTGATCCCTCCGCGGCAGACTGGTTCGCGAGCCGCATGGCGAACACGAACGCGAGCACCGCCAGCGCCGCGTTCGTCGCGACCGTCATGGGCTCCGTGACTCCGCCCCATCGCGGGAGCTCGGCGCTGTCATCAGCCATCGGTCAGCCCGGCGGTGACAGCAGCGCGACGTGGTGGCGGTACCATTCGCTCTGGAACCGCTCGTCGGGATCGTACCGACGCTTGAGCCGCAGGAACTCCGGGAACTGCGGATAGCAGCGCAGGATCTGCTCACGCGTTCCGAACGTGTGATACGTCAGAAACCAGCTGCCGCCTCGCCGAGCGGCGATGTCGATCAGGCGGCGGAACGCAGCGGCGGAGTGCTCTCGGCCTTCGGCCGTGTGCGGCGTGTGCAGATTGAAGATCGTGCACGCGTACGGCTCCTTCGCCCACGCGAGGAAGCTCTCGTCGTCACGCTCGATCAGCCGGATCGTGCCGTAGATGCAGTCGACACGATTGCGGCGGAAGTCGGCGGCGACTTCGGATAGGAACGCCTCGAGCTGCGCGCGCGGCACATACAGCTCGCTGATGATCTCCGTCGCCCGGTGTTCGGCCCTGGATGCCGCGTCGACCCAGCTATGGTAGTCGTCGATGTAGGTGCTGAGCTGATGCGTGTCGGACCAGTAGACCTGCCCGTCGGTGGCGAGGTAGTGGGCGGCGTACGCGTCCCACGCGCCCTGCTTGTCGAAGTGCGCGAGCCAGAGCAGCTTCTTCCAGTCGGCCGCCGACAGCGCGCGCTGCCGCTCAGGAATCGGTGTGTCGATCGACGCCGGTTTGTAGCACGAGAAGATCCCGCGGCGCAGGAAGTCACTCGACCGGGGATCGAGCGCGAACTGGAAGTCTCCGAACTCGTAGCCGTCGGCGATCCGTTCATCGAAGCGCGCGATGAGTCTGTCCGCCGTCTCGATCTCGACGGCGCGGCGCACCTTGTGCCGGGGCGAGAGTCGAAGCGTCACGGTATCGATGAAACCGAACAGGCCATAGCCGCCGCAGACGAGGCGGAAGAGCTCCGCATTCTCCGTGCGGCT
>JBJMNN010000095.1:0-15112 GCA_045804245.1 Gemmatimonadaceae bacterium | reverse complement strand
TCGATGTTGATGCCTTCCTTCGCGAGCTGGTCGGCGGCCTGCATGGCGACGAGCACCATCTTGCCGTGCGTGATGATCGAGCAGTGCTCGCCCTCGCGCTTGAGCTCCGCCTTGCCCAGCGGGATAAGATACTCCCCGTCGGGCACCTCGCCCTTGGTGTTGTAGAGCATCTCCCCTTCGAGCACGCAGACCGGGTTGTCGTCGCGGATCGCGCTCTTGAGGAGGCCCTTCGCGTCGTACGGCGTGCCCGGCGCGATGACCTTGAGCCCGGGGATGTGCGAGAGCCAGCTCTCCCACGCCTGCGAGTGCTGCGCCGAGAGCTGCAGCGCGGCGCCGTTCGGCCCGCGGAAGACGATCGGCATCTTGTACTGGCCGCCCGACATGTAGAGCATCTTCGCGGCGGCGTTCACCACCTGATCGAGCGCGAGGAGCGCGAAGTTCCAGGTCATGAACTCGATGACCGGCCGCAGACCGACCATCGCCGCGCCGACGCCCACCCCCGCGAACCCGAGCTCGGTGATCGGCGTGTCGACGACGCGCATCTCGCCGAACTCCTGGAGAAATCCCTTGGACACCTTGTACGCGCCCTGATAGACGGCGACTTCCTCGCCCATGAGGAAGACGCGATCGTCTCGCTGCATCTCCTCACGAATGGCGGCGCCGAGGGCGTCTCTGTATGTGATGACGGGCATGCTGTGCCGGATGTGCCGAGGTGTGATTGGTGTGGCGGGTCGGATCGCGAGGCTCGAGGTCAGTCGTCGCTTGTCGGTCATCGGTTCACGGCGTGCCCCGGTCAACGTCTGCGTCCCGAGGCACGCCCACTACCGACAACCGATCACCAACTACTGCCGTTCAGGTCGTAGTATCCGCGTACACGTCCTCGTACAGCGCTTCCACCGGCAGCTCTGGGCTGGCTTCGGCGAAGTCCCACGCGTCCTGCACGAGCGCCTTCATCTCCTCGTCGAGCTTTTGGAGCTGCTCATCGGTGAGCTGACCGGCTTCCTGCATGTGGGTGCGGAGGAGCGTGATCGGATCGCGCTTCATGTATTCCTCGAGCTCCGACTTCGGACGGTAGGTGCCGCTCACGGCGTCGGACATCGAGTGGCCCATGAAGCGGTACGTGCGGATCTCCAGCAGGGTGGGCGTCTGTTCCTTGCGCGCGCGCTCCACCGCTTCGCCGACCGCCTGACGGACGGCGAAGACGTCCTGCCCGTCGCACTGATTGCGCGGCATGTTGTACGCGGCGCCACGCTCGTAGATGTCGTGGATGGCCGACGCGCGCTCGAGCGCCGTGCCCATACCGTAGCGATTGTTCTCGATGATGAACACGCAGGGAAGCTTCCAGAGCCCCGCCATGTTGAGCGCCTCGTGGAAGGCGCCGGTGTTCACCACGGACTCACCCATGAAGCAGACGATGACCTGATCGCCGCCACGATACTTGATCGCGAAGCCGACGCCTGTCGCGACGGGCACGTGACCACCGACGATGCCGTGTCCGCCGAGAAAGTTCGTGTTGGTGTCGAACAGGTGCATGGAGCCGCCCTTTCCCCTCGAGCAGCCGTCCTGGCGGCCGAACAGCTCCGCCATCACGGCGCGCGGCGTCATCCCGCGCGCCAGGGCCGGCCCGTGGTCGCGGTACGTCGTGATGACGTAGTCGTCGGGGCGGAGCATCGAGAGGGCACCCGTGCTCACAGCCTCCTGGCCGATGTAGAGATGGCAGAATCCGCCGATCTTGCCGAGCGCGTACGCCTCGGCGGTTCGCTCCTCGAAGCGGCGCTGGAGAAGCATCGACCGGAGGAGCTCGAGGTTGAGCGCGGCGTCGCCCTGCTGCGGAGCCCCGGCGGTGTCGGACTTCCGCTTCTTTTCGGTCCGGGTGGCGGTCATGGGATGCGGCGGTGCTGAGTTGTGGGTTGTGAGTGGTGGGTGACAGCGGGTAAGTGGCGTCGTGGATTCACCCACGACTCGTCACCCAACACCCACCACCGCGTTTTCATACGCCCGCCGCCTGAACCTGCTCCCACGCGTGGTAGCTGGAACGCACGAGCGGACCGCTCTCGACGTGACGGAAGCCGAGCTCCATGCCGATCTCGTAGAACCGGCGGAACTCATCCGGCGTGACGTAGCGATCGAGCGGGATGTGGCCATCGGAAGGCCGGAGGTACTGGCCAAGGGTGAGGATGTCCACGTCGACGGCTCGGAGATCCTTCATCACGGCGACGATCTCCTCGTTGGTCTCGCCCATTCCAAGAATCATCCCCGTCTTGGTCGGGATCTGGGGGGCGAGACGCTTCGAGGCGGTGAAGATGTCCATCACCCGGGCGTAGCGCCCGCCCGGGCGGCACTTCTTGTACAACCGCGGCACCGTCTCGGTGTTGTGGTTGTAGATATCGGGCTCCGCCTCGAGAACGGCGCGTATCGACTCCTCTCTGCCCTGGAAATCCGGCACCAGCACCTCGACCGACGTGCCAGGGCTACGCGCCTTGATCTGCCGGATGGTCTCGGCGAACGCCCAGGCTCCGAAATCGGGGAGATCGTCGCGGTCGACCGAGGTCAGAACGACGTGCTGCAGCCGCATCGTCGTCGCCGCCTCCGCGACGCGCTGCGGTTCCGCGGGATCGAACTTCGGCGGCCGGCCGTGGGCCACGGCGCAGTAGGCGCAGTTCCGGGTGCAGACGTCGCCGAGGATCATGAAGGTCGCGGTGCCGTGCTCCCAGCACTCGCCGACGTTCGGACAGTGCGCTTCCTCGCAAACCGTGTGGAGATCGAGGTCGCGCATGAGCTGCTTGAGGCGGAGGTAGTTCGGGCCTCCGGGCGCCTTCACCTTGAGCCAGGAGGGCTTCCGTTCCGGAAGCGTCTCGGCCCGATGCCGGCCCATGATCTGGTAGAGGGGTTCGCCCATGTTCAGCGGGAAGGTAGTGGTCGGCGCAAAGCCAGGTAAGTGCGCGTAACCGGCTGAAGCGCACATGGAAGGTTAGCCGTTTCGGGACGGTGAAAAGGCCAGTCGCGACAACGATTTCGGCGCAATGTGCGGCCCAACGTGGAGCCGAACCGCGCGGCACCACGCGGGTGCGGCGCCTCGAACCGCGTCAGCCGCCCGCGGGGATGAGCTGGGGCCGATCGACCTGGAAGGGGGCCAGCTCGGAAGCAGGGTCGCCCACCAATACATTGGCGAGCTGGGCCGCTGCCCAGGGGGCGAAGAGGATGCCGTTCCGCGAATAGCCGCACGCATATACCAATGCAGGAGACTCGGGATCGGCTCCCAGGATCGGGTGCGTGTCGAGCGACATCGGGCGGAGGCCGGCCCAGTGGTCCACCACGAGGGCGTTGGCGAGCGCCGGAATGGCGCGCGAGGCGATGCTCCGCAGCGCGGAGAGGCCGGCGAGCGACGTCTCGTTCTCGAAGCCCGCTTCCTCGCTCGTGGCGCCGATCAGCACGGTGTCGACACGTGGGACCAGATACCCACCGGCTCCGTAGGTCACGTGGCGAATCGGCGACTGGGCGAGGCGCAGCAGTTGGCCGCGCACCGGTCGGACGGGGATGCGGCGCGGCAAGCCAGGCAGGCTGCCGGCCCACGCGCCGGTCGAGAGAACGAGTCGCGTAGCGAAGAACCGGCCGCGCGTCGGAGTCAGAGCGCTCGGCTGGTCTGCATCGATCGAGAGCACGTCGGCGCCCACGCGCCGAATCGCGGCCGTGCCGGCGACCGCCCGCTCGAGCGCATCCATCAGGAGCACGTTGTCCACGGCGCCGTCGAGCGGATGAAGCAGCGCACCGTGATGGCCGCCGAATGCGGGCTCGCGGTCGGCGAGGGCGGCCGAGTCGAGCCACTCCGCTCCCGCGGGCGCCTGACGGCGCAGCGGCTCGGAGTCGGACTCGGAGACGAGCTGCAGAATGCCGCCGCGATCGAGTGGGACGTCGATCCCGGTGAGCTCCCGCAGCTCAGCGAGAAACGATGGATAATGGTCGCGGGCGGAGATCGCGGCGTCGCGCATCTCCGTCGGAAGCTCCTCGACGGATGGAGCGAGCATGCCGGCCGCGGCGCGCGAGGCGGCACCAGGTCGCGGCGAGTCGAGGATGATCACGCTGAGATCGCGCCGCGCCGCTTCGAGGGCGACGGTGAGTCCGGCGATTCCGCCTCCGAGCACGAGGACGTCTGCCGTATTGCTCACGAGGACATTCGCCGTCTTGCGGCCGGGGGGCTCATGTGCGCAATCTCACTCCCGGGGACGGCGTGTTCCAGGGCGAGGGCCGCGATGGTGATGAAACCCCTCTCCCCCATCGCGCGTACGTGGAGTCAGACCAGTTCGGGAGACTGCACCATGCTTCGCACCATCTTCATGATCGGCCTGTTCGCCATCGGCGGTCTGTTCGTCCTCAAAATCGCATTCGGCCTGTTCGGTGTCGCGCTCGGCATCTTCGGCGTGCTGCTCGCGCTGGCGATCAAGGTGGTGATCATCGGGGGGTTGATCTACCTGGTGATCAGGATCTTCTCGCCGGATACGGCGAGGAGGCTGCGGCAGAAGTGGAGTGGGAGCTCGTACTGAACTGCTACTACTGTACCGAGTACTAGAGTACCCGGTACCGAGTACCGGCTGGAAGCTCCCGGAAATCTGGGACAGCTCCGCGTAGCGAAAGGGCTTGAGTGCACGAACAAGGTGCGTGTCTCCATCGAGAGATGCGCACCTTGCGTTTCATGCACGATTTTCGACGGCTGGAGGTGTGGCGCCGTGCGCGCGATCTCGTCGTGACAGTGGAGAGCGCGATACGGGGATTTCCTCGCACGGACCGAGGACTGATTGCGGCGCAACTGCGGCGCGCAGTGCTGTCGATTCCGGCGAACATCGCCGAGGGATGTGGCAGGAATTCGCGCGGTGAAACGATTCGCTTCCTACGCATCGCCGCGGGTTCAGCAGCAGAGGCTGAGTGTCACCTCGAGGTTGCGACGGCGATGCGCTATCTGCAGGCGGCTCAGCATGAAGCGCTCATTCGCGAGCTGACCGCGATCCAATGCATGCTGTTCCGCCTGATTCAGAATCTTCCTTGAAGCCGACCACATTCCGGGAGCGTCCAACTGGTACTGGGTACTCGGTACCCTAGTACTCGGTACTTCAGTAGTCGTCCAGCGCCGAAACCACCGCCCAAACGAGTAGCGGGACCATGATCTCATGATGCCCCGTGATCTCGTAGCCCTTACCGCTGTGAAGGGTCGGGCGCTGGACGACGTTCATTCGCGGGCGGTAGTGGCGCTGCATGTCGAGGTCGACGCTCGTGAAGCGTTCGGGCTTGCCGCCGCCGAGGTTGCGCGCGATGGTGAGCGCCTTGAGGAACACCTCGGGCATGATCACGGCGCTGCCGAGGTTGAGCACGACGCCGCCGTCGTCGAGGCGAGGAAGCGAGCCGGCGAGACGGCGGAAGTCACGGTGGCTGGTGTCGCCGATCGCCGCGCCGTTCGCGGCCGGGTGCTGATGGATGATCTCGGCGCCGAGCGCCGCGTGGACGGTGAGCGGGATGCCAAGACGGCGCGCCGCCAGAAGGAGCGATAGCTCCGGGTTGGCGAGCGCGGGCTGCCGCTCCAGAGCGAGACCCAGGCATTCCCCCATGCCCAGCCCGTCGCGCATGCCAGTGGCGAACGCTTCGTTCATCTCGCGGCCCGTCTCGTCGGCCATGCCGAAGGTGCCGTCCCTGAGACCGGCGGCGACATCCTCCGACGTCGCGCCGAAGCGAGCGACCTCGTAGTCGTGGATCGCCGCGGAGCCGTTCATCGCGACGTGCGTCACGATGCCGCGGCGCATCAGCTCGATGAGCACGGGCGCGAGTCCGGTCTTCACGACGTGGCCGCCGAGCATCACGACGACGCCGCGCGAGCGGCGCGCCGCGTCGGCCACGGCACTCACGACGGCGCGGAAGTCGCGCGCGACGAGGACGTCGGGGAGCGCGTGAAGGAAGGCGCGGAAGGAACGGTCGTCCGCGGGCGGCTGCGCGAAGTCGCGCGCGCTGACCTTGTTCTCGCGCACTGCGACGGGAACGGTGCGAACGGCCGAGAGATCGGCCTCGGCGGGAGCGGAGGACGCGGCCGAGCCTACGGCCTTGCGGTCGTCCGCCCCGGGGCTGGACGGTAGGATCTGAGGTACAGGTTGAGGGATCCGATCTTCAGACGCGACTTCATCTGCAGCATGATGTGATTCTCGTCATCCGAAAGCCAGATCTCGGCGTGGCCGTCCTCTGAGAAGAGGCCGCGGGACTTGATGACGGGCTGAATCACGACGGCGTCGAACTCACCGGCGGGAACTCGGATGCGCTCGCGGCGCAGCACACGGATCGTGACCGGGTTGCGGTCGGGGAGAAAGTAGCGCTCGAAGCTGTAGGTCTCGCCGACGTTGAGCGGGATGGTGCGCACGAAGTAGATGAACGAACCGTCGTCGAGCGGATCGGAGACGGACGGCTGCTCCGCCTCACCGTTCTCGGTGAAGACCGCGCGTTCGGGGAAGAACTCGAAGTTGCGCTCGACTTCGCGGTTTCCCTCATGCTGGTCCTGCCGGTAGCGCAGTGAGTTCCCCGTCCGGGTGTCGATCCAGCTCTCGTAGCGGTCGTTGACCCGGAAGAAGATGTTGCCCCCGCGCACGGTGAACACGGTGTGGTAGGTCTCGCGACCGCGCACGTGCGCGATGCCGGACACTTCCATGGTCCCACTGCCGACCCTGATGTTGCTGAACTTGACCTCGTACTCGAGCCGCTCGCCGACGGCAAAGGGTACGGGCTTCCGAGGTCCGTCCTGAGCCACCGCGGGGACGCCGATGCACAGCGTGGCAAGCACAATCGCGCGCAGCCGCAAAGCGGGGAATCCGATCATGCCCGCGCGGCTCGGACGCTGCGGCCACGCGCGCCGCGCGCGAAGCGCAACAGCGACATGGCATCGCTCCACGCTCGCACGCGCGTCTCGCGCGAGCGGACGTCGTAGCGAGGCGCGAGCTCCACCGTCTCCACTCGTCGAGCGTGGGGCGCTGCGCGCAGCAGAAGATCGACGTTGGCGGACCAGCCCTCGCCCATTAGCAGTGGGGCGTCGCCACGCTCCTTGATCAGATCGCGAATGACGGACACCCGATAGAGCCGGAGTGTGCCAAAGGGATCGCGCACGCCGGCCACGGACACGAAGGGACGCATCAGCCAGGGGGCCACGCGGCGCAGGGTGCGCACCGGAGGCGGCACCGTCGGCGCGTCGGCCGGACGTTCGGCCACGACGATGTCGGCCCCGCCGTCGAAGCGCTTGAGCAGCTCGGGCAGATGCTCGGGCTGATCGGTGAAGTCGGCCTGGAGCAGGACCACGGCGTCACGCCGCGGGTAGCGCGTGCGGCGCGAGGCTTCACGGCAGAGGGCGTCGACGGCCGCGGCATACCCCACGCGCGTGCCGCCGAGAACGCTCAGGGGCATCACTTTATGGTATGGCGCCAGCGTGTCGGCCGTCGCGTCGGTGCTGCCGTCGTCGTACACGAGCACTTCGTATTCCCGCGGCTGCTCCTGGAACACCTTGCGCAAGCGCCAGATGAGGAGGCCGACGGTGGGGGCTTCGTTGTAGGCGGGGATGCAGAAGTACAGCACGAAATCCTGGATGCGCGAGGGCGAGAGTTTCGAAAGCTAGGGGAGCCGAGGGGACGCCCGCCACCCTCGATGAGACACTCGGCGGCAGGGGAAGATACCCAGCGGAATCACGTACGTTCGCAGTGTGACGCGCTCCGCGTCGCTTGCCAGCGCTTCACGCAGCGACTAGCCTGACGCTTCACCTCATGTGCTGCCCCGTTCCGGTGCGGCGATTCGTCTCGCGAGAATCGGAGCTCGCTCATGCGTGGTGCCGTCGTCGCCCTGCTCGCCCTCGGAATCGGCTGCACCGCGCCGCCCCGCACGCTTCCCGCGCCGGCTACCGCGGCGCCAGTGTTGGGAGAGGTGACCGCCGAGGAGCTGCGCCGCGATCTGTACGCGTTCGCCGACGATTCCATGCACGGGCGCGAAACCGGCACGGAGGACGCGACGCGCGCCATGCGCTTTCTCGTCGATCGGCTGACGAAGCTCGGGCTCGAGCCGGCGGGCGACAGCGGATTCGCGCAGCGCGTGCCGATGCAGAAGGAGGTGTTCGGCCCGGGCACGCGGATCTCGGTGCAGGAGGGAGGTAGTGCGCGGCCGGTAAAGATCGGCACCGAGGTGGTGCCGCTGCTCGACCTGGGGCCCGGCGTACCGCCGCCGAAGGGCACCGCCGAAGGTGAGATCGTCTTCGTCGGCTACGGATTGACGCTGGCGAAGCCGAAGCGCGACGACTTCGCCGGCCTGTCGCTGCAGGGCAAGGTGGTGGTCGTCGTGAACGGTGCGCCCGCCGGCGTCGACTCGGCGAAGCGCGCGGAGCTCGAGGGGCAGCCGGCGATCAGCCAGCGGTTGGCAATGATTCTCCCGCAGCGACCCGCCGCCGTGATCGTGCTGCTCGCGGGCAAAGGGACCGAGACGTTCGAGCAGTTGGCACCGCAGCTCGAGCGTGCTGTGGCACTGCGCAGCAACGCGCCGGAGGTGCCCGAGAGCGAGCGTCAGATTCCCATGATCATGCTCGGCGTCCCTGTGGTCGGCTCACCGCTGCTGCCGACGGGCTGGCCGTCGGACGACAAGGCGCAGCTGCTGAGCGGGCGACGGCTTGCGGCGCGCGTCGAGCAGGTGAAGGTGCCGATCACCGGGTACAACGTCGCCGCGGTCGTGCGCGGGAGCGATCCGGCGCTCAACGCGACGTACCTCGCGTTCGGCGCGCACTACGATCATGTCGGCATCGTACAGCCGACGGCGGGGGACTCGATCGCGAACGGCGCGGACGACGACGGCTCGGGGAGCATGGCGCTGCTCGCGATCGCACGCGTGATGCAGCAGGCGCCGGTGAAGCCGCGGCGCTCCGTGCTGTTCGTCTGGCACGTCGGCGAGGAGAAGGGGCTTCTCGGATCGAGCTGGTTCACCGATCACCCCACGGTGCCGATCGACTCGGTCGTGGCGCAGATCAACGCCGACATGATCGGTCGCAACGCCGATTCGCTGCTGTACGTCGTCGGTCCGATCGCCGCGCCGAACGATCAGAGCAAGCGGCTCGGCGCAATCGTCGACAGCGTGAATGCGACGCTCGCGCCGCCGTTCGCGATCAACCGTGAGATGGACAACCCGAATCACTCCGAGCACATCTACGAGCGGAGCGATCACTTCAACTACGCGAAGAAGGGGATCCCGATCGTCTTCCTCACGACGGGGCTGCACGACGACTACCACAAGGTCAGCGACGAGCCGCGCAAGATCGAATACGCGAAGATGGCGCGCGTGACACGACTCATGGTGGAATTGGGACGCGCCGTGGCGAACTCCCCCCGCCGACCGCGCTGACGCTCGTAGCTGACACTCGTATCAGCAGTCGCACGGCGTGAGTGCCAGGTTTGTGCACTCACGCCGTTTGCGTCGTCAGACTCATAGGTATGGCTTCTGCCAATCCTTTCCTTGGTTGCAGGGTATACGCAGACGAGGAGGTCCGACATGATCCAGGCGACGGTGCGCCATCATCTGACGCGCGACGATGCACAACTCGTCGCTCGGCTGATCGCACGTGACTCAGGGACGCCCCTCGAGGAGATCGAGCGCACGCTCGCCGACGAGGGGATCGACGCGGTGCTCGACGATCCGCGGCTGCCGACGGCGATGCTGCGCGCGGGGCAGGGGACGTGGGCGTCGCTGCCGCTGTTCTCGTACGTGATGGTGCGGCACGCGCTGCGCCGGCTCGGCGAGGAGGACCGCCGCCTCGCCGACTACGTTGCCGCAGTGCTCATGCACTTCGGCATGCGCGACAACGCGCGTCGCGTGAGTGCGGCGGATGATCAGGTGTATGACTCCCTGGCAGCGCTGCTGGCCGACGTCGACGATCCGGACGGCCGGCGGAGCTTTCTCGTCCGGACGCACCTCGGCAACTACGCACTCTGGCTGAGCGGGCTGTTCCCCGACTACATCGAACACCGGAAGTGGCGCCGCGGCGGGCCGGATCTGGAGTATTACGAGGAGATGGGCCGAAAGGGCTATCAGCTCGCGGCGGGACACCGCCTCGCCGACGAACACGGGATCGCGACGCTGTTCGCCACCGCCGCGGATCGATTCGGCCTGCTTCGCGCCGCGCTGAACGACGTGAGCGACTCACTGCTCTTCCCGAACCGCTATTCGCCGGAACGGCTGATGCGGCAGGTGACGTCCGAGGCGCGGTGGCGCCGGCTCAGCTGAACCGACCCGCCCGCGATACGACGTCGGCGAACGCCGAGAGCAGCGACCGGTCCCACGGCTCCGGCGAGGCCGACAGCTCTTCAGGGTGCCACTGTACGCCGACCATCCACCAGTCGTCGGTCGGCCACTCGACGCCCTCGACGAGGCCGTCGGGCGCCTTCGCCACGGTCGCGAGCGAGGAGGCGACCGCCCGCACGGCCTGGTGATGCATCGAGTTGACGACGACTCGCTCGCTGCCGAGGGCGCGCGCGAGCCGCGAGCCCGGCGTGACGTCCACCTCGTGCACGCGCGCCGTGCGCGCCCAATCGCCCTCGTGCACGATGGGGTGCTCCCACTCCGACGGTACGTCCTGCACGAGAGTGCCGCCCAGCGCGACGTTGAGGATCTGGACGCCGCGACAGATCGCGAGCGTGGGCAGCGCGCGCGCGCGGGCCGCCTCGACGAGCGCGATCTCGAATGCGTCGCGGCCGTCGTGGGTGTCGCCCAGTTTCGGATGCGGCGCACTGCCGTAGCGACCGGGACTCACGTCCTCACCGCCGGTGAGGACGAGACCCGCCACGCCGTCGAGGGCCACGTCGGCGTCGGCGGGGTCGAGGACGGGGAGCACGAGTGGGAGCATCCCCGCGCCGCGCAGGGCCGAGGTGTACGCGGCGTTCAGGCGGACGCGGAGCAAACCACGAATGATCTCGGTGGTCGCCGTCACGGCGACGGGAGGCAGGGTTGGCATGGCGTGCCAAGGTTGCGGGGTCATGAGCGCTTCCTGTATCCTAAGCGCCCACGGTCCCAGCCGCAGCACCCGATGCGTCGAGCCTGTCGATGTTCGAACATTTCCGCCAATCGCTGCGCGATCTGATGGACCGCTCGACCCCTCCCGAAGAGCGCCGCGCCGGACTCGCCCAGATGAAGCAGACGCTCGTGCAGGCCCGCATGGGGCTCGACGACCTGCGCGCCGGCATCGCGCAGACGCGCCAGCGCCTCGCCGCGGAGCAGCGCGAGCTCGAGACCGTGCGCCGGCGCAAGGGGCTGGCCGCGGGGATCAACGACACCGAGACGGTCGCGCTGGCGGAGAAGTACGAAGCGCTGCACGCGGAGCGCACCGGAGTGCTGGAGCGCAAGCTGTCAGCGCAGGAGGCGGAGCTGGCGCTGGTGGAGCGTGAAGTGGGCGAGATGACGTCGGCGCTCAAGGGTGCGCTGGCCGGCGCGACGACGGGCACTCCACTGCAGAACGCCGACGTCACGGCGGAGCTCGACGCGATGCTCGACAGCAGCGCTGGGGTGGCGGAGGAGATCGACGCACTGGGCCGTGCGAGCAATCGGTCGGTGCGAGAGGCCGAGGCCGACCGCCTGCTCGCGGAGCTCAAGCGAAAGATGGGGAAGTAGGGCGCGCGCGTGCGTACTTCACTCCTGCTGCGGGCGTCGTCGCTCGTGGCGGTGCCGGTACTGTCCCTCGCCTCGCAGCAGCCGGCGCCGTCGCCCGCGCCGTCCGGCCGGCAGGTCGTCCCCTGCATGGGGCAGCAGATCGAGCAGGTGACGATCTACACCGAGGCGCCTTCGGTGGCGAGCTTGCGACGCGTGCCGGTCGTGGCCAGAGTCGCGCGCACGATGCACGAGACGACGCAGCCGAACGTCGTCGAGCGATTCCTCCTCTTCAAGGCGGGAGATCGCTGCGAGGAGCTGCGTCGCGCGGAGTCGGAGCGCATCCTCCGCGCGCAGCCGTTCATCGCCGACGCGGACGTCTTCATCGTGACGAACGACGACGGCACGGTCGACGCAGAAGTGCGGACGATCGACGAGACGGCTGTCGTGCTCGGCGGCAGCGTCCGTGCGCGCTCGCCGAACATCTCCGGCGTCCTGTTCGGTAACGCGAATCTGGCGGGTCAGGGCGTGTACGCATCCGGCGCGTGGCGCACCGGTGACGGATTCCGGGACGCCTACGTGGGCCGGCTGATCGACAACCAGTTCCTCGGTCAGGCGCTCGTCGCCGGCGCCGAAGGGGAGCGCAATACGATCGGCGGGTCGTGGCGGTTGTACGCGGGACGACCGTTCTTCACCGACCTGCAGCGCGTCGCGTGGCGGGCGCGCACGGGAGAGTCGTCCGGGCTGATGGAGCTGCGGCGTGAGGACGGCACGCGGCCGAAGGTGGCGATGCGCCGGCGGTTCTACGAGCTCGGTGCGATCGGGCGCGTCGGCGTGCCCGGACGGCTCGGCCTCTTCGGCGTCTCGATCACGAGCGATGACGAAGAGTCGGGCGGTCGGCTGGTCGCCGCCGACTCGGGGATGATCCGGGACATCGGGCCGTTGCCGCGCGCCTACCTGCCCCACCACATCGCGCGGGTGAACTTGCTGCTCGGCGTGCGCGACATCCGGTTCGTTCGGCGCCGGGCGCTGGACGCCATCACGGCGAGCCAGGACGTGCCGCTGGGGGTGCAGATCGGCCTGCAGGCCGGCCGGAGCTCACCGATCGTCGGAGCGAAAGAGGAGGACTTCTTCCTCGCCGGCGATCTCTACGTGGGGCGGTCGCGGTCGGAGTGGGCGACGACGCGACTCCAGCTCCGCACCGAGGGGCGTCGCGCGGCGGGTGAAGCCGCGTGGGATGGCGTGCTGTCGACCGGCCGCCTCTCGCATCAGATAAAGATGAGCATGGCGCATCTCGACGAGCTCGTGTTCGAATGGGCGGGCGGGTACCAGCAGCGCACGCCATTCCAGCTCGTCCTGGGAGTTCCCGAGGGTGGCGTGCGCGGCTACGAGAAATCGTCGTTCGCGGGCGGGCAGCGGCTCGTCGCCCGCTTCGAGCACCGGTACTCGCACGGCGCGGTGCGCAACATCGGCGACCTCGCCGTCGCGGGATTCATCGATGCGGGGCGGCAGTGGGCGGGCGACGTGCCGTTCGGCGTGACGACGCCGGTGAAGGGGTCGATCGGCCTGAGCCTGCTGGCGTCGGTGCCGCCGCGATCGGCGCGCGTCTGGCGAGCCGACCTCGCGTTTCCGGTGAGCAGGGGCGCACGCGCCTCGTGGACGCTCCGCTTCACCAACCTCGATCGCACGGCGTTCACGTTCCGCGATGCACGCGACGTCGCCACCGGACGCGAGCTGACCGTGCCGTCGTCGATCTTCGCCTGGCCGTAGCGCGTTTCGACGGCGTCCGCGATCAGCGCGTCGCGCGCGCTATCATCCGGCGGATCGGCACGACCAACAGCAGCAGCAGGGCGGCCGCGAGGAAGAGCGAGATCGCAGTGCGCTGAAAGAGCGCCGGCATCTGGCCAAGCTTCTCGGGATCGACGTTCCCGCCGACGAGGCCCGCGATGAGGTTGCCGAGCGCGATCGACGTGAACCACACGCCCATCGTGAGACCGGAGAAGCGTTTCGGTGCGAGCCTCGTCATGGAGCTCATGCCGACGGGGCTGAGCGAGAGCTCGCCGATCCCCTGCAGGAAGTAGCTCGCGACGAGCCAGAGCATCGACACGCGCGTCGCGGCACCGCCGGCGATGACGCGGTTCGCCGCCCCGAGCATGACGAGGAAGCCGAGCCCTGCGAAGGAGAGCCCGAGCGCGAACTTGGTGGGGCTGGACAGATCGCGGCCGCGGCGCGCGAGACCGGCCCACAGCGCCGCGAGCAGCGGCGCGAAGAGGATCACGGCCGCCGACTCGGCCGACTGGAACCACGACGTCGGTACTTCCCATCCGAGCAGGTGCCGGTCAGTGAAATCGCGCGCGAACAGGTTGAGCGATGTCGGCTGCTGCTCGAACGCGGACCAGAACACGACCGCGAAGATGAACAGCACGAGCACGAGGGCGATGCGCCGGCGCTCGCCCCCGTCGAGGCCCGCGAACAGGAAGAGATACCCGAAATAGAGCAGCGCCATCGCGAGGATGACGTTGGTCATCCCACCGGCGACGGCGCGCGGGTCGATGCGCAGGATCCCGGTCATCGCGAGCAAGACGACGAGCGCGATGATGCCGAGCGCGACGAGGGCAGTCGAGCGCGCGCGGCGCTGCTGCTCCGGAGTACTGCTCGGAACCGTGCCGATGGCACCAAGCGTCGGTCCGGCGCGCATCCGGAAGGTGAGCAGCCCCGCGAGCATTCCGACTCCCGCCGCGCCGAACCCCCAGTGCCAGCCGACGCGTTCGCCGAGCAGACCGGTGATGATCGGCGCGATGAGCGCGCCCGTGTTGATCCCCATGTAGAACACGGAGAACCCGGCGTCGCGGCGCGGGTCGTTGGCCGTGTACAGGTCGCCGACGATGGCCGAGACGTTCGGCTTGAGCAGCCCCGTACCGATGACGATGAGGACGAGCCCAAGAAAGAACGTCGGCCGCGAGAACACCGACGAGAGCGCGATCGACAGATGGCCGAGCGCGATGAACACGCCGCCCGTCCAGATCGCGCGCTGCAGGCCGAGCCACCGGTCAGCGATCCATCCGCCGGGGAGCGACGCGAGATAGACGCTGGCGGCGTAGATGCCGACGATGTTCGACGCGGTGGATCGGTCGAAGCCGAACCCACCGCGTGCGAGAGCCGCCGTCATGAAGAGCACGAGCAGCGGGCGGATCCCGTAGTACGAGAACCGCTCCCACATCTCGGTGAAGAAGAGCGTCGCGAGGCCGCGCGGGTGGCCGAAGAAGCGGCGATCGTCGCGCGCGGCGACGGTCTGGGATTCGTCGGGTCCGACGCGCGTCGCCGTCACGCGCTGCGGTGCAGAGCGGAGCGCGGCAGGAAGAACTCCGGCTCATTCGTGCCGCCCGCCGCGCGCTGCTGCTCCCAGCTCACCGTCGTCGGCGGCTGCTTGATGCACGCGGCCCAGTGGCCCGGCGTCTTCTCCTCGAGTGGCGGGACGATCTTC
>JBJMNN010000094.1:0-6931 GCA_045804245.1 Gemmatimonadaceae bacterium | reverse complement strand
GGCGCTGACCGGAGGAGGCAGCGGCGCGGGCTGCCCTACCGCGCGGCGGGCAGCGTGACCGTGAACGTCGATCCGCTGCCCAGAGTGCTGCGAACCACGATGTCGCCGCCCATCGCGCGCGCGAGATCGCGGCTGATCGAAAGGCCGAGACCGACCCCTTCGTCCGGCGACACGGCGCCGCTCACCTGCACGAACGGCTCGAACACCTTCTCAAGATGAGCCTCGGCGATCCCGATGCCCGTGTCGGCCACGTGCACCGCGACCGTTCCCGCTTGCACGCCCGCGTCGCACGTCACGCTCACGTGCCCGCCCTCGGGAGTGAACTTCACCGCGTTGCTGAGCAGGTTGAGGACGATCTGGCGCAGCTTCACGGCGTTCGCGCGCGCGAACAGGTCGGGCGCGTTCGAGGTGAAGGTGAAGGTCAGACCTTTCTCACGCATCTGCGGCATCACCAGCGATTCCACCGCCGCGCAGACGTCGGCGACCGGCACGTCGTCGATGTCGGACGTGCCCATCGCGCGCTCGAGCTTCGCATGGCGCAGCACCGAGTTCACCACGCCGGTGAGGTGCAGCTGGCTCTGACGGATGCGCTGCAGGTCCTCGAGCTGGCCCGGCGTCATCGGTCCGCGCACGCCGGCGCCGAGCAGCTGCGTGTAGCCGGCGATCGCGTTGAGCGGCGTACGCATCTCGTGGCTCAGCGTCGAGAGCATGCGTGACGTCGCACGGCTCGCCTCTTCCGCGGCCTGGCGCGCCATGTCCGCCTCCGCGCGCGCGCGCTGTGCCGCGTTGCGCTCCTGCACGAGCTCCGTCACGTCGTTGGCGATCACCGCGATGCCGGTGACGTTGCTCTCCGTGTCCGTCAGCGGCTGATACACGAAGTTGTAGTAGATCTCCGGCCCCGGTCCGTCGGGGTTGATCGGGAACTCGTTGACGACGTACGGCGTGCGCGTCGCCCACACCTCGTCGAGCAGCGCGATGATCGTCTCGACGTCGACGTCGGGGAACGCTTCACGCACCGTCAGACCCACGAGCGGGCGATGTCCGGCGAGTGCACCGTACGCGCGATTGCACGATGCGAACACGTGTTCCGGCCCGCGCAGCACCGCGATCGCGATGGGCGCCTGCGCGAACGTGTAATCCACGAAGGACGCCGCTCCGTGCGCGCCGTACGCGGGAGCGTCGTCGCGCGCCTCCAGTCGCCCCGTCACGTCCTCCACGTGGTGGACGATGAACGCCACCGCGCCCGCGTCGTCGAGCACCGGCGCGTTGACAGGACTCCAGTAGCGCACCTCCACATCACCGTTCGCGTCGCGCCTCTCGAACCGCTGGACGGCCATGCGATCGGCCGTCCGGCTCCGCATCACCCGGTGGAGTGAGATCCTGAGGTTGGCCGTCTCCGCCGCCATCGGATCGTAGAGCGGATCCGGAAAGGTCTGGAACAGCGGACGTCCGAGCAGACCGCGCGCGCCGTAGCGCACGCTCTTCGTCGCCGCGAGGTACGCCTCGTTCACCGCGACGATCGTGTAGCGCGGGTCGTCGGCGGCGAACACGATGCACGGCGCGGGCAGGGCTTCGAAGAATGCCTCGAAGTCCGGCACGCGCGTCGTGAAGTTCGGCGCGGGGCGACGGCCGGGCCAGCTCACTGCCGGACCAACTCGCTGCTGAGCGATCGCATCGGACTCCTGCGGACTTGCGGGCGGGGACTACCGTGTCGGCCAGGCAAAGAGCGCCGAGGGCACCTCTCCCGTCCGGGCTCGAGCCACGTCCTGCGGCTCCTCCCAGAATCGGGTCGTGCGATCCTCCGTGCCGAACCGGAGCTCGACCTTCCCACCTCCCTCGCCGGCCCGTGTGAATGGGATGGCGAGGTCGACCCGATACATGCGTTTCGACCGGCTCGGGTAGGCAGCAAGCAAGCTCAGCCCCACGCAATAGCGAGAACCGGTCCAGCCGTAAGGGGCATCGCCAGCGCTCAGCGTCCCGGCCTCGCCGAACACTCCGAGCCCCACGTCGGCGGTCCGGATCGCGGACCTCCTGCTCGCTCGGAACTCGGCCCGCGCCACGTTGCGCCTTTCTCCCGCCATGTCGGAGGAGCGATAGCCCCGCAGCCCCCCGATCCGATCGCTGAAAGTCAGCTGCAGCGGGAGCCGGGATCGCAGGCCGCCCGAGAGCTCGTCGGACAGGATGAGCACCATCCCCGGACCCTCTCCGACGTAGAGCGCGGTTCGCGTGCTCCCCACCACACTGTTCCATCCGGACGTCACTCTGTCGCGCCGACCCTCCACCTCGGCGACGTTCGCCAGCCACAGCCGCCGGCGCACGACCCCCGCATACGTCGCTCCGGAGAGGAAGATGTCCTCTTCCCCGAACGCCGGGAGGCCACGCGCGACGAACAGCGCACCGGACACACCCGACGGGACGTCCTGCACCCCCGTCAGAGCGTCGAATCCGTCGACCTGGTGGAACCGGAAGCGCCGTACCCCCAGGATCACCCCCGCACGGGTGACGTCGAAGGGCGTGTATCGGCCGCGCAGCGCCGTTCCGGTGTCGGCGGCGAAGCCGGTGTCGGTCACGATCACGCCCTCCGCACCCGGATCGACGTGACGCCCGGTGAGCCCTCCGCCGAGGAGCGTCACCGTTCCCGTACCGAACAACCGGACGATGCCGCTCGCGTCCCAGCGCTTCTCGTCGATCCGAAGCGCGAGCGGGTCGCGCGCCGGTCGCGCGAAACGGGGGAAGATCGAGCTCGAACGCGCCCCGGCATGCCAGGACACGCGCTGCAGATCGGTGAAGAACGGATGGCCCAGCTCGACCCCCGCGTCGTGCCCGAGGCGATGCTGATAGGCATCGATGGAGACGACGTACGGCCGGTCGAATGCGGCGTAGTCGACCAGGCGGCCGCCGTAGCCCGTGCGGTAGCCTCGCGCGCGCTCCCACGCCGCTTCGACGCGCATCCCTATTCCTACGATGTTCTCATTACCCAGTGAGAGCGCGTCCGGGTTGATCCCGCGAAAGCGCCCCCCGGCGATGACGGGGATCTCGTCGGTGGTCTCGACGAGCGCCGCGACACCGCCGCCGCTGCCGGGCACGACGCGCACTCGCGCGTCGGCGAGGAATGGTTGGGCGCGAAGCACGCGCTCGGACTCGGCGCGACGGAACTCCGTGCACGGGCGGCCGACGGCGAGCGCCAGGAACGACCGGATGACGTGCGGTTGGGTGGTCGTGTGATGCAGTCCCATGGCGCGCGCAATTTTCCGCCATCTCGCCGCAGTCCCCTTGAAGGGGGGCCGGCCCGGTGTGATCTCGATGCGGCTCACGATGCGCCCGTCGCACGAGAACGCCGGCGACGACGTCGCGCTGCTGTCCTGCGCCGTGCCGCGCGCGGCGGGCGCACACAGGAACAGGACCGCCAGTCGATGGGGCGTGACGCGTACCATGGCGCCCGGAATAGCAGGAGGCGCGCCACTTGTGAGCCAGATCACAGGCAGAAAATTCGCCCGACGGCACGGTGCGGTCGCGTGTCGGAGGGTGGATTCAGTTTGTGGTGAGACCGCGACAGGAATCTCGCGAGAACGTCGCGGCGCTAGCGCCGGCGTGCGAGGCGCCGGTGGAGTCAAGCCGGGACGTGGCGCTTCAACACGTTGCCGGAGAACGAGTTGGCGCGGCTGGTGCGCTCGCGGCGCGGTATTCCGCGCCGAACGTGGGGCGGCAGCGAATCTTGCCAAGGAGAGAGTTCGGCTTACCATGCCCCTCTCCCGCCGCCGCTCGCCCTGCGATAAGTGATGTCCGCAAGCTCCGCCGCCGCCAAACGACCCGCGCTCAGTCTTCGCAGCGGGCCCGATCCGATTTTCGTGCGCGAGATCGCGGTCGTCGGCCCGGGTGTGGTCGGACTGCCGATGGCCGCATTGCTCGCGTCGGCCGAGCTCTGGGCGCCCGACGGCGCGCCGACGCGAGTGACCGTGGTGCAGCGTCCCTCGACGAGCTCCGGGTGGAAGGTCGGAGCGATCAACGCGGGCCGCTCGCCGATCGGCGCCCTCGAGCCGGAGATCGACGAGCTGGTGGCGCAGGGCGCGGGCAGCGGACGTCTGCGCGCGACGACGCAGTTCGCCGACATCCGCGACGCGGACGTCGTGATCGTGTGCGTCCAGACCGAGCGGAAAGGCGCGGGCCCCGACTACACACACCTGCTCGAGGCGCTGCACGGCGTGGCGACGGCGTTGTCGCATCGCGTGTCCGCCTCGGTACCGCTCGTCGTGATCGAGTCCACGCTCGCCCCGACGACGCTGCAGACGGTCGTGCGCCCGCTGTTCTCGCAGCACGGCCTGGAGGAGGGGCGCGACGTGCTGCTCGCGCACAGCCCGAGCCGGCTGTCCCGAGGCGGCGTCGTCGAGCGGATCGTCTCCAACGACAAGCTGATCGGCGCGCTCTCCCCCGAGACGGGGCCGCGGGTCGCCGCGGTGTACGCGCGGATCGTGACACGCGGCGCGCTGCACTGCACGAACGCCACGACGGCGGAGGTGGTGAAGACGCTGGAGAATGCGTCGCGCGACGTGCGGCTCGCGTACGCGGCAGAGGTCGCCCGGTATTGCGACGCGCAGGACATCGACTTCTTCGACGTGCGCAACCGCGTCAACGCGCGCCTCGCCGCAGAGAGTGGCGGGAGCGCGGTGCCGTGCGGCGGGTTGCTCGTGCCGACGGTCGGCGTGGGTGGGCACAGTCTGCCGAAGGACGGACCATTCCTCTGGTGGCGCTCACTCGAAGGCGGTGCCGTGCCGACGCACAGCCTCATCCTCGAGGCGCGCCGGATCAACGACGAGTCGCCCGCCCAGGTGCTCTCACTAGTGGAGCGTTTCTCAGGATCGGTGGCGAAGCGCTCCATCGCGCTGCTCGGCGTCGCCTATCGCGCCGACTCGGACGATGCGCGCAACTCGCCCACGCTGGCCCTCGCGCAGCTGCTGCTCGCGCGCGGCGCCCACGTCAGCCTGCACGATCCGCACGTGAGCGCGGTCGATCAGAACCTGCTGCGCACCGGCCTCGGCGGGATGTTCCACCGCGATCTCGCCGACGCGCTGGCGACGGCGGAGGTGGTGGTGGTGTGCGTGGCGCACCAACAGTACCTGCGGGGCGGCAAACGCTGGCTGCCGCACGCCCAGCGCGTGCGCAGCGTCATCGACGCGAGCAACGCATACCGCGCCGAGGAGATCGCGTCGACGGTGGTACGGTACGCGGGGATCGGCCGCGGCTTCCGGCGTCCATCGGGTGCGCTGGTGGAGGCCGTGGCGACCGGACTTCAGACCGTCATGCACGGCGTGGGGAATGAAGCCGCGATGCTCGTCGCGCAGCTCAATAGCCGGTTCGCGCGCGACGAGTTCGGCCGCGTGCGGATGGACGAGGTGCGACGGCTCGCCGCGTGCTGCGTCTCGCGGTGCGACATGACGGCGGAGGTGCCGATCGCGGCGATGGCGAGCGTGGATGGCTTCCGCAGCCGGTTGGTGGCGTGCGCGGTGGCCGCGTGGAGGGGATAGGCGCACCAACCCATTGCGGCCTCGGCGCCCCGCCTTCCAATTTCGGTCTCCCGCGCCCACAGGATCACCGAGCGATGACTGACGAGTCCAAGTCCACACCTATCTCCCGCCGCACGTTCGTGCGCGACGGCGCCACCGCTGCCGCCGCCTTCGCCATGGCCCCGATGATCGTGCCGCGCCACGTGCTCGGCGGCGTCGGGTATCGCGCACCCAGCCGGACGCTCAACGTCGCCATGATCGGCTTCGGCGGCATGGGCATGAGCAACATGAATGCGCTGCTCCAGGCCGGCGAGAACATCGTCGCGGTCTGCGACATCGACTATCCGTACGTCGAGCGCTCGATCGCCAGCCGGCTCCGGCCGCGCCAGGGGCAGACGGCGGCGCCCGCCGAGGCGACGAAGCTGCAGGAAGCGTACACCAAGGCGAAGAAGTACGACGACTTCCGCACGATGTTCGACAAGCAGAAGGACATCGACGCCGTCGTCATCGCGACGCCCGACCATCTGCACGCGATCGCGGCCTACACCGCGATGAAGGCGGGCAAGCACGTCTACGTGCAGAAGCCGCTGACCTACACGGTGCAGGAGGCGCGGCTGCTCGCGCGCACGGCGCGCGACGCCAAGATCGTCTCGCAGATGGGCAACCAGGGCCATTCGATGGAGGGCACGCGGCGCATCAACGAGATCATCGCCGCCGGCGTGCTCGGCCCGATCCGCGAAGTCCACATGTGGACCGACCGGCCCGCGCGCTTCTGGGCGCAGGGGATCCCGCGGCCGGGGACGCCCGTTCCGACGCCGACGACGCCCCCCGACCCGAGCGTGCCGCCGCGGTGGAGCATGCGCACCGTGGACAACGCCGTCCTCAAGGCCATGGCCGCCGATCCGCAAACGGTGCCGCCGGGCGTGCACTGGGATCTGTTCCTCGGTCCGACCACGCGCGACATCCCCTACCATCCGGCGTACCACCCGTTCAGCTGGCGCGGCTTCGTCGACTTCGGCGTGAGCGCGATCGGCGACATGGGCGCGCACATCGTCGACCAGCCGTTCTGGGCGCTCGGCCTCGACTACCCGACGTCGATCATCGCCTCGAGCACGGCGTGGGGCGGTGGCGAGAAGGATCCGAGTACGTATCCGCTCGCGATGCTGCTTGGCTACGAGTTCGCCGCGCGCGGCGATCAACCGCCCGTCCGGCTCACCTGGTACGACGGCGGGCTTCTTCCCGTGCTGTCGCGGGACATTCCGCTTCCGCGCGAGGGAGGCGGTGGGGTGTTCGTGGGTGACAAGGGGTTCATGACGTACGAGACGTACGGCAACAACCCCAAGATCTATCCCGAGGCGCTCGCGGCAGAAGCGGAAAAGGTGCCGAAGACGTTCCCGCGCGTCACGACGTCGCACGAGGCGAACTGGGCG
>JBJMNN010000093.1:0-11060 GCA_045804245.1 Gemmatimonadaceae bacterium | reverse complement strand
CGCCGGAGTAGCCCTGCGCGGAGTCATAACCGGCACGACGCGCACGGCCAGCGTCTTCGCGGGCGGCTTACCGCGCGGTCGCGTGTCCACTTTGTGGCCACACGCATTTTCAGGACGTCGACGAAACGAGGTGCACGACCCCTCGCATGCGTTCGGCTCGCGTCGAAGCCGAGGTTGCGACGAGGGACGCAGTCCGCACCTTGGCCGAGTGGCGCGACGCGGCGCCTCACCTCTCCTACCGAAGCGTCGCCGACTCATGTCCGTGATTGTCGAGCACCATGTTCGCGCTTTCCCGTCATCGCGACGATCCTCGATGCTCCGCCGTGTCGTTGTTCTAGCGGTGCTCAGCGCGAGTATTGGATGTGACTCCACGGGCCCGACTCCGAGCATGACCGGTCTGTGGGAAGCACGGTTCGACTTCGTCCCGCCGAATGACTCGCTCTTCCTCGCAGTCACGCAGGACGGCGCGACCGTGAAGGGGTACGGCTTCCTGCGTCAACCGGCGAACACCCCTGCGGGCGTCCCCATCTACTACTACTACGTCGCGTTCCCGGTCGATGGGACGGTGTCGGGAGGAACAGCTGACCTCGGACTGGCACTTGGGCCTCAGATCCAGGGCTTTGGGCCTCGATTCTCGCGCCTGAGCGGCCGCCTGAAGGACGGTCAGCTCGTTGGTGTGCTCCAATACACGGACTCGAACGAGTACTCGATGACTCTGCGCCACTCACGCCCCGCAACCACGGATGTCGCTGGAACCTGGGTGCTCTCATCGACGACTGGAGGCCCGCCGAACGCGACGGCGGATACGATCATCGCGACTGCGGATGGACGAGCGTGGCAGCATCGCGAGGGCCCGCTGTTGGGAGGCGGTGGATTCGCGTCGACGGCGATGTGGAGGCGGAGTGGCAACTGGTTCATTCTCCATCATTTCATCTTTTCCGATAGAGAGGACTCGCTCCTCGTCACGTCGAGCGAGCTGCAACGCCCATACGGAGTGACCACGGAGCACTTCGCTCGCATCTCGACCGCCGCCGTTCTTCCCTGATCAAGCGCGCGCTGTTGCGGCCCTGGCACGCCTCACGTCCGCTCGAACACGAGCGCCCCCTCGACGCGCTCCATCTGCTTCGCCACCCAGTACGTGGACCAACCGCGCGCTCCCGCATGGATTGGTCGGTTGATCTATGCGACCATCTACCTGGCGGCAGCGGTCACCGCCCCCAGCCTGTCAGGCGCGGGGGGCCGACGACACCGCGCGGCATCTTCTCCGCGCAATGGATCCCGACCGCTCAGCCGCACCGATCGCATGCGGCCGCTCAGGGAGCGATCAGGGACCCCTTGAGGAACACGATCTTCGCGCCTCCTCCGACTGCGAGGCCATCCACTCCCCAGCGCGCGAAGGTATTCAGCCCAGCGAGTGCGGGGTTTGCGAATTCGTCGATGAGCGCGAACGAGGTGGTGCTGTAAGTGCTGATGGCGCTCCCGAGGTAGTGCACACGCCCGTTTCGCGCGTCGGGCAGAACCGCTGAACGGGTGGCGGGCAAGGGGATGGTGCCGACGCGCGTCAGCGCGACCGGATCCACGATCGCCCCGTTCGTGCTGTACACTCGGCCGCCATCATATGCGAGGTGCTGGAAGAAGCCGGACATCAGTCCTGCCTTCACTGTCTCCACCTGCAGTCCGGTCGGGGTCAGGAGATTCGCGTAGAACTCGAACCCGGTGTTGACGTCGTTGTATCCGTATACGTGCGACGCGTCGGGGCCGCGGACGATGCGTGGCCCGACGCCACGCCCCTGGGTCGCGGAGCTGTTGATGCGCGCGACACCGTCATCGAAGAGCACGACGCCGATGCTCCGCACGAACACGGCGACGGTCTTCGGAAGTCCGGGCAGCGCGACCAGCTCCTCTGCGTACCCGGTGGCGCTTCCGAAGCTCGAGCCAGGGTCGAACTCGATGTCCTTGGTGAAGGTCGAGAGATCGATGCGTACGACCTTCGGAGCTCCTCGCAGCGCGACGTACAGGTAGCTGTCGTCGGCAAGGGACATCAGTCCGGGATCGCTGCCAACGGCGACCGACCCGATGACCGTGGCGGTCACCGGATCGATCTTTACGACGGTGTTCGCGCGTGCCCCGCCCGTGCTCGGCACGGATGCGTACAGTACGCCACGCGTAGTATCCTGCACGAGGGCGACATTTTCGACCGCGAGCGTGCCCACGACGGAGAGCGGAGCTTGCCGGATCGTGAGCTCGGCGAGTGCGGAGGTGCCGCCATTGGGAGGCGGGTTGTATACGCTGATCGACGCCCTGCCTGCGTCAGTCACGTCACTGGCCGGGATGTCGGCATACAGGTTTCCGACGTCATACCTCGTGGGTCGGTCCGCACCGTTCCAGCGCACGACGGAGCTTCGCGTGAGTCCTCGGCCGACGACGAGAAGACTGAACGCCGCTCCAGTCACGGCCGGGTTGGGGAACAGCTGCTGTATCGTCGGTACAGGGTTGGAGCTCAGGAAGTCGATCCGGTTCGACTCGCCGCCCCCCGGTTTCGGATTGATCACCGAGATCTTGTGCGTGCCGCCGAACGCCACGTAGTCGGGAGGGATGATCGCGGTGATGGACTTCTCGGTGACAGTCGTTCGAGGCAACTGGATGTAACCATCCCAGTAAGCGAAGCTCTGCGGAACAAAGTTGCTTCCAGTGATCTCCACGAAGAGGCCCGAGCTCGACAGACTGAGACCAGCGTCGGAGGAACTCGGCGAGATGGACGTGACCGTCGGAATTGGATAACCGATCGGCACCGTGACGGTCCCTGAAGTGCCGCCGCCAGGTGCGGGGTTCACCACCGTCACCCTCGCGTCCATGATGTTCGCCAGATCGGCGGCAGAGAGGTCGATGGTCAGGGTGCTTACGTCGACATATGTCGTCGGACGGTCCGCGTCATTCCACCGGGCGCGCGAATCGGCGTTGAAGGCGAATCCCTTGAGCGTCAGCTTCGCCGGTCCCGTACCCACCACCAGCTGTGTGGGCGACGCCGAGCTCAGCGAGGGAACGGCGTTGCTCAACGGCGCGCTCGCGTCGCCGCACGAAGCGAGTACCGCCAACAAGGCGGCAACGATGCCAGCGATCCACGAATTTGTCTTCGAATACATGCGATGCGGCGAAGTCGGGTAGCCGGCGCTCACGATGTACGCCAGCTCTGCGGGAGGCTTCGTCGCGGCTTCGCGGACGAGGGTACGCCAAATTATTACTCTTCCGTCGAGTCCGCTACCATCGCAATCCCGAGTGGGGCAAAATGCCTCGGCGCTCGCGCGAGCGGCTCGATCGCGTGATGCCACAGCCCCAATCGGCGCTCGTGAGCCGCTCGTATTCGAGGAACAGCACCGTCCCGAAAGAACGCACACTCTCCGTCGCGAGATGCGCCGCGGCATCATGCCGACGAGGTGCGCGCACGGCGCGAGGCAGCGCTCCGGGACGTGACGGCGCTCATCGCCACCATCCAGCGCATCGGTGACTCGCTCGCGTCCGAGCTGGACCTCGAGCGCCTGGAGCACATCTCGCCGTCGCCGTCGCACATGTTCCTGCGACGAGCCGGCGCGGGTCCTCGGCGGCTCCTGACTTCGCTGCAGCTCCGCTGCCTTTCGCTCTTGCCATCTGACGACGAGGCCATAGACTGTCTATCCCAAAGACTCTCTATGGCCTCGATGACCTCGACATCCCGCCGCGACCTCCTTCCGGGCACGCTCGACATGCTCGTCCTCAAGACGCTGACCGTGCAGCCGATGCACGGCTACGGCATCGCGCAGGAGCTCCAGCGTCGCTCGCGGGACGTGATCCGCGTCGAGGAGGGTTCGCTCTACCCGGCGCTCCAGCGCATGCGGCAGAAGGGCTGGATCTCCGCCGAATGGCGACAGACGCCGAACAACCAGCGGGCGCGCTACTACACGATCACGCGCGCCGGTCGGAGGCAGCTCGGCGAGCAGGAGGCCGGGTTCGGCGAGCTGGTGGGGGCCATCCGCAAGGTTCTGGAGTCCACCTGACGGCGCGAGGACAGACGACCATGCGCGAATGGCTCGCACGCTTCCGGGATTGGCTGCACCGAGGAACGCTCGACGCAGAGCTCGACGAGGAGCTCGCGTTCCACCGCTCGCAGCTCGAGCGCGACGCGTTGGCCGCCGGTGCGTCGGCCGAGGAGGCGACGTGGGCGGCGCGGCGACGGTTGGGGAGCACGGTGCGGGTGAAGCGGGAGGCACGCTCGCTCTGGTCGATCCCGACGCTCGATCAATTCCTGCACGACGTGCGGTACGCGCTGCGCGGCCTGCGCGCGTCGCCGGGGTTCACACTCGGCGTCGTCGTCACCCTGGGGCTGGGGCTCGGCGCGAACACGGCGATGTTCGGCGTCGTGGATCGGCTGCTCTTCCGGCCGCCGCCGCTGCTGCGCGATCCCGCGACGGCGCACCGCGTGTATGGGTTCCGCACCCGACGCGGCGTCGAGGGGGTGGGAGGAGTCGACCAGTACGCGCGCTACCGCGACATCGTGCGGTTGACGCATTCGTTCTCCGCCGTCGCCGGCTACACGCTCAGCGATCTCGCCGTCGGCTCGGGAGACGAGGCGCGCGAGATGCACGTCGGCGTGGTGAGCCCGAGCTTCTTCGGGTTCTTCGACGCGCCTCCAGTGATCGGCCGCTACTTCACCGAGGCGGAATCGGCGCCGCCCAACGCCGCACCGTTGGCCGTGTTGAGCCATGCGATGTGGCAGACGCACTTCGGCGGCCGTGCCGACGCGGTCGGCAGCACGCTCCAGGTCGGACCGACCACGTACACCATCGTCGGCGTCGCGCCGAAAGACTTCGTCGGGCTCTGGGATGAGCAGCGACCCGCGCTGTTCATCTCCCTCGCCAGCTACCTGGCGGAGCCGGGGCGCGGCGTGAAAGGCTGGTGGACGACGTACAGCTGGGGATGGATGTCCACGATGGTCCGCCGGAAGCCTGGCGTCACGACCGCCCAAGCCGACGCCGATCTCACGAACGCGATCGTGCGGAGCTACCAGGCAGAGCTCGAAGAGGACCCAGGCCAGCCACCGCTGGCGGTCACGCGTCCGCGCGCTGCCATCGGCTCGATCATCGAGCAGCGCGGGCCCGACGCGTCGAGCGACGCGAAGGTCGCGACGTGGGTCGCCGGTGTCTCGGGCATCGTCCTGCTCATCGCGTGCGCGAACGTGTCGAACCTGCTGCTCGCGCGCGCACTGCGTCGCCGGCGCGAGATCGCGCTGCGCCTCGCGCTCGGTGCAACGCGTCGGCGCCTGCTCAGTCAGCTCCTTACCGAGTCGATGTTGCTGGCCGTGCTCGGCGGTGTCGTGGGCCTGCTCGTCGCCGAGTGGGGCGGGGCGGTGCTGCGCACGTACCTGCTGGAGAAGAGCGAGGCGCCGGCCGGGATTCATGATGAGCGCACCATCTGGTTTGCCGTCGCGGCTGCGCTCTTCGTCGGACTCGTCACCGGCCTCGCCCCGCTCATGCAGACGGTGCGAGCGGAGCTCACCGGGGATCTGCGCACCGGCGTGCGCGACGGCGGCTCGAGGAGATCCCGCACACGCTCGGCGCTTCTCGTCACTCAAGGCGCGCTCTCGGCGGCGTTGCTCGTCGGTGCGGGACTGTTCGTGCGCAGCCTCCACAACGTGGAAGGCCTCCGGCTCGGCTACGACACCGAGCCTGTGCTGCTCGTGCAAGCCAACATGCGCGGCGTGAGGCTCGATAGTGCGCGGATCGTTGCGCTTCGTCACCGACTGCTCGACGCGGCGACGACGGTCGCCAGCGTGGAGTCGGCGAGCCTGCAATCCTCGGTGCCGTTCTTCAACACGAGGAACCAGCAACTCTTCGTGGAGGGTATCGATTCCGTGGCGCGCATCGGCCGCTTCCGCTACAGTGCCGTCTCCCCAGCGCACTTCGCGACGCTCGGCACGCGCCTGCTGCACGGACGCGGGCTGACGGACGAGGACACCCCGGCGGGTCCGCCGGTGATGGTGGTGAGCGACGCGATGGCGCACGCGCTGTGGCCGGGCCAGGATGCGATCGGTCGATGCGTGCGGGTGCGCGCCGATACCGCACCGTGCACGCGGGTGGTCGGAGTGGCGGAGAACGTACAGGAGGACGCGCTCGGCCAGGATCCGGGCTACTACTACTATCTCGCGGCGTCGCAATTCCGCCCGCAGTCCGGCGGCTTGTTCGTGCGCACGCGCGGCGATGCGCAGCGATTCCGTGAGACGGTGCGCGCGCGGCTACAGCGCGAGATGCCCGGCGATGCGTACGTCACCGTCACGCCATTCGCCGACATCGTCGGACGAGAGAAGCGGGCGTGGAGGCTGGGCGCGACGATGTTCGCCGCGTTCGGCGCGCTGGCGCTGGTGATCGCGGCGGTGGGACTGTACAGCGTGATCGCCTATGACGTCACGCAGCGTGCGCACGAGCTGAGCGTGCGCGTCGCGCTCGGCGCCCGCGCGCGCGACGTCATCCGCGTCGTCGTGGTGCAGGGGTTCCGATTCGCAACGCTCGGCATCGTGCTCGGGATGGGTGTCGCGCTGCTCGGTGCGCGGTGGCTCCAGCCGCTGCTGTTCCGGCAGTCGGCGATCGATCCGTCGGTTTACGCCGGGGTCGGCGTGCTCCTGCTCGTCGTCGCCAGTGCCGCGTGCGTGGCGCCCGCGCGCCGTGCGAGCCGCGCCGATCCGATGGCCGCGTTGCGCGCGGACTGAGCCCACTCGCGCGCTAGTCGGCGACGGTGGCTGGCGAGCGAATACGCCCGTGGGCGACTTTGTCGTCGTCCTGCTAATCTCTCCGCACGCCGCCGGCGCGTGCTCGCCCCGCCGGCCACGCATCTCGAGGCACGGATTACCGACCTTCGCGCCCAACTCCAGGCGGCTCCCTCCGAGTGTCCCACGCGCAACTCTTGCGCGAGCGGCTCCAAGGCCGCGGCGTAAGGGTCGTGATCTGTGTGGACCAACAACGATCCTCCCTTGCTCGCACGTTCTTCTGACCGCGCCTCTCAGTGCGCAAGCTGAGGTGGGTGACGCGATCGCACGGGCGGGCGGAAGTGATGCGCAGGCGCTCGGAAGCGTCAACGTCGTCTATTGACATTGCGCACCGTGGTCTCCCATGGTCATCGGCTCCAGATACAACCTTTTAGGTTCTCCGACGCCGGAGTCGAGATGTGTACCCCCACGATGTACCACGGTCTACGAATTGCCGCAGTTGCCGCGCTGCTCTCACCCATCACGGCCGTGCCGCTGCTCGGGCAATGCTCGCAGGCCGACAAGACCGCGTTGGAGGCATTCGACAAGTCGTGGGGTGACGCGACCGTGAGTGGAGACCGAGCCCGCATGGGGGCGTTCGTCGCCGACAATTACATGGCCATCGGCGTCGTAGGAACGACCGACAAGCAGACGACGCTCGCGAATGCCGAGCATGCCGCCCAGCAGAACAAGGCGAATCCGGCGGCGCCCGCGACACCGGACCGGTACGTCATCAGTTGCACCCCGCTCACGGCGACGATCACGCACCGGAACACGTTCGTCGATCCGGCGACCAAGCTGCCCGCGTATTCGCGCAGCGTTCATTTCCTCGAGAAGCAGGGAACCACGTGGAAGGCGGTCAGCAACGCGGGACACGCGCTGAGCGACCAGCAGCAGCTCCTGTACCTGGAGCAGGATTGGAACGATGCGACGATGCGGCACGACGCCGACTGGACGGAACGGAACTACGCGTCCTTCGCCAGCGACATCAGCAGCCGCACGGGCGGCATCGAGAACAAGACTGAGGCGGTCGGATCGGCGCGATCGAGCAAGATCGTGTACGACGTACTGGATCTCTCCGACGTCCTGGCGCGCGTCGAGGGCGACGTGGGGGTCGTGACGGGGGTCAACCGCATGCGCGGCAAGGATGAGCAGGGCAAGGCGTTCGACCGTCGAACCAGATTCACCGACACGTTCATCAAACGTGATGGGCGTTGGCAGGTGTGGGCCACGCAGGGGACGGTGATCCAATAGTACGACACGTAAGGCATCGTGGGACCGAAGGGCGGCGAGGGATCGCCGCCCTTCGACGATCAGCGCCCTCTCACCAGCAACCCGCGAATCTCCCTGTCTCGGCATCGCCAACCAACCGTTGAACGGTCATGGGTGCGATGGCGGATGCCGCATCGGGCTACGTCGCGCGCTCGACGGTCGAGACTACCTCGTAGTGCGCGGCCCTCGCGTCGTGGTGCGTCAAGAGAGGAAGCCGGTCCGCGGGGATCACGGCTTGCTCGTAGTCCGGGCCCGCCATCTGGCGAACGTCGTCGAGTGAATCCCAGAGAATGATCGTGACGAACTCGATCTCCTCTCCGACGGCTCGGCGAAGCAGGTAGCTTCGCCGGAATCCCCGCATCTCGCTGAGTCCGGGCAGAAGCTCGGGCTTCAGGTGCGATTCATATGCGTCGGCGTCCTCGGGTTTCGTCGAACCATGCCAGATGCGGGCGATCATGAAGCCTCCTGAAGTCGGAAGAGACCAACCGTCTGCGTCGTTCGGTGACGTCGCCGCCCTCGTTCAACAGGTGTGCCGATCAGCCATGCCGCCTGCGACGACGGCGGCGTCGAACGCTCACGCGTCCAGTACCGCGAGCGCCATCCGCGCCAACCGCGCCGGGTCGGCGACGACCTCGATGCGCCGGATCTTCCCGTCCGCGATGTCGAGGACCAGCACGATCGCGAGGCTGCCGAACGGCGCGACGACGACTCCCGGCGTGCCGTCGACGAGTGCGAGCCGCGCGAATGGCGCTCGCCCACCGAATGCGAGGGCGCGTCCCGCCACCTCGCGAGCTCCGCGGAATGCGAGCGCGGCCCCCGCGGGCACGGCGGCTGGATCGATTCGCAGCTCGACGTCGGGGTCGAGCACGGCGAGCAGCGCGTCGAAGTCACCCTCGCGCGATGCGTTCAGATAGGCCTGCGCCGCCATCGTTCTGCGCGCGCGGTCCGGGTCGGCGGTCTTCGCGCGAGCGGCGTCGACGCCGCGAACCCGCAGGCGGGCGCGACTCGCGAGCTGGCGCGTCGTCGCGGGCGTGCGCTCGAGGACGCCCGCGATCTCCTCGAACGGCAGCCCGAACATGTCGTGCAACACGAACGCGACTCGCTCGGCGGGCGTCAAACGATCCAGCACGACGAGCAGCGCGAGGCCGACCTCGTCGGCGAGCGCCGCCTCGCGCTCGGGATCGAAGCGGTCGTCGCGACTCACGAGCGCTTCCGGGACCGCGGTACCCGATACGCCGCCGAGCGGGCGCTCGCGCTTGGCGCGGCGTGCGCGGAGTACGTCGAGGCAGACGCGCGCGACGACGGTCGCGAGCCAACCAGGGACGTTGCTGATGTCGCCCGCATCGCCCCGGGACTCCATCCGGTCGAGGCGGAACCAGGCTTCCTGCACGGCGTCCTCGGCCTCGGCCGGCGAGCCGAGCAGGCGGTAGGCGACGCCCCGCAAGTGGTCGCGCGCCTGCTCGAACTCCTCGGCCAATCGGTCGCGTTCGGCCCGTTCGATCATCACGGTCACATTTCGCTGGCTCGTTTCGTCATAGCGCCGATCCACCACGCCGTGCCGGGGAGAAGCCGGCAGGGGCCGACGAAACGAACGATAAAGGAGAAAGCATCATGCAATCCAGAATGAACAATCCCGCGACGGTCGTGCCCGGCGCCATGTCGGCGCTGATCGCACTGGGTGCTGCCTTGCAGAAGGCCGGAGTGCCACAGCGGACGGCCGATCTCGTCTACCTGCGCGTCAGCCAGATCAACGGCTGCGCGTACTGCGTCGACATGCACGCTCGCGATCTCAGGAAAGCAGGCGAGACCGACGAGCGGCTGTTCTCGGTCGCGGCGTGGCGTGAAGCGCCATGGTTCACGGCGCCGGAGCGTGCCGCGCTCGCCCTCGCGGAGGCGGCGACGCGGATCAACGACCGTGCCGACGCCGTGCCCTGACGACGTGTGGGCCGACGCAGCACGTCACTACGACGAGGACGCGCTTGCCGCGCTGCTGCTGCACGTCGCGCTGATCAACTTCTGGAACCGCACCAACGTCGCGACGCGCCAGGTTCCCGCCGGACGCCAGCAGGCCGAAGCTGCGTGACACGGCAGCCGAGCGGGGCGATCAGCGCCGCGACGCGGGAGTATGTAGTATGCCAACGACGTCGCGACCTTCGGCTCGAGTGTGAGAATCCAATTGATCAGCCACTATCAAGCCCGACTTCGAGGCGCGTTGCTCGTCGCTCTCGTCACCATCGCCATTGGCATGGTTGGCATCGCGTACCCCGATAGCGTGACGACGCTGCGCCGATCGTACTTCGCGACGCCTGGCCGACTCTACGCGGCAGGCGCCCTTCGCCTGGCCATGGGCCTCGTGCTCATCCTGGCCGCCTCAGTCGCTCGCTGGCCGAGGATGCTGCGCGTGTTCGGCGCCCTCATGTGCCTGCAGGCACTGTCGGCGACGCTCATGGGAGCCGAACGGGCGCGAGAAGTCCTCGAATGGGAGACGATGCACACGGCACTCCTGCGAGTCGGCGCCATCATCGCACTCGCCTCAGGTGGTCTGATCGCGTTTGCGGTTACGAGGCGGCGTGCGGGTGGAAGGGGACCGCGCTGAGCTCATCCCGCCGGTCGAGCTTGCTCGCGGACCGATCTGGCGTCAGTCTCCACGGATCGAGACACGCCGGCCGCCCTGGCCGCGTGCGAGGAGACGCGGATGAACGTTTCCAAAACGCTCCGGAAAGGACGCGGCGCGTTCGCGCTGCGAAAGTGGGCCGAGGCGTACGCACACCTCTCGGCGGCGGACCTCGCTGCGCCACTCGGCATCGACGATCTCGAGCGCCTCGCCGTTGCGGCATTCCTCACCGGCCGCGACGAAGTCTACGGCGAGCTGTGGGTGCGCGCGCACCAGCAATGCCTTCGAGCGCACGACGTCGTGCGCGCGGCGCGCTTCGCGTTCTGGATCGTGCTCGACCTGTTCCTCAAGGGCGAGCTCGATCGCGACGTTTTCTGTATAGCGTGGTGTAGGGATATAGTG
>JBJMNN010000092.1:0-7589 GCA_045804245.1 Gemmatimonadaceae bacterium | reverse complement strand
GCGCCGCCGCCGTGATGGAGATCGAGCGCGGGCTCCTCGAGCTGTACCGCGATCCTGCGCTGACGACGAAGCCGGCGCTGCTCGAGCAACGCGGCGGCGCGTTCTACAGCGAGGCGGCGACGGGCCTGATCACGGCGCTCACGGCCGGCGACGGAGCGGTCCATGTCGTGGACATCCGTAACGGCGAGACGGTCGAAGGCCTGGCCGCGGACGACGTGATCGAGGTCGGGTGATGGCGCGCCGAGGACAGTCCTGGGCGTGCTCCGCGCCTCGGCGCGAGACCTCGGTTGGAAGCGCCGGCTCAGACCCCCGGATCCAGTCCCGAGCTCGGCACCGGCTGCATCGACTCCTGAACGGTGAACGGCTCCCGACGGTCGGCCTCCAGCAGGTCGTCGGCTGACACCGTGCGCTCGGTGTCGTCCACGAGTGACACGCACGCGGCGGCCACGAGCATGCACACACCACCCAGCATCACCGTGTAGAGCGGCGCGTTGGGGTTGTCGCGGCCGAAGACGGCGCGGGTCAGCGGACCGAATCCGAGTGACGCGATGATCTCGGGGATGACGATGAAGAAGTTGAAGACGCCCATGTAGACCCCCATGCGCGCCGGCGGGAGCACCGATGAGAGGATAGCATACGGCATCGAGAGGATGGACGCCCACGCGATGCCGACTCCCACCATCGTCAGCAGCAGCACGTACCGATCGTGAATCAGGTACAGCGAAAGCAGCGCGACGCCGCCGCAGCAGAGCGCGAGCGCGTGCGTGGTCTTGCGGCTCGTCGCGGCGGCGACCTTCGGCAGCACGAGCGCGACGAGGAAGCACGTGATGGAGTAGAACGCGAACGCGAAGCCGCCCCACTCCATTCCGCGCGCGTAGAGCGGTGACTGCGCATCGACGGCACCGAACACGTGCCGCGCGGTGGCGGGCACGAAGAACAACCACATGCAGAACAGGCCGAGCCAGGTGAACAGCTGCACGATGGCCAGCCGCCGCATCGTGACCGGCATCTGCCGGATGGCCGTCGCCACGTCGCCGAGCAGGGCGCCCAACCCGGTGCGCTCACGACGCGAGCGCTCGAACTCCTCGAGGTCGTCGGGCGGCAGCTCGGACGTCGTGACCACCGTCCAGAGCACGGCGAGGAAGAAGACGACCGCGCCCACCTGGAACGAGTACTTCACCGACAGCGGGATGCCGCTCGCGGTGTTCCCCGAGACGCCGAGCGTATTGAGCAGGAGCGGCAGCGCGTTGGCCAGGCTCGCGCCGAGGCCGATGAACAGCGACTGCATCACGAATCCGGCCGTCCGCTGCGAGGTGTCCAGCTTGTCCGCCACGAAGGCGCGGAACGGCTCCATCGACACGTTGATCGACGCGTCGAGCACCCAGAGGAGGCTCGCCGCCATCCACAGCGACGTGGAGGTCGGCATGATGAACAGCGCGATCGACGCGAGGATCGCCCCGGTGAGAAAGTACGGCCGGCGGCGGCCGAGCCGGCCCCATGTTCGATCGCTCAACGCACCGACGATCGGCTGCACGAGCAGTCCGGTCATCGGCGCGGCGAGCCAGAGCAGTGGCACCTGGTCGGGGCGGGCGCCCAGCCGCTCGTACACGGCCGACATGTTGGCGAGCTGCAGTCCCCAGCCGAACTGGATGCCGAAGAAGCCGTAGTTCATGTTGAATAGCTGCCAGAAGCCCAGCCGCGGTTTTCTCCCGGGAGAAATCATGACATCACGCTCCGTTCTCGCATTGGCGTTGTGGATCGGATCGATCGTCTCCTCGTCCACGCTCGTCGCTCAGCCGGCGCGAGCGCCCATCGACACCACCTGGCGTCAGGGTGGGGTGTGCTACGAGATCTTCGTCCGCTCCTTCTTCGACAGCGATGGCGACGGCATCGGCGACCTCGATGGGCTGACCCAGAAGCTCGACTACGTGAACGACGGGAACCCGCGCTCGACGCGGAGCCTCGGTGCGAAGTGCATCTGGCTCATGCCGATCGACGCCTCGCCGAGCTACCACGGATACGACGTCAAGAACTACTACAGGGTCAATCCCGAGTATGGCACCGCCGCGGACTTCAAGCGACTGGTCGCGGCGGCGCATCGCCGAGGGATTCGCGTGCTGGTGGATCTCGTGCTCAACCACGCGTCGAGCGAGCACCCGTACTTCAAGGAAGCGATTCATGATCCGGCGTCGCCGCACCGCTCGTGGTTCCGCTTCGCGCCGTCGGCCCCGGCCGAGCGTGGACCGTGGGGGCAACAAGTATGGCACAAATCGCCGGAGCGCGACGAGTACTACTACGGGATCTTCACGTCCGAGATGCCGGACCTGAACTATGCGACTCCCGCGGTCCGCGCCGAGGCGGCGCGCGTTGCAGGCTTCTGGCTCACCGAGATGGGCGTCGACGGCTTCCGGCTCGACGCCGTGCCCTATCTGGTGGAGGAGAACGGCGCCGTTGCGAACACGGCTGGCACCCACGCCGTGCTGCGCGACTTCGCTGCCTCGGTGCGACGCACCGCGCCCGGCGCGTTTACAGTCGGCGAGGTGTGGGACAGCATCGGTACTATGCTCCCCTACTATCCCGATCAGCTCGACGCATACTTCGCGTTCGAGCTGTCCGACGCACTCCTCGACGCGGTGAGACATTCGACCGCGCAGGCGCTGCTCGCCAAGTACGCGCGCATGCAGCGCGCGATGCCGGCCAACCGGTGGAGCCCGTTCCAGCGCAATCACGACCAGACGCGCACCGTCACGGCACTCGGCGGAGACCTGCGCGCGGCCCGGCTCTCCGCTGAGCTGCTGCTCACCCTGCCCGGCCTGCCCTTCGTGTATTACGGCGAGGAGCTCGGCATGACGGGCGACAAGCCCGATGAGCGGCTGCGGACGCCGATGCACTGGACGACCGGTCGCGCCGCCGGATTCACCACCGGCGCCGCGTGGGAGCCTTTGCAGCCCGATTCCGCCACCGCGAACGTGGCGGTGCAGAACGCGGATCGGGAATCGCTCCTGAGCCACTATCGCCGGCTGATCCACCTGCGCGCGTCCAACCGTGCCCTCGCCGCGGGAGATTTCCTGCCGCTCGAGTCGAGCGATCCCGGCGTCGCGGCGTTCCTGCGGCGCGACGGATCGCGTGCCGTACTCGTCGTGGCGAATCTCGCGACCACACCGCGTTCGGGAGTCACCATCTCGTCCGGCGACAGGGCTCTTGGGTCCGCCCGCTACGCGACGCGCGATCTGCTCGACGGCGCGGCGACGGCGGCGCTCGACGTCGTCACGGGGGGCGCCCTGCACGCGTACGCGCCGCTCCCGACGCTCGACGCGCGTCGCACGTACGTGATCGAGCTGACGCGCACCGCGCCGTAGCGCCGCGAGGCTGCGCACGGCCGTGACGCCGAGACGCGTCACGGCCGAGGCGCCGCGGGAACGCGCTGTGTCGCCTCCTGCGCCGACATCGCGCGCGCGACGCCGTTGGTCCAGCCGAAGCCGTCCTGCGCCGGGTATTCTCCGCCACCCGCTCGCTTCGACAGATCGGTCACGTCGTACTTCTCCGTCATCTTTCCGGTCACGAGGTACGTCCGGCGATTGAGCGCGAGCCACCGCGTTCGCGCGTCGGTGGCGATGTCTTCGCGACCGTAGGCACGCACCCCCTGAACGCCCATCCACTGCAATGGCGGCCAGCCGTTCGGCGCATCCCACTGCTGCCCGGACTTTACGAGCGTCGTGACGAAGCCGCCCGGCGCGAGGAACTCTCGCCCGAGCCGCGCGGCCACCGCGCGGCCCTGCTCGGGAGTCGCCAGACCGAAGAACAGCGGCGCGGCTGCCGCCATGGTCGGGCGGTCCGTCACACGAGCGCCAGTCCGCCATCGCACGTCGTAGAAGAATCCGCTCGCGGAATCGTACGCCGCGGCGAGCAGCGCACGACGCCGAGCCTCCGCTGCCGCCGCGTACTGTGCTGCCACCGCGGCGTCCCCGGCGCGGCCCCGCGCGCGGCGCAGCGCGGCGATCGTACGCTCGGCGTGATACAGCAGGCTATTGAGATCGATCGGCACGAGCTCAGTCGTCTCGAGCGTGCGCAGATCGGATGGATCGCGCATCCAGCGACTCGAGAAGTCCCACCCGCTCTCGGCCGCCGCGCGGATGTTGCGGTACAGCGCGGGGCGCTCCGACTCGGGGACACGCTGCGCGAGCGTGTAGTCCTCGCGGTGCGACTCCGGCCTCGGCTCCGGACGATCGTCCCAGTATCGATTCAGCAAGCTGCCATCACGCAACCGAACGACGCGTCGCACCGCCGTTCCGGGCGCGACGGAATCGGCGCCCGCCATCCAGAACGCATGCTCCGCCTCGAGCGCGCCCAGGTACTCGAGCGCGCGGTTGGTGTCCGCTGCGGTCGCATAGAGGCCGACCATCGCAGCGAAGAAGGGCGGTTGGCTGCGGCTCAGGTAGTAGGTGCGATTGCCATTCGGGATGTGGCCCACGGTGTGCACGAGCGATGCGAAGCCGTCGAGCATGTTCTTCACGAGATCGAGCCGGCCGTCCTCGATCAGGCCGAGCATCGTGAAGTACGAGTCCCAGTAGTAGACCTCGCGAAAGCGGCCTCCTGGCACCACGTACGGTCCCGGCAGCGGGATGAGCGACGAGTGCGGATCGGCCAGCTGGGCCGGTCGCGTCAGCGACGGCCACAGTTCACGGATGTGCGCGTCCATGGATTGTGTCGTGTCCGAGCGTGCAGCCACCGCGGCGGGCGGTGGCGCGTCGAAGTGCTCGTGCACGAAGCCGGCGAGGTCGAATCCGGGGCGCGTGCGCTCTCTCGCGTAGAGCGCCACGATCTCGGCCGGCGCCGCGCGAGGACGCGAGTCGACGAACGTCTTGGAGTCGGGAAAGACGCGCGCCATCTGGACGTCGTGGAACAGCGGGCCGAGATCGCTCGAGGCGTCGTACAGGCGCGCGGCGGTCGGCGGACCGTACGCCGGTGCGGCGGTCTCCGTGCGCGCGGCGGTCTGACAGCCGAGCGCCAGCGCGGCGACGAGTGTCGCCACAGCGGGCGTGACGGGATGATGCCGCGCGTGCTGGGATGTCACGGTCATGTTCACTCCGTCGAGTGGATGCGGTTGAGAGGGCGTGCCTGCAACATCAGCAATCGGTCGTCGTTCCGCGCGACGGCCACGAGCGGATTGTCCGCGGTGCGCAGTGATCGCATGCGACGCACCTGACCGGTGAGCTCGACGCCGCTCTGCGTTATGTCCATCGCGGCGAAGCGTCCGTCTCCCATGCCGCGCAGGAGCAGCCCGTAGCTCGCGTCGTAGCCTCCCTGGATCGGCGGCACGCCATGGAAGTTGCCGCCGAGCAGCAGGTCGATGCGGCCGTCCCGGTCGAAGTCATCCGCGAGCACTGCATTGACTGGCGCGAACTGCGCTTCCACGGGCAGAGCTTGCAGCACGAACCGTCCGCGTCCGTCGTTTCGTGCGATGGCGCTGGCGAGCGTGTGCGCCACGAGCGTTCGCGCTGCGCGGAGGTCCGCCGCTGGGACGATCTTGTCGATCGTGCTCGCGCCGAACGACGCGTAGGTGGGAAAGCGGCTGCGCAGCGCCGGGATGGCCCGCGCGAGCTCGTCGCGGCCGGCCACCGGATGATCTCCGTCGATGCGCGAGAGCGTGAGGATCGGCGTGAGCTTTCCATCGTGCGCGAAGTCGCCGAGGTAGAGTCGCGCCGGTGCGTTGCGCGACGCGGTGATGAACGAGTTGAGGCCGAGGTTGCCGAGCACGAGATCCGGCTTTGCATCGCCATTCACGTCCGCGACCGTGACCGTGTTCCACCAACCCTCGCTTCCCTCGAGCCCCACCTGCGTCGTCCGCTCGACCAGGCGTCCCTGCTCCTGATGGAACACGCGCACCGGTGTCCACTCGCCCACCACCACGAGGTCGAGCCGGTGGTCGCCATCGTAGTCGAACCACGCGGCGGATGTGATCATCCCAGCCTCGCCGAGGCCTGGCGCGCGCTCCTCGGTGACGTCGGCGAACCTGCCATGCCCGTCGTTGCGCAGCAGATGGCTCTTCGGCGAGGCGCCGTATCGACCCGGAACGGAGCGGCTGCCGAGGAAGAGATCGACGTGTCCGTCGCCGTCGAAGTCGCCCGCCGCGACACATCCGCCGTTGTCGTAGAGCTCGGGGATGGCGGCGGCGTCGCGGGTGAAGCGACCGTGACCGTCGTTCAGGTAGAGACGGCCGCGCATCGGAGCGGCGGCGATCTCGAACTGATTCCCTGCACTGACGACGTACAGATCCGGCGAGCCATCCCCATTCGCGTCGAAGAAGACAGCGTCCACGTCCTCGGCGATGCTGTCGGCGGCGATGGCCGATTGCTCGCTGGGATGGAAGGTGCCGTCGCGCCCCTGCAGGAGCAGCCGCCCCGCGTGCCGCACGCTGCCGCCGAGGAACAGATCGTCGAGCCCGTCGCCGTCGACATCGGCGGTGGCGAGTGCCGGCCCTTCGGTCGAGAGCAGGCGCGGCATGAGTGGCTCGCGCTCGAAGTCGACGAACGCGTTCTCGACGTGCGCGACGTCAGCGCCGCGCTCGGCCGACACGTCGCGAAAGAGTGGCAGTGCGGGCGCAGGCGGCGACCACCGGCCGGTCGCGTCCTTCTGCGACAGTACGAGCGGCCGGTTCGCCGGCACGTTGGTCAGCACCTGGAAGCGCCGATCCGGCCAGACCACGGTGACTGTGTCGGCGGCCGCGGCACGTCCGAGCCCGACGTGCAGCCGAGGGTCGACGGACGACTGGAACCCGCGCGTCGGCGACTGCTCGACGAGCTGCGTGCGTCCGCCGCTCCGGACGAACAGCTTGGCGCCGATGCCCGACGTGTTTCCGGCCGTGCCGCGCAGCGTCACGGTGAGCGATCCGTTTCCGTTCTGGCTCCGGCCGCGATTGCGGTAGATCGCGGCAGGCGCATCGATCGAGTTGACGACGAGGTCGAGCGTCCCGCGGTTGTCGAGATCGACGTACACCGCGCCGTTCGAGAAGCCGGGGCCGTCGAGCCCCCACGCGTGCGACACGTCGGTGAAGCGCAGGTCGCCCGCGTTGCGGAAGGCCCGGTTGCGGCCGGGGACGTGCGGCATCCGGCGCACCAGCCCGAGGTTCGCCGACGTGATCGTGTCGGACAGCGCCGCCTGCACCGACGGCTGGCCGACGAAGTCGATGTAGTCGAGATCGTTCGGGCGACGATAGATGCCGCTCGTGACGAAGAGGTCCTTCCGCCCATCGTCGTCGAGATCGGCGAGGAGCGGCGCCCAGCTCCAGTCGGTGGCGTGCACGCCGGCGAGCAACCCGATCTCGCTGAACCGGCCGTCGCCCCGGTTGAGCTGCAGCGTGTTGCGGGCGAACTGCGGATGGTATCCGGCGCGGGTGCGCAGCTCGGCGAGCGCGTAGTCCTCGGTGCTCGCCGACGTCTTGAGGATCGACTCCTCGTCGGGGAGCATGTCCACCACCATCAGGTCCGGGCGGCCGTCGTCGTTCACGTCGGCCGCGTCCACTCCCATCGAGAAGCGGCTGGTATGCCCGGTCGCCCGAGCGATCGACTCGGTGAAGGTGCCGTCGCAGT
>JBJMNN010000091.1:0-28731 GCA_045804245.1 Gemmatimonadaceae bacterium | reverse complement strand
TTACGTCTAGGGCTACACACCTGCTACAATGGCGGGGACAGAGGGTCGCGAGCCGGCAACGGCGAGCCAATCCCGTAAACCCCGCCTCAGTTCGGATTGTCGTCTGCAACTCGACGGCATGAAGCTGGAATCGCTAGTAATCGTGGATCAGCTACGCCACGGTGAATACGTTCCCGGGCCTTGTACACACCGCCCGTCACGCCATGGAAGCTGTGAGCGCCCGAAGTCCGTGTCGCAACTGGAGCAAGCCAGAGCAAGCGGCCGAAGGCGAGCGCAGTGACTGGGGCGAAGTCGTAACAAGGTAGCCGTAGGGGAACCTGCGGCTGGATCACCTCCTTAACGGATCGACGAGTAACCACTCCGGGCCCACACGCTCGGGGCGGGGAAAGTCATCACGTAGTCGCGCCATCCACGCACACACACACTCGATTGCCTGCATAGATGCCCCGGTCTGCCCAGCGCAGACCGGGGCATCGTGCGTTTTCGCCCAATCGATGCCCGGCGCTGGGTCCGCCCGCCCGCGTGTCGCGACCTCCAGAAGCCAGACGCCACCTAACGCTCTGGCATTTTGCCCGAATGTAGGCGATCTGCACGCCTCTCGCGGGTCACTCACGCCGGCGCTGGTTCGGTAGAACTGTAAGAGATTACGACAGCTCACGCCGGCACTTCGAACACTCGGCCCCCGTAATCACGGTTGACCCACCGAGTGACGGTAATACTGACCGCCCAAGCGGCCGCCGATTACGGTCACCCGGACCGAGCTCACGATCGAAATCCTGCGGCCTCCGGTCATCCTGCCCACTGGCGGCAGGCGCCTGCCATTCCGGCACCGATGGGACTGGGATGCACCCGCGTCCCAACAGACGATCGCATCGAAAAGCGCCTTTTGTCCTGGCCCGATTCCCGCTAAGGCTGGGACTGCAAAGAACCTGATCAATTTCTGCACTCGCCGGTCGACGCTGCAAAAGGTGACATCTTCCGATACACCAGCGTCTCTCAAGCGTCAGATCACTGTAGAGCCCGATACGCTCGATCTTCCCTCCGATCATCCCACCCGATCATCCACAAGGAGTCATCCGTGAATCGCTCGCTCCGCCTTCTCGCTGCGCTGACGATCATCGCGCTCCCCTCCGTCGCCCGCGCGCAGGCGATCACCGGCTCCATCGCCGCGTCGGCCGACATCGCCACCGTCTTCTCGTTCGGTACGCCGAGCGCGCTGAACTTCGGCAGCGTCACGCCGGGCACGGGCGCCACCGCGTCGGGCTACATCCCGCTCTCGCGCAACGTCGGTGTCATCTACTCGCTTCCCGACGGCGCCACCACGGGTCAGCTCAGCGGCCCCGCCGGCAACCTGCAGCCTACGTACACCTGCGGCGTCGGCACCACGAGCGCGGCGATCACGAGCGCCTTCGCGAACTGCAACAACACCGGCGCGCAGCTCACGCTCGTTGCCCCAGCCAGCACCCGCACCGAGTACGTGATCTTCAACGGCACCCTGGCAGCGGGCCAGACCAACATCGCGCCCGGTACGTACTCCGGCACGATCCGCGTCACCGCCACGCCGAACTGACGCTGTTGAGCAACTGGTAGATCACGGGATGATCGACCGATGACGCCGAGGACAGGGCTCGCCGCGATGCTCGCCCTGATCCTCGCGTCATGGCCGATGCTCGTCACCGCGCAGTCGAAGCAGACGGTCAGCATCAGCCCCGTACAGAGTCTCGCCTTCGGGCTGCTCCTGCCTGGACTGCGAGAGGTGGTTCCGGTGACCGATGCCACGCGCCGTGCCGTGGTCGCTCTGGCGGGCAACGGGCCCATCGACGTCACGCTCGTGCTTCCGAGCGCGCTCGAGACACCGACGGGGGACCGGATCCCGCTCACCTTCTCCTCGAGCGACGCCGCGCTGATCACCACCAGCGGAACCACGCTGAAACAACTCGATCCACTGCAGGTCAACCGGGTCCAACTCGGCAACGACCGTACAGTGCTGCTCGTCCTGGGGGGAACGGCCGTCACCTCGGCCGCAACGCGCACTGGGCACTACACCGCTCGCGTCGCGCTTCTGGTCAATCACCCGGGCACGTGAATCCTCGCATGCTGACCCTTCCGCAGCTCCCGACCGATCGTCCCCTCGCCGAGCGAGTCGCGCGTGCGCTCGCTCGCACGCTCGCGGCAATCCTTGCCGTGGCCGCGCTGCTTTCGCTGCCGACTGGCGTCGTACGCGCCGTCGCGCGCGTGCTGAGCACCGTGATGGTGGTGATCGCATTCGTCGCCGTCTCTGCAGTGACCGCTCACGCCGTGACCGTGAGTCCGACGGCGCTCTACATCACCTCGCGGAATCCGTCGGCGCTGCTGACGCTCATCAACACCGGCTCGCGCCCCGAAGAGATCGAGCTCTCGATCGCCTTTGGCTATCCGGTTTCAGATACCGCCGGCGTGCTGCGCGTCGACATCCTCGACAGCGCCGCGGCCGGCGAGCCGTCGCTCACGTCGTTCCTGCGTGTTTTTCCGCGGAGGCTGGTGCTCCAGCCCGGCCAGCGCCAGGTGGTGCGCGTGATGGTGGCGATGCCCGCCGCTGCCGCCAATGGCGAGTACTGGGGCCGCGTGCTCGTGAAGTCGCGTGGCGGCGAGCCGCCGATCGAGCAGAGTCAGGGCAACGTTCGCATGCAGCTGGCGCTCGAGACGACGCTGGCCACGGCGGTCTTCTTTCATAAGGGCGACGTCAAGACCGGCATCTCGATCGCCGCCGCCGAGGCCTGCCGGATGGGTGACAGCGTGCAATTCACCCTCGATCTCAAGCGCGAGAACAACGCTGCCTTCCTCGGACGCATCCGCGCCGAGCTCGTGAACGCTTCGGGCGCGACGGTCGCCGAAGTCGAGGACGTGGCCGCAGTGTATCGCTCGCTGCGCCGTCGCTTCGTGCTTCGTACCGGTTCACCCCTCCCCGCGGGCGCGTACACGGTCCGCTACCTGGCCGACACGGAGCGGCCTGACCTTCCGTCGCAGGGTCCGACCAGGACGGACGCCGTGAAGGGTACCGTGGGAGTTCACTGATCGTGCGACGCGCGGTGTCCGTGCTGGGTCGCTCGCTCCCGCTGCTCGTGCTCCTCTTCGGAGTATGGTCGGCGCGAGTCGAAGGGCAGATCACGGCGGGCATCGCCACCACGGCGAACATCCTCTCGCTGCCGCTGACCGGGACCGGGACGCGTGCCCTCCAATTCGGCGTGATCGTCCCTGGAACGACGACGGTGACGGTCCTGCCACGCACGAGTGCCGGAGCAGAGTTCCGCATCGCCGGTGTGAAGAGCCGGAAATCGGTCGACATCAGCTTTACCCTGCCGACGCAGCTCAACGGGCCCGCTGGCGACTCGATCCCGCTGAGCTTCAACGGAAACTTCGCCGGCCTCTGCGAGATCGACACGAGCGGGGCGTGCGTGCTCGCCTCGTACGTGACCTGGAACCCGGTCAGCACCCCGACGTTTCGTGACAACCCCACGCGGTACCAGCCGGGCCGAAAGGTGTACGCCTTCGATACGTATCAGGTGTACCTGGGAGGCATCGCGTCTCCTTCGACGACGCAACGACAGGGGACCTACACGGCCTCGATCGGAGTGCTGCTCGTCGTCAACTGAGTGCTGATGCCGCCGCGCGAGCTCGAGTCTGCCCGCATCGAGCGGCCGCGCGATCGAAGCAGTCGCTCGATCGGGCGAGCGTGCACCGACGGTCTTCGCGCACTCCTCGTTCCGTTCTACCTCACAGCGCTGTGCGTCGCGCCTCTCCGCGCGCAGCAGCACGTCCCCACTGGCTGGGAAGAGGGATTGTTCGACGTCGTCGCGGCGGGACTGCCGCAGAGCTCCGTAGCGGTGCTCGTCACGCCACGCGGCAAGTTCCTCGTGCCGGTGCAGGCGATGCTCGACCCGCTGGCGGTGCCCTACCGTATCTCGTCCGACAGCGGCGTGCTGCACGTGACGCGTCCCGGCGGGATCGGGACGGCGAGTCTGTGGTGGTCCGGGACGCGTCGTCTCGAGGTCTCGGCGATCACACCGCTCGACTCCGACGACGTCCACGTCGATGGTACGCGGGTGTTCGTCGCCGCCAACCGCCTGGCCGAGCTGATCGAGGGCGCGGTCGACGTCGACCTCGGCACCCTGTCGATCCAGATCAGGCGCGACGGCGGCTTTCCGGCGCAGATCAAGCTCGATGCGCGCCAGCGCCGGCGGCAGGAAGCGATGCTCGCGTCCGCGGACGACGATGATGAGCCGTCCGGCGTTCCCTTCCGAGCGCGAAGCGGCGCCGGCGTGATGGAGTGGGCGATGGGCGGCCCACTTAGACGCTCGACTGGCCCTTCGACGGTCGATCTCCGCGGCGGAATGGGCCTGATGGGCGGGATGCTGCAGCTGCACGGCATGATGAGCGTCGGCGCCGTCGAGGGGGGCGTCGGCGTCTCGAACCGCGAGCTCACCTACCGCCGCGTATTTCCCGCACGCCGCTGGCTGCACCAGGTGCAGATCGGCAACGTCCTCGGCGAGGGCGCCGAAGCACGGCCGATACAGGGAATGACGCTGACGAACGCGCCGTTCGTGCGCGGCCTGCGGTTCGACGATGTCGCGTTCTCGCGACCTCTCCCACCTGGATGGGAGTACGAGGTCTACGAGGGCGCCCGTCTCGTTGGATTCGCCGACGACGATCGCACGACGCCGATGAGCATACCGCTTCGCTACGGCACCACACCGTTGCGCGTTCGGCTGTATGGGCCGGCAGGAGAAGTGGTGGAATCGAGCGTCTCCTACGTGATCCCGATCGAGCAGCTGCGCGGCGGCGAATGGCAGTACGCCGCGGGGGCAGGGCGGTGCATGCAGCAGTGCACCGGCATGTGGTACGCCGACCTTCGCCACGGCGTCACGCGTTCGCTCACGGTGCAGGCGGGCGCAGACGCGCAGCGCGACAGCGTGTGGGGAGCGCTGCGCCCATACGGTGCCGTGAGCTACCTGCCCGCGGCGGGATGGACCGCGGGCGTGCAGGCGAGACGCGGATCCTACCTGCGCGGCAGCGTGCAGAGCTTCAGCGATTCGCACCTGAGCGGCGATGTGACGGCTGGACTCAACATGCCCGGCGAGGGCGGTGTCGCGATCACCGCCGACGACGACGCGATGTGGTTCGCCCAATCGACGATGCGACTTCGCGGGATTCTCCCGCGCATGACCCAGCGCGCGTTCCTGCTGTCGTCGCGACTGGAGGCACCTCAGCACGGCGGCGAGGGACGATGGGACGTTTCGGCAACCGCGCCGATCCGCGTCGGAATGCTCGAGGTCGGCCTTCAATCGGATCCGTTCGCCATGGCCGACACCATCTCGCCACGAGCGGCGCTGGTGCGCTTGGCGCCGACGATCTGGCTCGGCAACGGCATCTTCCGGCGGCTGGCCTATCCGGTGGTGCGCCTGGAAGCGGGGATGCAGCGTGGTGAGCTGGTGCAGTGGGAGGGCGCGATCTCGCTGCAACCCGGTCGAGGATTCGTGAGCGTCGCGATGCGACATGCGCCCGGCCTGGGCGGAACGCAGCTGACGGTCTCCGGATCGTATGCGCTCGGACTCGGACGCGTCATCGGACGGATGATGCGCCATGGCCAGCAGCTCGACGGTGGCTATTCGGCCAGCGGTGCCGTCGCGTTCGGATCCGTCCGGCACGCCACGCCGCTGGAGTACGGTGGCCTGGGACTGTCGGGAGTCGAGGGTCACGTGTTTCGAGACGTCGACGGTGACGGCAAGCTCGGCGCAGCCGACGAGCCCGTGGCCGGTGCCACGGTGCGCGTCGGCGGACTCGTGACGCGAACGGACGCGCTCGGACGCTACTCCATGTGGAACGTGCTGCCGTACGAGACGGTGAACGTTCGCATCGACACGCTGTCGCTCGAAGATCCGGGGTGGGTACCGGCGCTCCCGGCGCGTGCGCTCCGTCCGTCCCCACAGCAGTACACTCAGATCGAGTTCGGTCTGGTGCGCACGCGCGAGCTTACGGGGGTGCTCGTGCCGGGAGCGAAGCTCGCCACGACGGCGGGCGTCGGGTTGGAGCTGCGTGACGTCGACGGGGGTGGGATGTACACGGCGCGCACGTTCAGCGACGGGGCCTTCTACATCAGCCGAGTGCGACCGGGCCGCTATCGCCTGACGGTCGCTCCATCGTCCGCGACTGCGCTTGGCATCGCCGCGCCGCCGCAAGTCGACGTCGTGATCGCTGGAGATGCGGACACGGTGGTGGAGCTGCCGGCGATCACGCTGCAGCGGGACGCGTCTGCGGCCGTGCCCTGACGACGGTCGGGTACCGGCGACGACGAGATGCTCGAAGGGTCGCCGCAATCGCCAGCGCGGGCGTTGACATGCCGCGAGCAGAGTGCGATACCGCATCAACACCGACCGAAAAGGAGCCGTCATGTTCGTTCCGCGAGCCGCTCGAGCCGCGCTGGCTGCGTTGCTGGCCATCACTCCTGTCATGCGAGCGCAGCAGTCACCCCGCGACTCGATCCCGCTGCCGGAGCACCCTCGCCCCGACTTCGAACGAGCGGAGTGGCAGAACCTGAACGGACGGTGGGATTTCGCGTTCGACAAAGGAGACGACGGAGAGCGCGCCGGTTGGTCCGGCGGACAGCTCCCCTCGCCGCGGCAGATTCTCGTGCCGTTCTCGTGGGGCGCGCCAGCGTCTGGCGTGCCCGACAGCTCGGAGATCGGATGGTATTCCCGGTCGATCACGATTCCCGAGCGCTGGCGTGGGCGGCGGATTTACCTCGTCGTCGGTGCATCGGACTGGCGAACCTCCGTATGGCTCGACGGCACGAAGGTGGGCGAGCACCAGGGCGGCTACGTCCCGTTCTCCGTGGAGCTCACGGCGGGCGCACGATACGGTGCGCCGCAGCGTGTCGCGATCCGCGTCGACGATCGCCCGCATCCGTTCAAGCTCGAAGGGAAGCAGGGGTACGGACAGGCACGCGGACTCTGGCAGACGGTGTATCTGGAAGCACGCGGCACCGCCCCGCTGGCATCGGTCCACTTCACCCCCGATCTCCGCCGCGGCGTGGCGGTCGTCGATGCGCGGCTCAGCGAACCCGCGCCGCGCGACCTGACGCTGCGCGTGGTGGCGACCAACGTCTCGGGCGCGCCGACGGCGACGCAGCGGATCAGGCGCGGAGCGACGTCGGCGCGCATGGAGCTGCGGCTTCCCAATGTTCGACTCTGGTCGCTCGAGGATCCCTTCCTGCACGAGGTCTCGGCCACCGTGGCGGGCCCGGGCGTCGTCACCGACTCGGTACGCACCTACTTCGGCATGCGCACGATCTCGGTGACCGATCTGCCGGGAACGAAGCACCCGTACGTGGCGATCAACGGCAAGCCCGTGTACCTGGAGCTCGCGCTCGATCAGGCCTACCATCCGACCGGATACTACACATTCCCGAGCGACTCCTTCACGCGCATGGAGATCCTTCGCGCGCGGCAGATCGGATTGAACGGACTCCGCGAGCACATCAAGATCGAGACGCCGAGGAAGTTGTACTGGGCCGACAAGCTCGGTGTGCTCATCATGGCCGACGTTCCGAACTGGTGGGGCCCGCCGACCGACACGGCATTTCGCGAGCACGACGACGCAATGCGCGCGATGATCGATCGCGATTACAACCATCCGGCCATCTTCGCGTGGATCTCATATAACGAGGCGTGGGGACTACTGTCGAAGGTGAACGGCAAGGACGTTTACCTCCCCGAGACGCAGCGGCGCGTCGTGGAGTCGGTGCGCCTGGCGAAATCGCTCGACGCGACGCGGCTGGTGGAAGACAACTCGCCCTGCTGCGGGCGCGGACACACCGAGACGGACATCAACTCGTGGCACGAGTACCTCCCGGGCTGGCAGTGGGAGGAGCGCCTGCGGCTCATCACCGACAGCACCTTCGCCGGTTCGCCGTGGAACTTCGAGAAAGGCTACAGCCAGTCGCGCCAGCCGATGATGAACTCGGAGTTCGGCAACGTGTGGGGGTACACCGGCAGCACGGGCGACGTGGATTGGAGCTGGGATTATCATCGCGCGATCGACGCGTTCCGTCGTCATCCCGCGATGGCCGGCTGGCTGTACACCGAGCACCACGACGTCATCAACGAGTGGAACGGCTACTGGCGATTCGATCGCTCGAAGAAGGAGACCGGCGTTGGAGATCTCGTCAGCGGGATGACGCTGCGAGACTTCCACTCACCGTACTACGTGGCGGTCGGGGGCGACCTGAGTACGGCGGTCCGCGCCGGCAACTCGGTGAGTGTGCCGCTGTGGGCGTCGCTCCTCGCCGACGATCGGCCAGCCGGCGATTCGCTCACCCTGCGCTGGGAGCTGTACGGTTGGAATTCGCTCGGCGAGCGGCGCACGTACGCAAGCGGAACCCGCGGGCTGGCGTTCCGTCCGTTCATGTCGGAGGCCCTCGCGCCGCTCGCGGTGACGATGCCCGACGAGCCGGCGGTGGCGGTGCTCTCCGTGCGGCTCGAGGATCGTGCTGGTTCGGCGCTTCATCACAACTTCACGACGTTCGTGGTCGAAGGCGCGCCGCGCACGGAGCAGCGGCGCGCCGACGGACGGCGCGTGCGAACGTCGAGCGTGGCCGCACGTGAAGTCAGCGCGTCACACTGGTCGAACAAGGGTTGGACGGTGCTCGACGGCCTCAAGGTGAACGGCACCGGTGCGGGCTACGTGGAATATCGGATTCCCTGGCCGGCCGGCGTGACGCGCGCGGAGGTAGAGCAGGGGACGTTCCTCGTCGAGGCGTCGGCGAAGCAGTTGTACGGAAAGGACCGCGACACCACCGCGGGCGGTGGCGGCGACTACATGCGCGGTGGCGGATTGCACGACCCCAGTCGCAACCGCAACGCGTATCCGATGACGGGTGAGCGCCCGTACCCGAGCGCGGTGACGGCGTGGATCAACGGGCGTCTCGCGGGTCGGTACGAGCTCGCGGACGATCCGGCGGACCATCGCGGCATCCTGTCCTGGCATTCGCAGCTGCGCGACCGGTTCCTGCGCGAGGCGGGGTCGTACGGCGAGCTGCTGCGCGTGTCGATTCCGCCGGCTGCGCTGGAGGAGGCGTCGCGCACCGGGAGCTTCGTCGTGCGGCTCGAGGTATCGGATGCGCTGCCGGGCGGGCTGGCGATCTACGGCGGGAAGTTCGGGCGGTATCCGGTGGATCCGACGGTTGCGCTCGTTCTGCGGGGCGGCGCGTCGGCATCGACGCGGTGAGGTGCGTCGTCGCGAGCGCGTTCTTCGTCGTCGGGGCGTCGTTGACTCGATTCCGCGCGTCGGCTAATTTTCAAAGCTCAGCCCGAGCCGGGCCTGTAGCTCAGGTGGTTAGAGCGCACGCCTGATAAGCGTGAGGTCGGTAGTTCAACTCTACCCAGGCCCACTAGCAGAACTGATGACCCCGCTGCGACTTAGATGTCGAGCGGGGTTTTCATTTTGTGATCCCTTTACCGGGAGGTGTCGCACCCCGAGGCGCTGAGGCGACGAAGGTCGCCTTGGCCCGCGCCATGTGCGGGACGAACGGCGCAGGTCCGATCCTGTGGGCGCGCCGGCTTGACGGTCACGGGCAGACACTGGATCGTTTCGCGGACCGAAAAGCGGATGAGGATCGAGCCGCACGCGCGCAGAACCTCTTCGCTCACCGGTGGAGGAGATCATGACGCGCAGACTTGTATTCGTCATCGGAACGGCCGCAGCAGTGCTGGCTACTCTCGCTCCAGGCTCGGCCGCGGCGGCTCAAGCGAAATACGGCACGCAAAAGCAAGCCAGGGCGATGCTGGAGAGAGCGGTCGTCGCGATGAAGAAGGACAAGGAAAAAGGGCGCACCCATACTTGAAGGGCGAAAACCTGGCAGATATCGTGGGAAAGAAGGGCTATCCGCTCGGGAAGGAGATGATGCAGAACGCCACGGAGAGAAAGATCCCGGTATGAATGACCACCGCGCTCAGGAAGCAGCGAGCTTCCTGAGCGCGGTGTGCGATGGTAGACTCGCGGCTCCGCGTCATCGCCACCCTCCATCGCATCTCGTGAGACTCGTTCGACGGCTCCTCGCTGGTTGCCTGCTGGGCCTCGCTGTGGCACCCGCCCGGCCACAGACCACTGCTCGTTCACAGCTGCTCTGGTACGACGCACCCGCCACGCAGTGGGTCGAGGCGCTGCCGGTCGGCAACGGCCGACTCGGCGCGATGGTGTTTGGCGGCATCGCGCGAGAGCGGATCCAGTTCAACGAGTCGACGATCTGGACGGGCAGCCCCCACGACTACGCGCGTCCGGGAGCGAAGAGCTACCTGCCGCGCATCCGCGAGCTGCTCTACGCCGGACGCCAGGCCGAGGCGGAAGCGCTCGCTCAGGTGCACTTCATGAGCGCACCGCTGCGGCAGCGAGCGTATCAGGCGTTCGGGGACCTTCGCATCGACTTTCCGTCGATCGATTCCACGAAGGTCCAGGCGTACCGGCGCGAGCTCGACCTCGACAGCGCGGTGGCGACGACGCGCTTTCGCAGTGACGGCGTGACGTACGAGCGCCGGGTGTTCGCCAGCCATCCCGACGGGGTGGTGGTGATGCAGCTTCGCGCCGACCAGCCGGGCCGCCTCTCCTTCTCCGTCACGCCGACGAGCGCGCACAAGTGGCATCTCCGCAAGTCGCTCGGCGGCGGCCAGCTCTCGATGCAGGGGATGGTGGAGGACGGCGTGATCGAGTTCGAAGCACGTCTCCTCGTTCGTGCGGACGGCGGCGAGACGACGTTCACCGACAGCTCCGCCACCGTCCGCGGCGCGACGACAGCGACGGTGCTGCTCGCGGGCGCGACGAACTTCGTCGACTACGCGGACGTCTCGGCGGACCCGATCGCGCGCAACGATGCGACGATGTCGCGCGTGCGAACAAAGGGATTCGACGCGCTGCTGGCCGCGCACGTGGCCGACCACCAGGCGTTGTTCCGACGCGTGCGCCTCGAGCTCGGTGCGACCACTGCGCCCGATGTGCCGACCGATCGGCGCGTGCTTCGCGCGAAACAGATCCCGGATCCCGGGCTCGACGCGTTGTTCTTCGATTACGGCCGCTATCTGCTGATCGCTTCGAGCCGCGCAGGCGGACAACCCGCCAACCTGCAGGGGCTCTGGAACGACAGCAACACTCCGCCGTGGGACAGCAAGTACACGGTCAACATCAACACGGAGATGAACTACTGGCTCGCCGAGCCAGCGAATCTCGCCGAGCTCACCGAGCCGCTGTTTCACCTCCTGCGCGACGTCGCGGTGACGGGCCGCGCCACGGCGCGCGAGCACTACGGAGCGCAGGGCTGGGTGCTCCACCACAACACGGACATCTGGCGCGGCACTGCGCCGATCAACAACTCGAACCACGGCATCTGGCCGACGGGCGGCGCGTGGCTCGCCCAGCATCTCGCGATGCACTGGGACTTCGGAGGTGACCGTGCTTTTCTGCGCGACACGGCGTATCCGGTCATGCGCGGTGCGGCGCTGTTCTTTCTCGGCCAACTGAGCGTCGATCCGCGATCGGGCCGGCTCGTGTCTGGCCCGTCGAACTCGCCGGAGCAGGGCGGGCTCGTGATGGGGCCGACGATGGATCACGCGATCATCCGCGATCTGTTCGCCAGCGTGATCGAGGCGAGCGAGACGCTCGGAACCGATGGACCGCTACGCGCGCGACTGGTTGCCGCGCGGGCGAGGATCGCACCAAATCGGATCGGGCGCCTCGGGCAGCTGCAGGAGTGGCTGGAGGACCGCGACGACTCGACGAACGAGCACCGTCACGTGTCGCATCTGTGGGGATTGCATCCTGGCCGAGAGATCACCGCGCGCGGCACGCCTGATGTGTACGCGGCGGCTCGGCGATCGCTCGTCTTCCGCGGCGACGGCGGAACGGGTTGGTCGATGGCGTGGAAGATCAACTTCTGGGCTCGGCTGCACGACGGAGATCACGCGCACCGCTTGCTCGCCAACCTCCTCACGCTCACGGGGAGTCGAGCGACGGAATACAAGGGTGGCGGCGTGTACCCCAACCTGTTCGACGCGCACCCGCCATTTCAGATCGACGGCAACTTCGGCGCGGCGGCCGGGATGATCGAGATGCTGGTGCAGAGTCACGCCGGCGAGATCGAGCTGCTTCCTGCGCTGCCCTCCGCGTGGCCAGAGGGCCGAGTCAGCGGGTTGCGAGCGCGCGGAGGATTCGAGGTCTCATTGTCGTGGCGCGATCGGCGCCTCGTCGAGGCGACGCTGATCTCGCGACTCGGGAACCCGTTGAGCCTTCGTTACGGCGAGCAGGTGCGCCGCTTCCCGACGACGCGCGGCCAGGGCGTGACGGTCCGCTTCTGAGAGGATGGGCGTCGAGCGGAGCGGGCGGCCGACCGTCGTGACAAAGGTCCCCCAGTGATCGCTCACCAAGGGACCTTGCCCCGCGTTGCCGGCTCGATGCCGGTCAGCGCGACTTACGAGCGGTGATACACGTTGGTGGCGTCACCGGCACCTGCGGGACCACCGCCCTGCGTGAGCTCTCGGAGACTCCCGAACCGCTTCACTTCCGGCTTCTCGTACATGACTTCTCCTTGGCGATCGGTGCTTCGGGGCTCGATACCGGTCCGGGGACGTCGGACGCGGGTCGTGCGGCCTTGCGTGCGGCCTTCGCTGCCAATCGCATGCCAGCCCTTCGCTACGTCGCCGATTGTCCCACGAAGCGGGCGCGACAATTCGCGTCGAACCGCAACCGCCGATGAATGTGTGACCGATAGGGGGTCTCGATAGTTTGCGAAAGCGGGGGCCTCCTGTGTTTCTTGGTCACTGACTTGCACGCGAGCCCAGCGCACGTCCGCTTTCGATGCCGAAGCGGAGAGCGATACCACGCGAGCCGACGTCGCTCGCGCACAGAACGAGCAAGACGAGGAGCAGCATTTGGATCGAGGAGAATTGCGGTCGACGGCAGACACCCATCGCGATGGCGACGCGGAGACGGATGCTCGGCTCACGGGCCTGATCCCTCGGCTGACATCGCCCTCACGGAACAACGCTCAGCTGGTGGACATCTGGTTCTCCATCGATCGTCCCCATCGGAGTGACGAGTGGGACGACGTGTTCACCCGCGTCGCCGAAGGATGGCGGCCCGACCCGGGCCATCAGAGTCACTTCGCGCTGTTCTCGCATCCGTGCAGCAGCGCGCTGATCGTGGCGAGACAGGTCAGTCCCGACCCTTCCGCATGGCGCGACATCGAAGTCGAAGCGCAGGCACTCGTGAGCCGCGTCAATCGCGAAGTCGCCGGTGAGCTTTCCACTCCCGTGCCGACAGGGACCGCACAGCGCAACTGGCTCAGCGACGCAGCGCAGACCATTCGTGGCCTCGTGCCGAAGCCGAGCATTCCGGTGTCGCACAGCTCCTCGACCAGCGCGCGCTGACCGCGGTCGTCGCGTGACGCTTCGGCGCGGTGTCAGTGCCGAAGCTCGATCACCCGGGTGCTGGCGACGACACTCCCGTCGGCGCGGATCAGTCCGACGGTGATTCGGTACTTCCCCGGCGATTGATTCGCCAGGTCGAGCGAGATGGCGCGCGAGATCGGCTGGCCGGATGCCGCGGGTCGCGCGTCGTTCCAGCGGAGACGCAGGGGATTGTCCGGCTCGGCCAGTCGCAGCAGCTGCTTCGCCCCGCGGAACCAGCTCCGATCGATGCGCTCGACGGTGACGCCGACGTCGAAGCTCTCACCCGATTCGGCGATGCCGTAGGTCTCCCAGTAGATGCCGATCGGGCGCGAGCGAGAGAGCGTGTCGCCCGGAATCGCGGCTTCCAGCGCGGCGTCAAGGGACTCGGGTGCGCCCTCGCCGGCACGGAACAGCAGCATGTCGGACAACGCGAGCCCCACCGAATTGTCCGGGACCCGAAGCAGCGTGCGTGCGCGAGCGAGCGTGCGCATCGTGGTGTCCGTGATCTCGACCCCTGCGAGCACGGGAAACGACTCGACCATCAACCGCGCACGTCCGACGCGTCCTTCGGCCGATGCGCGGCGCGTCGTGCCGTCGGGCATGGCGACGGCGAGGACCGCGTCCGCGCCGTCGCCGAGTGAATCGTGCGCCGCCGCGTGTGCGGAGACGACGAGCACGGAATCGCCGCGCCGGAACCGCGCGACCTGCATGGCGACCGGAGCGACGTTCGCGATCAGACGCGGGGCGTAATTCGCCTCGGGTGCGTGCGCCCGAAGCTCCCAGCCGTCGTTCTGCGCCGTGGCGCTCGTGTCGTACAACGCTTCAACCGGAGCGAAGTTGAAGTTGGGCACGTGTTCGTATTCCGTCACTCTCACGTCCGCGGCGGAGCCGTACATGGTCTGTGAGCGCTGCCAGCCCACCGGCCAGCCATAGCGCAACAGCAGCTCTTCCTTGTCGGCGCCCCATGCTCCTTCCATCGTGGAGGTCGCGTGCTCGAACAGCGTGGCGAGGACTCGACGGACGTAGAACTCCGTTCGCCATTCGTTCGCAGGCGCGGCGAGCTGCGGTCGGCTGAGCAACCAGTAGCGATCCTCGACGGGACGCCGCGTGTCGCACGAAAGCGTCTCGTAATAGTGGCGCGTGCTGGACGGCAGCAGGAAGGCAATATTCCTCCACTTGCAGCCCTCGGCCGCCGGCATGGACGTCAGCGCGCCGACGAACGCTGATTCCGCGGCGACCGAGTTGCCGAGTGCATGCTGGGTGTAGCCGACGAGCGCGAGACACCACCATCTGGTCGCCTCACAGGCGCGAGCGATGGAGTCGGCTGACGCCGCGGACTTTCCATCGATGCGATAGTGCACGCGCATGCCGGCGATCCAGTCGTCACCGGGACGGCGATCGGCGAGCGCGTCGAGTGTGGCGAGGAGCTCGGCGCGCCGGCGGGAGATCTGTGCGGCCTCCGGCGGAAATTCCGGCTGATATTGGTTGAAGGTCCAGCAGAATCGACCGAGGTGGACGTCGCATCGTTCCGCCAATCCTCCACCTTCGGGGAGGCTGTATCGCCGGGCGCGCTCGAAGGACGCCTGCGCGGAGCGGGCGACGCGCAGATCCCGCACCGAATCGGCGGCGGAAGGCAGGGGTCGCCCCTGCGGGCGCGACACCGGCTGGGCGGTGAGAGCGAGCTGGAAGGAGAGCGCGAGCAGCGCGACATGCATCGGCATGGTCCTCCGAGATCCGGATCGAGCCGCGAACGGCTACGCCGTCGACCCGGCGCTCAGGCCGTGGGTCACCAGAAGAAATACAGGATTACCCCAAGCTCGATCGTCGCAGCCACGATGCCGAACACCAGGGCCGCCCGCAGGTCGCGCCGGGTCTGGCGCTCGTCTTCCTTCAGGGGATCCGGCGCGCGATCCATGACGAATGCTACCAATTTCGGCCCGCCGCGTCGAGCTTGCCGCGGTCGTTCGTTCTGTCTGCGCGTGGGGCGCCGATCGCTCCCGTCCAGGGCGTCGGGAAGGGAATGGACCCGATTCGCGCCGACCGTGTAGAGGAAAAAGGTGACGCGACGACTTATGTTGCGTCAGTTCATTTGCACAGCAGGCGCACGATGCCGTAGCGGCACGGCAGCGCTCGCTTCTTCCTCCCCGCCGCACCGTTCCTATGCAAAAGCTTCCCACGACCGTGCAGCGCCTGATCCTGGCGTTCACGACCGGATTGTTCCTGGCCTGCGCGGCTCACGTGAGTGCGCAAGGGGACACGATCCCTCTGAGCTCGATCGAGCCCTAACGGACCAGCTTCGTCAGGGGTTGAGATGGCGGCGCTACGCTTCGCGTAGTGCCGCCATCGGCGTTTCCCGGAACACGTCGCGGCCGGTGAGCAGGCCGATGCTGACGGAGATGAGGATCATCAGCAGCGCAACGACCAGAGCGGGGAGCACCGCGGGCTGGAATGGCTGCCTGAACACGAAGTGCATGAGCGCCCAGGCGCCACCGACGCTCAGCACGATCCCGACAAGGCTGCCGAGCGCGCCGAGGAGCAGATACTCGGAGAGCATGATGCGACCCACCTGACGCCGGGTCGCGCCCAGCACCTTGAGCAGCACGCCTTCACGCAGCCGCTCGCGCCGGGTCGCACTCACGGCGCTGAAGAGTACGGGAATCCCCAGCGCGAGACTGAGCCCCGCCATGAAGCGGATGGCCGTCGTCACCTTGTCCAGCACGCGACCGACGGTTTGCTGGATCAGGGTCAGGTCGAGACTGGAGACGTTCGGGAACTTGCCGACGACGTCGCGTTGCAGCCGGGGTACCGCGGTGGGGCCGCGCACGTCGGCGAGAAGCACGTACTGCTTCGGCGCATCCTGCAGTGCGCGACGTTCGAACACGACGAAGAAGTTCGGCTCGAACCGCGTCCAGTTCACCTCACGGAAGCTCGTCACGCGCGTGGGGACGCGCACGCCCTGCACGTCCCACGTGACCGTATCGCCGAGCGCGAGGCGCATCTCCTCGGCGACGCCCCGGTCGATGGAGACTTCGGGGATGGAAGCGAGTGGTGAGCCGCCGGTGTGGAATCGACCGGCGGTAACCTTCTCGGACGCCACGAGGCTGTCGCGGAATGTCGAGCGGAACTCGCGCCGCAGCGCCCACCCGGCGCGACGGCGGCGCCCTCGCGCCGTGTCGGTAGCCATCTGCGCGGCGGTCACACCGTTGATCGCGGCGATCTTCATCGGCACGATCGGCGTGCGCTGCACGACGGTGAAGCCCTGCGCGCGGATGAGCGAGTCGAGCGGCGCATCCTGGTCCTCCTGCACGTCGAAGAAGACGACGTTCGCGCGCGACGCGTCGAGCTTGACGTCGACCGTGCGAAGCAGGTTCTCCTGCACCTGGTAGACGGTGGCCATCAGAAAGACGCCGAACCCGAGCGCCAGCACCACGGCGCGCGTCTGGTTGCCCGGGCGGTAGAGGCTCGCGACACCCTGCCGCACGACGAACGGCCAACTCGGGCGTACGACGCGGCGCGCGCCAGCGCTCAGCGCAGTCGCCGCGAGGAAGAGCACACCCACCGCGACAGCGATCGCCGCGGAGAAGCCAAGTCCCTGCCGCGGATCTTCGGCCCGCGCGACGCCGAGCCCCACGATGCTGAACACGATGCCGAGCGCGACGAGGATGCGCGCCGGGTCGATGCGAGCGCCACGGAGCGCGTCGACGTCGCTCTCGCGGCGCAGGGTCTGGAGCGGGCTCACGTTGCGGAGCGCGACGAGCGGACGGAGCGCGAATGCAAGGGCCACCCAGAGCCCGACGAGCAGACCCATGCCGACGGCCGTCGGCTCCGCGGTGACCTTCACGTCGACCGGAAGGAAGTCGGTGAGGACGTTGGGCAGCCCGAACTGCAGCGCGACGCCGAGCAGCGCGCCGATGGCCGCGCCGATGAGTCCCATCACCGCGGCCTGCAGCAGATAGATCGCGAGCACCTGGCGACTCGTCGCGCCCAGACAGCGCAGGATGGCGACGGTGTCGATCTTCCGCATGACGAACGCATTCACGCCGCTCGCCACTCCGATGCCGCCGAGCAGCAGCGCGACGAGGCCGATGACGCCAAGAAAATCGCGCAGCTGGTCGATCGACTCGGTGAGATTGAACTCCGTCTGCGAAGGCGTACGGAGACGGATCGCGGCCTGGTCGAGACGAGGGCGGAGGCGGAAGATGAAGCGCTGCAGCGGCAGCGTCGGCGGCAGCTTGAACACCGTTTCGTGCTCGACGCGGCTGCCGAAGAGGAGCAGGCCCGTCTCCTTGATGTAACGCTCAGGAATGTAGATGCGCGGACCCATCGCGGCCGCGGTGACGGCGACGTCGCCAGGTACGTTCACGAGCGTCCCGGCGATGACGAACTTCGCGAACCCGAGAGTGAGCGTGTCGCCGAGGTGAGCGTCGAGCGCGACGAGAAGGGTCGGGTCGACCAGCGCGCGATGCCCGGTCTGCAGACGGTTCCACTCCCCGGCGGGCGACGTCACGATCTCGCCGTAGAAGGGATAGCCGGGCGTGACGGCACGAATCTGTGAGAGGCGTGTGCCGCCGGTACGTTGCACGAGCGCCATCGACGCGAACGTGGAGACCTGCGCGAGCCCGACTCCCTCGCGATTCAACGAATCGAGGGCGAGGATGATCGGGCGCGGGTAGTTCTGCAGCCGCGTCGAGATCGCGACGTCGCCGCCGAGCAGGGCGCGCGCCTGCTCGCGCACGCTCCGCTGCGTGTTGCTGGCGAAGGAGTCGATCGCCACGAGCGCGGCGACGCCGAGCGAGATCGACGACATGTAGAGCAGGAGACGTCGACGCGCCGTGCGGCTTTCACGCCACGCGAGCCCGAGGAGCTGACGAGTGTGCACGGTGCCTCAGTCCCGGAGCGCGTGTGCGGCGGCCGTCGAATCGGTCGGCTCGGCGGCCGCGTCGGTCGGCGTATCGCTGATGACGACGCCGTCGGCGAGGCGGATGATGCGCTGGGCACGTCGCGCCAGGGCGAGGTCGTGCGTGACGAGCACGATCGTCGTGCGCGACTCGCGATTCAACGTCTCGAGCAGCTCGACGATGCGAGCGCCCGTCTCGCTGTCGAGATTGCCGGTGGGCTCGTCGGCGAAGAGCAGCCGCGGGGCATTGCTGAACGCGCGCGCGATCGCCACGCGCTGCTGCTCGCCGCCGGACAGCTGATTGGGGAAGTGGTGCACCCGGTCACCGAGACCGACGCGAGCGAGCAGATCGCGCGCCCGGGCCGGCGCGCCCGCGTCGCCACGGAGCTCGAGCGGCACCTGTACGTTCTCCAGCGCAGTGAGCGTCGGTATCAGTTGAAAGCTCTGGAACACGAACCCAACTTTCGCACCGCGAAGCTGCGCGCGGCGATCTTCGCTCAGAAGAGTGAGATCCTCGCCATCGAGCAGGACGCTGCCGTGTGTGGGCACGTCGAGACCGGCCAGCAGGCCGAGCAGTGTCGTCTTGCCGCTTCCCGACGGCCCGACGATAGCGACGAACGCACCGTCCGGGACGGTGAAGGTCACGTCGCGCAGCACGGCCAAGCGGTGGTCTCCGCTCTGGTATTCCTTCGACAACTGGCGAGCTTGAAGCATGTGGTCTCAGAGAATGACGAGCGCCGTGCTGCTGAGCGCCATGACGATGGCCTGTGGCGGGAGCGGCGCGGCCCGCGACACGGCGTCCGGTACGAAGCCAGCGAGCCCGCCGGAAAGTCCCGTCCCGATCGCCGACACCACGCCGGCGACGACGCCCGACGATCGGCGCACGATCCTGTTCCTCGGCACATCACTGACGGCGGGGCTCGGGCTCGAGCCGGACAGCGCCTATCCGCAGCAGATCCAGCGCAAGATCGACGCGCGTCGGCTCCCGTACCAGGTGGTGAACGCCGGAGCGAGCGGTGAGACCTCCGCCGGCCTGCTGCGACGCCTCGACTGGGTGCTTCGCCGGCCCGCCGACGTGATCGTGGTGGAGACCGGAGCCAACGACGGGCTTCGCGGCCTGCCCGTGAGCGCCACCCGCGCCACGATCGGCGAGGTCCTGTCTCGAATCCGGCGAGAGCGACCGAACGCCGCCATCGTGCTGGTGCAGATGGAAGCGCCGCCCAATCTCGGTCAGGAGTATACGTCGGCGTTCCGCGCGATGTTTGCCGAGCTCGCGCATGAGCACGGCGCGACGCTGATGCCCTTCTTGCTCGAGGGGGTCGCGGGAGAGTCGCGGCTCAATCAGGGGGACGGCATGCATCCCAACAATGCCGGCGAGCGAATCGTGGCCGACAACGTCTGGCGCGCGCTCGAGCCGCTGCTGGCGCCCTGAGCCTCAGTGGGAGGCGAGCGCCGCCCCGACGAACACGAGCCCGAACCAGAGCATGGCGGTCGCGATCGCGCCGGCCCGGCGACGCCGCCACCGGCGCGCGCGGGTTTCCGTCGTGTGCGACGTGCCGGCGTCGCCGTCGCGCCTGAGCGCGGTGTCCAGGCGCGCGGTGACGAGCGTGTTCACGAGCAGCAGCGCGACGAGGAGCATCTTCCCCCAGAAGATCGGCGATGCGGCAAATGCTTCGACGTCGGCGAAGAAGAGCAGCGCGCCGCTCAGCAGCGCGACGCCGAATGCGCTCCACACCGGGGCACGCAGACGCTGCAGATCCGCGAGATGTCGGCGTCGGTCGGCGTCGCAGCGCGGGTCGAGGCGCAGCGTAGCGCGCTCCGCCGCGACGGTGAGCCCGCCGGCGGCGAGCAGTCCGCCGAGGTGGCCGAAGAGGATGAGCGTCGAGAGCAGGGGCGACTGCGCGTAGAGCCGACGCCAGGGCTCTGCGAACGCGTCGATCTGTCCGACGTCGGGGATCGAGAGCAAAGCGCGAAGTAGCATTGATGCGGCGAGGGGGGGCACCACCGATGACGTGTCCGCACCCGATGTTTATTCCCGCGCCACGCTGCACACGCAAGGGAATAGTCCGAACGATGGCGGCGTCAGCCCTGACGTCAACGCGAGCGCACGCCGCGCCGCGCGTGGCCAACCATCTACCGGATCCTGCCATGGACTCGTCCGTCACCTCGTCCCGCGCGTTGATCGCGTCCGCCGGGCTTATCGCCGCCATCGTCGTCAGCGCTACCGCCATCGCCTGCGGCTCCGACGACCCCGTCGTTCCGAAAGCGCCGACGTACGTCGCGACGCTCAACGGCGCGAACGAAGTAGGGCCCAAGGCCGTCCCGGGGACGGGGAACGCCACGGTCGTCAAGAATGGAGCGACCTACACCTACACGATCACGTACACGGGAATGACGGGCGCGCTGACCGGTGCGCACATCCATGGCCCGGCGGCGGCCGGCGTCAATGCGAGTGTGATCGTCCCGTTCGACGTCACCGGTGCCGGTACGAGCGGCACGCTGACCGGCACCTTCACGGGGACGAACAACCCGCTCATCACGCCCGACTCGCTCGACAAGCTGCTGAATACGGGGAACGCGTACGTGAACCTTCATACGGCGACCAACGGCGGCGGCGAGATCCGCGGCCAGCTTTCGTGGCAGCCGTAAGCGCGGAACGACTCAGCCGGCGCGCTCCAGCAGTGCGAGGAGCGCGCCGGCCGAGCTCGCGCGCCGCGTCGGGTCCGGCGCGATCATGCGCGCGATCACCTCGCTGAGCACATGCGCCGCCGCAGTGCGCGAGGGACGTGACGCTCGCAGCTCGCTCGCGCCGCCGGCGCTCTCGGCGTCACCGAGCTTCTGCGCAAGGAAGGCGAGAGGCGAATCGGTCCGGAAGGGCGTGGCACCGGTGACGCACTCGTACAACACGACCCCCGCGGCGTAGAGATCCGTCTGGGTGGTCGGCTCCTCGCCAATGAGCTGCTCCGGTGACATGTACTCCGGTGCACCGACGGTGGCACCGGCCAGCTGCGGGACCTCGCTCGCACGCGTTGACGCGTCGGCACTCGGTGTCGCACGCCCGCCTCGCATCCGTCGCTCCAGCCGCGCGATGGCGAAGTCGCTCACGCGGAGCACGCCGTCGAAGCCTAGCAGGACGTGGTGTGGCGAGAGACTGCCGTGCACCGCTCCCGATGCCTGCGCCGCCGCGAGTGCGCGGCACAGCTGCTTGGCGATCGCCACTACGGCGTCGTCGGCGAGCGGACCGCCGGCGCGGAGCTGCGTGTCGAGCGCGAGCCCCTCGACGAAATCCATCGTGACGAAGGGAGTGCCCGCGTCCTCACCCACGTCTCGCAGGCGCACGACGTTGCGATGCACGAGTCGCCGCGCCCGGATCTCCTCCCGCAGTGTATCGACGATGGTGATCGGCTCCTCGGGGAGCCGCGCGATGCGGTAGCGCTTGAGCGCGACGGTGGAGGTGGTCACGCGATCGCGTGCGCGGTACGTCACGCCGAGGTGTCCCGTCGCCAGCACCGCGTCGATACGATAGCGACCCACCATCAGGTCGCCGGGCGACAGATCGTCCGCCGGCGCGTCCGCCGGCGTCGCGCCGGCGGCGCGCGGCGCGGTCGTGCTCACGCGAGCGGCGGCACCCTGCACGCGCACCATCGACAGCACCTGCCCTGGCGCGACGGCGGTGGAATCCTGGGCACGCGCGATGGACGGCAGGGCCGCGGTCACCGCCGCCGTGAGCACGGCACGATCGTGGACGTCGTCGGCGAGCGACTGCACGGCATCGGCGAGCACCGAGACCTCGTCGCCCGACGAGAGCGTCGCCGGCGCCGAATCGCTCGGCACGTCGCCGATCTCGGCGCGTCGCGCCACCGTGGCGAGCGCACGCAGCGGACGCGAAACACGGCGGTCCAGCAGCAGCGCCGCGAAGGCGAACAGGCCGATGCCGAGCACTCCAGCGACCAAAAGCGCACGCCGCACCTCGGCGATGTCCGCACTCGCTGCGTCACGCGCGCTCATCACGACGTAGCCACCGACGATGGCGCCGCCGGCAGTGGTGAGCGCGGCGCCCTGCGTGGCGTACCGCACGCCCCCGAGCGACACGTGCCCGCGTGACTGCGATGCAACGTCGCCGGCGAGCGGTGCGCGCAGCTTCTCGTCGAACGACGTGACGACGACCTGCGGTCCGCCGCCGTCGCGCACGTAGAACACGATGTCGGCCGACGTCGCCGCTTTCACGTCACGCGCGAGCACCGAGTCGACCGCTTTCGTGGCGACGAGCGCCCCGATCGGCGCCTGCCCGGGAACGACGATCGGCACGGCCACGGCCTGGAAGAGCAGTGAATCGCCGGACACGCCGAAGCCGGTCCTGACGCTGCCCTGGAGCGCGCCGGCGATGAGCGGCACGTTCCCCATGCTGACGCCGGCGGCGCTGGGTTCGTCGCTCTTGGCCAGCAGCACTCCACTCTCGTCGACGACGAACACCCACTCGGCATCGAGCTGCTCCTGGGCCTCGAGCGCCTGATCGAGCAGCTCGTCGCGCAGATGCTCGTGGACGAACGACCGGAAGTTCGGATCCTGGACGAACACGCGGGCGCCTCCGGCGAGGCTGCGCTGGCGCGCCGAGAGGTACTGCGCGACGATGTCGGCCGACTGCTCGAGCTCACGCTGTACGACTGCCTCGCCGCTGCGCTGCGCCCATCGCGAGAGCATCGCGAACATCAGCGCGAGCACGAGCCCGAGCACGCCGACGCCCCCGAGGAACACCTTCCACGGTAGCGCGAGCGAGCGCCACGCCAGGCGCGGAGCAGAGCGTCGCACTCAGTATCGGTCCTCGCGTGTGGCCGCGTACGGAAGCCCGAACTTGTTGAGGTGCGGCCCCGGCACGTAGGCGCGCGTATCGAGGACGACACGCTGCCCCGTCAGTCCGCCCTCGGGCACGACGATCTCGCGCGTCACGCGGGCGCCAGCGCGCTCGTGCCAGGCGTGCAGCAGGTACGTGCCGGCCGGCACGTCGGCGAAGGTGAAGCGCCCGTCGGTGGCGACCATCGCGACGAGCGGCGATGGGACGGCGATGACGAAGCTGACCATGCGCGAGTGGATGTTGCAGTACACCGGATAGATGCCGGGCCGCCGGAAGTTCGCGGCGCGGCTCGCACCGCGACGGTAGAGCCCGAGGTCGAACGGTCCGGCTTCCGCGTTCGAGAAGACGTTGTGGCTGAACGGATCCTGATTCGGAAAGGTGACGGTGCCGCCGGCGAGAACGACTCGCACATGCGGTACGAACTCACGACCCGTCATCGCGATCGTCGCGTCGCGCGGAATCGGGCGACCACCGGCCATGACTTCGCTGCCGCGAGGCTCGAGGTACACGACGGCAGTGCGCAGGTCGGTGCGGTCCGCACCCTGTCGTTCGACGACGGCGATCTGCCCGCTCACGATTGCCTGTGCCGACAGGCGCGGTGGCGTGAGCAGAGCGAGCGCGGCGAAGGCGAGCGCCGCGCACGCGCGCGGGCGCGGGTCAGAGCTCAAAGCCGACCGACAGGTTGAGATGTCGAGCGTTGCCCTTCACGCCGGGATCGAACTCGGTGACGAGGCGACGGTACTCGAGACCGACGACGACGGGCTCCGACGGGCGCCAGAGCAGGTGGCCGGCGCACACGCTGTTCCGGCGCCGCGTCGGCCTGTCGTCATCATCGGCGACGTCGAAGCCGCATCCCGCGCCAGCGAGCAACGTGGCGTGGAGGCGCGCGTTCAGCTGGGCCCAGCCCGCGTAGTCGCGGATCGGCGCACCCAGCCCCGACCCAGTCACCGGTCGCCCGAACGCCTGCCCGATCGCACCGCCGCCGAGGCCGCGCAGCAGCCGACCGGTATACGCCTCGCCTCGCAGCTCGAGCCACGACGTGAACGACACCCGCGCATCGACGGTCGTCGCATAGCTCGTCACGAGCTCACCCTGCCCGGTGGATATCCACCCGCGATGCACGCCCACGCCGATCTCCCCGCCGCCATCGCCGATGGACACGTCGGTGCCGCCGGACGACGTGCTGTCTCCCCACTTCGCGCGGAGGCGTGCCTCGAAGGCGGGGCGGCGCGAGCGCTCGCCGGCGTCGACGACATCGGGCTCCGTCGGCGATTGCGCCGCGGCGTACGGCGTCATGACCGCACCCTGCAGCGCCCATCGAATGGCGGTGCCGCCGACTCTCATCGTCGCGACATCCTGCGAGAGGCGGAGCTGCCCCAGCCAGTTCCAGAGATTTCCGGTCCCGGAGAACAGGGGAATGCCCGAGGCAGCGAGGCTCACCGGATTCAGCTGGGAGACGAGCGGAACTTCCGTTCCCGCCATGATCTCCGTCCGCGGCCAGCGCAGCCTTGCGTTCGTCGTGCGCAAGCGCGGCTCGGGGAAGAGCCGGCGATCACCGGGCCCGTTCTGCACGCCGCCGAAAAAGTCCATCTCGAAGTCGCCGATGAAGCTGCCCCCGAGCACGCCGTCCACGGTGAGGAGGGCGCCGAGGCGCGATTGCCGCACGGTCACGCCGAATGCGTCGTCCTCGGGCACGGCCGAAGGCGCGAGCGCGGCACCAGGCACGTCGACGTTGTTCACGCGGCCGGTCGTCAGAAAAAAGTTGGTGACGATGCGCCCCGTGAGGTCGAGCTGCAGCCGCGAGCGGGTGTGCACCGTGCTCTGCGACTCTGTGGCGAGCTGCTGCCGGAGGGCGGCGATGGCCGCTTCGGCGCGCGCGAGGCGTGCGGCGAGCGAGTCGGGCGAGAGCGAGTCCGGTGCTACGGCCGACGCTGCGGATGCGGGCGGCGATGACGGCGTTTGCGCGCGCGCGAGGGCGGGCGCGGCGGAAGCGCCAGAGAGCGCGACGGCGACGAGCAGATGGCAGACACGGACTCGCGATGCGCGCGCGGTGGAAATCAGGATCAGTTCGGTCTCTCCGAGCTCCAGATGGTCTGCAGCCACTCCGACGGAACATCGCCGACGAGCACCGTGCCGGTCGAGGTCCCGGGCCAGGCGACGAGCGCGCGTGCGCCATCCGCCGCCGTCAGCAGATGGCGGTCAGCGACCGCCGCGCGAACGGCGGGAGAACGGAAGAAGGCGTCTTCCGCGACGAGGTACTGCACGACGAGGTGATCGCGCAGCCGATACGCGAGGACGGCCGCGGGCTCGCCGCGTACGTCGGTCGTCCATGCGCCGAGAAGCCGCAGATCGGGCGCGCGCAGCGGTTCGATGGGAAAAGACACGGCCGCACGCACCGCAGACAGGTCGCGAGCGCGCCCCGGCAGATCGCCTCGACTCACGCGCGCGTAGTCGTCAACGATGCCGCCGAGGAGCGGGACCTGCTGCACGGGCGCGGCGATCGCGCGCGCACCGGCGGCACGCTGCGGCGACGCGGGAGACCGCACGACGAGCGCGATGGCCAGCACGACCGCCGCGAGCCACCCCGCGACGGCGAGCCAGACGACGCTCCGTTGGTCGATGCCGCGCGGCGTAGGCGCCGGTACGACGACCGGTGCGGGGACCGCGTCGATCGCGGCCGCGATGCGGGCGCGCAGGTCCGGCGAAGGGGCGGCCGGTCGCTCCGCAGCGAGCCGCGAGCGTACGGCGTCGTGTACGTCGAGGGCGCTGCGGCACTCGGCGCAGCCGACCAGATGCGCCTCGATCTGCGCCATGGTCTCGGGCGGGAGCTCGCGATCGGCGTACGCGCCGAGCAGCTCGCGCAGGACCTCGTGCCGCGATTCGCGCGCGGCCTCCTCGGCGGGGGTGACGCGGGAGGCGAGAACGTTCCGTTCGTCGCTCATCGGGCACCTCCACGATGTGCGCGCCGCTCGGCCAGCGCGTCGGCGGGCTGTTCGAACGCCGCGGCGCCACGCTCGGCCATGATGGCGCCGGCGAGCAGCTTGCGGCCGCGGGCGATGCGGCTCATCACCGTGCCGATCGGTACGGCGACGATCTCGGCGATCTCGGCGTACTTGAAGCCGTCGATGTCGTGGAGCTCGACCGCGGCGGCGAAGTCCTCGGGGATCTTGCGCAGCGCCCGGTGGATCGCCTCGCTGTCGAGACGCGCGACCACCTCGGAGAAGAGCGCGTCGTGCTCCCCTCCGATCAGCTCGTCGTGCGCGTCCTCGAGACGCGTGATGAAGACGAGCTGCTGCCGCCGGCCGTTCTTCTCACGGAAGTCGCTGAGGACCGTACGCAGGATGCGGTAGATCCACGGCCGGGCGAGCGCATCGTCACGCAAGTCGGCGAAGCCGAGCCAGGCGCGCACGAACGCTTCCTGGACGGCGTCCTCGGCATCGGCGACCGAGTCCGACCGACGAATCGCGAACGCGAGCAGCCGGTCGAGGTGGGGCACGACCAGCGCATCGAACCGTGAGCGGAGGTCGAGCGAGGGGTCGGAGCTGGCGGAGAGCATGAGGTACCGGGAAGGCGAGCGTCTGGAGACGTCGCCGGCGTTGCCAGTATAGTAGCGTACTTGGACGCCGGCGATATGGGGCAGGGAGGGGACCCTGCGATTGGGCAGACACCTCGACGGGCGGAAGTATTCCCGGTCGCCCATTCTTCCACTGGCGGACCCGCCCATTGCAGGGCGTCCCGAGCGATGGTAAATTCCGAGGCTGTCCTACTTTACGTCAATTCACGTCGGGGTCTTTCATATGGCAGTTCCTGCCACGCAAATCCGTCGCGGCATGGTCATCGTGTTCGAGGGTGAACCGGTGCGGGTGATCGAGTTCCGGCACCACACGCCGGGCAACCTTCGCGCGATGGTGCAGGCGAAGCTCAAGAGCCTGCGCACCGGGTCGAGCTTCGAGCACCGCTTTCGCGCCGCCGATTCGATCGAGCCGGCGTGGATGGAGACGCACGAGCTGGAGTACATGTACGACGCGGGCGGCACGTTTCATTTCATGAACACGTCGAACTACGACCAGATCGAGATGGAAGAGGAGGCTCTCGGCGACAACGCGCCGTGGATGCAGCCCGGCATGAAGATCCAGGCGGAGTTCTACGACGGCCGTCCCATCGGCGTTCGGCTGCCGAACTCGATGACGCTCGAGATCGTCGAGACGAACCCGGTGATGAAGACCGCGACGAAGACCGCGTCGACGAAGCCGGCGAAGCTGGAGAATGGCGTGACGGTGAATGTGCCGGAGTTCGTCGCGACGGGCGACAAGATTCGCGTGAACCCCGGGACAGGCGAGTACATCGAGCGCGCGAAGTAGGGCGTCGGGCTGGCCGAGCCCGCAACGCCGAGCGGTTGATTCGACGTGTTCGGCTGATTACAATCCAAGCTCTCTACGCGTTCGCGCGTCGAGGACCGCGCAGGGCGGCGGTGACCACGGTGACTGTAGCTCAATTGGTCAGAGCACCGGACTGTGGCTCCGGGGGTTGCGGGTTCAATTCCCGTCAGTCACCCCTGACTGTGCGAGAGAGCGTCGGCGGTTGGAGTCGCGCGCCGAGGCTCTCTACGGTTTAGGTCCGTAGCTCAATTGGTAGAGCACCGGTCTCCAAAACCGGCGGTTGGGGGTTCGATTCCCTCCGGGCCTGTGCAGGGGTAGGGGTTCGCGATGTTTGACACGGAGAAGGCCAAGGGCACGCGGCGGTATCGTCTAGGGGACTAGGACACAGCCCTCTCAAGGCTGGAACACGGGTTCGAATCCCGTTACCGCTATGGCACGTGGCCCGTTCGTCTATCGGTTCAGGACGGCACCCTTTCACGGTGCAGAGACGGGTTCGACTCCCGTACGGGCTATGGCGTCGGGATAGCGCCGAGGGACGAGAAAGGTGTGAGTGGGTGAGTGCGTGAGTGAGTGCGCTCGGCGATTCACGACCGCGGTGACACGCGGTGTTGGTGCAGGAGATCGGATTCGGTGGCGGTGCGGTGCGCCACACGAGCCCCGATTCGAGCAAGGGGCCGTAGCTCAGTTTGGTTAGAGCACTCGACTGTCACTCGAGAGGTCGCGGGTTCGAGCCCCGTCGGCCCCGTAGTATTTGCCCTGGTGGTGAAACTGGTAGACACGCCATCTTGAGGGGGTGGTGCCGAAAGGCGTCGCGGTTCGAATCCGCGCCAGGGCATCCTCGTCGTTCGTTGCCACTGTAGCTCAGGGGTAGAGCACTCGATTCGTAATCGAGCGGTCGTCGGTTCAATTCCGACCAGTGGCTCTGGTCTCGTCACCCGATTGTCGTTTCGGCCTCCGGTTTCGTCGGGGGCTTTTTCGTGCGCGTGTGTCGCGCAGGCGTCGATGCGATGCGTCGGCCATGCCGAATGTCGACCGTGCGACCACCACGTGCCGCGGGCCTTCCGCTCATGTCGGACGACGGCGATATTCGTAACGTCGGCATGACGGATGGAGCCGGCGCATTGCGGGCGTAAT
>JBJMNN010000090.1:0-21923 GCA_045804245.1 Gemmatimonadaceae bacterium | reverse complement strand
GCCGACACCCGATTCGGCGAGGCCGTACTGATAGATGCCGCCGGTGAAGTTGCCGTCCTTCACTTTGCGGATCGCGTCGTACACCGCGTTGTCGACGCCCTTCACCATCGAGCTCAACACGTAACCCGGCGCTTCGCTGTACTGATCCGCGTCGACGCCGATGGCGAGCTTGTTCGTCTGGCGCGCCGCCTCGAACACGCCGAGTCCCGTGGAGCCCGAGGCGTGGAAGATCACGTCGACCCCCTGCTGGTACTGCGAGAGGGCGATCTCCTTGCCCTTGCCCGGGTTGCGGAAGGCTTCCGGGGTCACTCCAGCGTATTGCGCCAGGACAGTGCAGTCGGGGCAGACCTGCTTCACGCCGGCCTTGTAGCCCATCTCGAACTTCTGGATGAGCGGCGAGTCCATCCCGCCGACGAATCCGATCTTCTTCGACTTGCCGACCAGCGCTGCGAGCGCGCCCACCAGGTAGGAGCCCTGCTCCTCGCGGAACTTGAGCGCCGCGAGGTTGGGCGGCGGAGGGACGACGTTGCCCGCCTTGTCAGCGGCGACGGAGTAGTCGACGCCAGCGAACTTCGTGTGCGGATACTCCCGGGCGAGCTGTGTGAGATCGTCGGTGAAGATGAAGCCGACGCCGATCACCAGGTCCATGCCCTCGGCTGCCAGCAGCCGAAGGCCTGACTCTCTATCGGAACCTTCGCCGGGCTCGATGAAGCGAACCTGGACGCCCAGCTCCTTCGCGGCCCGCTCGGCACCGAGGTAGGCGCCGTCGTTGAACGACTTGTCGCCGCGCCCGCCGAGGTCGAAGACCACCCCTACATCTATGGTATTGTCGGCCGGTCGCTCGGCGGCGCCGGCGGGGTGGATGAAGAGGAGGGCGACGTGGACGACGAGGAGGGCGACCACGAGCAGGAGCAGCTTCCGCATGATCTGCGAAAGGTGATCTGCGGGGGGGAGAGGGGGAAGGCGGGCGATGTGCGCGCACCCTCTTCTCTCCGCGCATCCCTCCCCTTGCATCTCCCTCCGTGCCGCTGCATGCTCATCGCCCCCGCAGCGTCACCCAACCAGTGATTGATCTCTCGCGTCGCCTGCACCAGTTGCATCCGAGCGAGCAGCACGCAGCGGACAACGAGCGTCCCTGCCACACGATGAAGTGCGACGGCGCCCGTGACTCCGCGCAAGGAGGTTTCACGAGGAGGCCGCACCATGCCGCACGACGAGCTTTTCGATCACGGCACCCCCAGCGAGGGATTCGCTGACCACACGCACGAAGAGACATCACCCGCTTCACAAACCGAGGGCCTGAGCCTCACGCCGACCGTCGGCGGCGCGGGTATCGTTCCCATGGCCGAGCCGCTCGCCGTCGACACCGGCGCGCCAGGCGGCACGGTCGCACTGACGCCGAACCCCGAAGGATCGGGCACGCTCCCCGGTATCCCGCAGGGCACCATCCTCGGGCTCCCCGGACCGCAGCTGCAGTTCCCGAAATTCTGCAACCTCAGTCTCCCGGGCGGCTGCTACCGGCTCTCCTTCCGGCCGCAGAAGAGCTTCATCGAGTATCGCGGCACGCTTCGCGTCGACCGAACGGGTGCGACACCGATCGTCAGCGGTGATCTGTATCGCTTCCTGCTCCTGCCGCCGTTCGTCACCGAGACGATCGCGACGACCGCGACGACTCGCGTGCTCGGCAGCGGCGATCATCCGATGCCCGACACGTCTCCCGCCGTAGGGTCGCTCGCCGAGGCGAAGCTCGCCGGACTGTCGCTGTTCACGCGCTCGCTCGGCATCCCGATCTATCCGCGCAACAAGTACCACTCGTATCTGAAGGGCACCGCGCTCAGCGTGCCGGTGTTCTCGTTCGGCGCGTGTGCGGTGACGATCACGATGCAGGAGTACGTCTACACGCAACCGCCGGTGGGCCAGTTCAACGGCACCTTCCCGGCCTCGCCGGGGACGCGGGCGATCAAGCTGGTGCTCACTCCCGCGCCCGCACCGCTCGGCTATCCGAGCTCATACTTCGAAGGCCGGCTCTACGAGAATGGCGTCGACAAGGGCCATGTCACGCTCGGCTGGGTGTCGAAGTACTTCCGTCGGGCGACGATCGAGATCGACACGGTCGTCGGCGCAGTGGCGCCGCAAGCGGTGGGGACGGAGAGTCTGCGCTCCATCTATGGAAAGGCAGGATGGGACGTCGGCGTGACGTACGACCAGACGAACGTCCCCATCCCCGCGGGGGTGAACGCGAATGCGTGCTGGAGCAGCGCGGATCTGCACGCGCTCATGATGTCGGTGCGCAATCCCGCGACGAACCTCGACGCCGACTGGCACATGCACCTCGTCGTCGTGCCGGCGACGATGGGCTGCGGGCGCGGCGTGATGTACGACACGATCCAGGTGCCGCGCGAAGGGGTCGCCAGCTTCTGCAACGACGGCTACGCAGCGAGCGAATCGTCGAGCTTCGGTACCGCGGCAGGCCAGCAGCAGCAGAACGTACCGCGTGCCTTCCTCCGCAGCGCGACGCACGAGACGGGGCACGGCTTCAACCAGATTCACCAGGAGCAGGAGGGCGGCGCCGACAACTCGATCATGACGACGACGCCGAGCGTGGCGAACGTGCTCGGTGGTCCGACGACGGGCGAAGCCGGGATCTTCCCCGACAACATCAACCTCGCGTTCAACGAGCACGTACGGCATCACCTCGTCCACTTCCCGGACATCGCAGTCCGTCCCGGAGGGATGACGTTCGGCTCGGGGCATTCCTCCACGCTGCCGCAGGCCGATCGCACGTACTTCTCGGCGTCGGAGCTCGAGCTCACGGTCGACGTCGACTCGAGCCGCATCGAGCTGGGCGAGCCGCTGCAGCTCTCGTGGACGCTCACGAATCGCACGGACGAGGCGCTCCCCGTACCAAACGATCTCAGCCTCGAGGCGCAGCACACCTTCGTCGACGTCACGGATGACAATGGCGTGACGCGCAACATGCCGTCGTTCGTGATCCGCACCGATCAGACGTCGATGATGGCGCTCGAGCCGGGCGAATCGATCACCGAGCGCACGCGCCTGTTCTGGAGCTCGAACGGGTTTGCGTTCGAGAGGCCAGGGCACTTCGCGGTCGAGGTGCGCGTGATCTGGTCGATCGCGGGCATCCCGGTCGGCGTGAAGGCGGCGAAGCACGTGTGGGTGAACTTCCCGCAGACGCAGCTCGACAACGACGCTGCGGCAGATCTGCTGCATCCCGAAATGGGCAAGTACGTCGCGCTCGGCGGCGGCGCCAACCATCTGACCGAGGCGGTGACGCGCCTGTCACGGGTGATGGGCGTGACCGAGGAAGCCGACGACCGCGGCGCGCTACGCACCACCGTGACCGAGCGGCCGAAGGCGTTGCGCGGCTTCAAGGGAGTGCTGCTGCCGCGGCAGCGTACTCAGGAGCGTACGCGCCCCGTACGCGCACCCGACGAGATCCCAATCAGCGTCGCGCGTGACGTGGAGAAGGGCAGTTCGGGACGGGCCTCAACTGCGTCGGGACGTCACAAGCCGGCCCGGAGCAGAGGGCGGTGAATTACTGAGTGGGTGAATCGGTGAGCTGGTGAATCAATGATTTGAACGGCTCCGGCTCACTGATTTACCCGTTTCACTGATTCACCGCGTCCCGTCGCGCTCGTAGGCGAACGCACACCCCGCGTCGTCGACGAAGGTGAGTCGGTTTCCGTCGAGACGGTAGCGGTAGTGGTGCTGCTCGTCCGTCGCGGTCTGGATCATGATCACGGACTCGGATTCCACGCGATAACTGCCCGCGTCCCAGATGATGAAGCCCTGCGTAACGCTGTCCTTCGTGCCGGCGTAGGTCGCCTCGTGGAACTCGAGGTGCGCGGGATACGCGTTGGCGCAGTCGCCGCCCAGAATGCGATGCCAGTGGCCGCGCAGGTCTACTGTCGTCGAGGGCATAGTGCATCCTCGGTCGGTGATCGCATCGGCGGCCGGCGAGCGATCGACGTTGGTCTGCTGGAGCCGGAAGGCGATGCGATGACGTTCACCATGCAACATGCGGATCGCTGAGTGAGCCTGCAACCGACCGCGGCCGGACGTCTGCCATCACTCGAGCCGAGGCAGCACCTCTCGACCGATCTCCTCGAGGACTTCGCCCGCGCTCCGGCGTCCGTATTTGAGGTTGAGCGCGACGTGGTTCACGCCCGCATGGCGCAGGCCCAGCGCGTACTGCAGCAGTCCCTTCCAGCCAGCACGGAAGCCGAGATGGATGGCCGATGGCGGCTCGTCGGGATCGGCCGAGAGGTCGACGTACAACGACTGGGCGAAGGGCTTGAACGCGCCGGGCGCGTGACGCTGCACCGTCTCGTGCCACTCACGCGCCAGCCGGCTCTGGAGCACGGTGGAGCGGGGGTAGGTGATCCATCCATCGGAGAACTCGGCGATCCACTCCGGACTCTGCCGGCTGGATCCCGTGACGAGGAGCGGGAGCCGGCGAACGGGCTTCGGCACGACGTCAGCCCCCATCACGCTGCCATAGGGCGACGTCACGTTCTCGAACGAGCCCTCGAGCACCTGTCGGATCACGCGCAGGTTCTCGCGAAACGCCGACCCGCGCTCCTCGATGTCGACGCCGAAGGCGGGGAACTCGACCGGCCGGTCACCGGACGCGACGCCGAGCATCAGGCGTCCACCGGACAGCTGGTCGACGGAGGCCGCGGCCTTCGCCGTGTGCAGCGGATGTCGCAACGGCAGCACGATGGCGCCCGTCGCCAGCGCGATCCGTTCCGTATGCGCCGCGATGAAGCCGAGGTAGACCCAGGGATCGAAGACCTGTCCCACGTCGCCGAACGTCGGGTCGCGGAGCGGGACATCGCGAAACCAGAGCGCGGCGAAGCCGAGCGATTCGGCGCGTTGCGCGAGCGTAACCTGATCGGCCATCGTCGGTCGGTCGCCCGGGAACGCCTCGATCGGGAAGAAGACGCCGACCGTGAGTCGGTTCGGCGCGAACATGCGCGCGAAGGCGAGGGAGTCGCGCGCGCTCGGCGCGTCGGGTGCAGGTGCGAACACGGGCGATGACCTCAATCGACATTTCGTGCAATATCGATATGAATGGGAAAAAGAAGCTCCTCACTGCAGCAGCGTCCGGAAGTCCCGGACGAACCGACGGATCGCGTCCTCGTCGCGTCGGTAGTAGGTCCACTGGCCGACTCGCTTGACCTTCACCAGCCCCACGCGGGTGAGCAGCGCCATGTAGGCGGACACGGTGGACTGGGAGAGCCCGCACTTCTTCTGGATGAGGCTCACGCACACGCCGTCGTCCTCGAAGTCGCCGACCTCCTGACGGCCGAACTGCCGCTGGGGATCCTTGAGCCAGCCGAGGATCTTCAACCGCGTGTCGTTGCCCAGCGCCTTCAGGATGGCGATCTGCTCGTCGGCCGTCATGCGGTGGAGTATATCGGTGATTCGCGATATGTCAATCCGTTGCGGCGTGGGACGACTCGTCTGGCCTGACCGATTAGCGACATGCGCTTCCTTGACCATTCCTTCGAGGCAGGGCATGTTCGCCTGCGAGCACCATCGCTGCCGCGACGACGCGAGGGACGCGTCAGTTTCCAAAGGAGCATCGCCGTGCCGACCCACCGCCATCTCGCGTCGCCTGCCGAAGTGATGGCCGCCCTGGGCGACGCCTACATCCGCGACGTCGATACGGGCGGCGCGACCGCCACATCGCGCTGTTCTTCCCCGCGCTGCTCATCGGGCGCGCGATCCGCCTCGCGGTGCTCACGGTTCTGCTGCGCTTCGCCGGCGAGGGTCTACTGAAGCAGCTTGCGTTGCGGACGTCCGATCCCGCGCCCGAGCGCCTCGACTGACGCTCGCGCGAATCGTCGGTATCTTCGCGAGACGCACATGGCGTCGTACCGACGCCGAGCGATGGTGGAGCAGCGATACATGCGGCAGCTGGTTCTTCTCGCGACGTGGACGCTCGTCGGCACGCTGCTCGTCGTGTCCGGCGTGTACCTCATCGTGCCGAGTCGGAACGTGCAGGGCAATCCGTGGAGAGAGCGCGAGATGGCGAGCTGCGTGCTGTCCGACAGCGCCGAGGTGACGCTGTACCAGGGGGACGCCGGTGCTTCCTCGCCGAACTGGTACTCGATCACTCACAATCCCAAGGGCCTCGAGCCCGAGCGGCAGATCATCTACCGCCTCCGCTCGCCGGGGATGTACGATGTCGCGTGCGACTCCGCCGGTGTCACCATCCAGACCGATGGCCAGCCGATCACGCTGTCGATGGCACAGGCGCGCCAGCTTCGTCAGCGGCCACGAGGTGCGCCGCCGCTGCGGGTGTTGCGCTGGCTTGCGGGAGGGGCGTTGATGCTGGCGGGTGGTGCGCTGCTGTGGTTCCTGCGGCCGCGGAGGGACGACGTCACGTGAAGAAGCGCTGCATGACGCTCGCGCTGCTTTTGGCGTTGCCCGTGCCAGTGGCGGCACAGTCGCGCGACACGGCGACCGTCGTCGTCACCCACCCGACGGTCGTCGCCTATCTCGTCGTGCCGACCGGCGCGGTGGACAGCTCGGCCGACCTCGCCGTGCTCGCCGACGACTGGAACGTCGCGATGGCGACATTGGGCGACAGTCTCTCGGCGTATGGTATCCGGCTCGCGCTGGTGACGCAGCCGATGCTGCGCATGCGCCTGGCGGGCCGGCGCGACGTGATGTTCGTCCTCGACGAGGAGCCCGCTGCGGGGTACGTGTTCGCCCAGCCGGGGATGGCGCCGTGCCTGCGTCGTGGCGCGGCGGAGGTGGGCGACGTGCTGCGCGCTGCGGGCGCGCGCGCCAAGTGCAGCGCGCGCGCCCGCTGACCTACACGCGCTCGATCGTCACGGCCAAACCTGCTCCGTCGTCATCGGCTTTCCACTCTCCAGCAGCGACTTGAGGTCGCTGAGGATCCACAGCCAGCCGCCGCCCTCACCCGGTCCCTGCAGCACACCGGCGACCATCGCCGCGTGGCCAGGCGTCTTCTCGAGGTCGTGGATGACGCTGAGCCGGCTCACGCCGCCCTTACCCTCGACGATCTCGTACGTGAGCCGCGTGAAGCCTTCGGCGTACATTCGTGGGTCCATGGCCATTCGCCAGGTGACGACGAGCTTTCGCGGCGGGTCGGACTCGATCACCTCGCCGTCGACGACGACGTCGGGGACGCCCATCGCCTTCATGCCGGCATTTGCGTAGCCGCGGTATGCGCCTCCCGGTCGCAGCTCGTAGTCGTCGCGCAGGCCATAGCCGAAGCGCTCCGTCCACTCCGGCTTCGTGATCGCGTCCCAGATCGCCTGCGGTGTGGCCCTGATGAAGATGCGATAGACCTGCGTCGTCGTGCCCGTCATGGTGCTGGTCTCCGTCGGTGCGGTGGTCGTCATGCCGAGTCCTCCTCCAGTCGTCGCTTGAGATCCGTGAGTGCCGACACTCGGCGCTCGGTGAACTTGTCGATCCATCGGTCGTGGATGAGCCGGATCGGGACGACGTTGAGGAAGTGCAGCTTCTCCCGTCCCACCTTCCGGGTCACCACGAGCCCCGCGTCCTCGAGCACGCGGAGGTGTTTCATGACGCCGAACCGGGTCATCTCCAGTTCGGACTCGAGCTCCGTGAGCGTGCGGCCGTCACGCGTGAAGAGCCGGTCGAGGAGAAACCGTCGCGTCGGGTCAGCCAGCGCCTTGAACACGCGGTCGTCGTCGGTCACGGGACATAATAGGTGACCAAAAGGTCACATGTCAAGCCTGGCCTTTTCCTGTGATGTACGCGACGACGAAGGACGGAACTCCGTCGTTGTCCGGTGAATGGAGCGCGGAATCGTGTTACGTTCGTGCGCCGACATGTCAGTATCCGATCGCTTCAGGACGCACGACGTCGAGAACCAGCCCCCGCCGCTGGCGCCGTACGACGCGTACGCCACCGACGTCGCGCTGCGCGAGGCGCTCGTGCGCGAGGGTGGCGGATGGGCCGAGGCGCAGATCATCGCCTATGGACCGATCGCCGGCGGCGAGGCGATGGCGCTCGGCGTCGCCGCGAACACCCAGCGTCCGACGCTGCGGTCGCACGACCGGTTCGGCCGCCGCATCGACGAAGTCGACTTCCATCCGGCGTACCACCGCCTGATGGAGCTGGCGATCGAGCACGGCGTGACGGGCTTCGCGTGGCGCCATGCGCAGCGGGAGGGAGCGCACGTCCCGCGCGCCGCACTGATGTATCTGCACAACCAGGCCGATCAGGGGACGAGCTGCCCGCTCACGATGACCTATGCGTGCGTGCCGTCGCTCGAGCAGCAACCCGAGCTCGCGCGCGAATGGCTGCCGCGCGTCGTCGCGCCGGCGTACGACGGCCGCAGCGTGCCGGCGTCGGACAAGCTCGGGAACACGGTCGGCATGGGGATGACCGAGAAGCAGGGCGGCTCCGACGTGCGCGCCAACACGACGCGCGCGACTCCCGTCAGCGCGCCGGGCCCTGGTGCGCTCTACGAGCTCGTCGGCCACAAGTGGTTCCTGTCGGCGCCGATGTCGGACGCGTTCCTCGTGCTCGCGCAGACCGACGACGGGCTGTCCTGCTTCCTGCTGCCGAGGTTCACTCCCGATGGCGCGCGGAACGCGGTGCGCATCGAGCGGCTCAAGGACAAGCTCGGCGACTGGAGCAACGCGAGCGCGGAGGTCGAGCTCCAGGGCGCGCTGGCGTGGATGGTGGGCGAGCCCGGACGCGGCCTCGCGACGATCCTGCAGATGGTGATGCTGACGCGTCACGACTGCGTGATCGGCTCCGCCAGCATCATGCGCCAGGCCCTCGTGCAGGCAACGCATCATGCGCGGCACCGCCGTGCCTTCGGCAAGGCGCTGGTGGAACAGCCGCTGATGCGAAACGTGCTCGCCGACCTGGCCCTCGAGAGCGAAGCGGCGACGGCGCTGGCGTTCCGTATCGCGCGCGCGATGGATGCGAGCCCGCGCGACGAACGCGAGCGCGCGCTCGCGCGCATCGTCACGGCCGTCGGGAAGTACTGGATCTGCAAGCGCTGCGCACCATTCGTGAACGAGGCGCAGGAGTGTCTGGGCGGCAACGGCTACGTCGAGGACTCGGGGCTGCCGCGGCTCTACCGTCAGGCGCCGCTCAACTCGATCTGGGAGGGAAGCGGCAACATCCAGTGTCTCGACGTGCTGCGCGCCGTGCGCAAGGAGCCGGCGAGCGCGGAAGCGTTCTTCGCCGAGCTGGACTCGGTGCGCGGCGGCAGCGCGCTGCTCGACCGTGAGAGCGCCGCGCTGCGGAAGCAGCTCGACGAGGGCGGCGGCGACCTCGAAGTGCGCTCGAGGCGGATCGTCGAGCGGATGGCGCTGGCGATGCAGGCGGCGTGTCTCGTGCGCGGCGGCAACGTCGCCATCGCGGATGCGTTTGCCGAGAGCCGGCTGGCGCGCGCGCATGGCGTGACGTTCGGCACGCTCGAGCCGAGCGCTTCGCTGCAGAAGGCGCTGATCGAGCGCGTGCTGCCGGTGTGAGGAAACCTGATACGAGGAGGAAAGATCGATGCGAAATCGAGAGAGATCACCACTTGTGCGGCGTATCAGCCTCTTTCTGCCGTTGATGCTCGCCGCAACGGCGCGGGCCCAGTCGGCGCCGAGCGTCCATCAGGCCACGCTGATGGAGACTGGCCAGAAGACGCAGGAGATCTCGACCGAAGAGCTTCGGCGGACGCTGACTGACGGGAGTGCCGTGGTGTTCGACGTGCGCCCGACGCGGGAGTACGCAGTCAGCCACATTCCCGGCGCGCTGAACGTGGCCGCCAAGCCTGACGTCGAGATGTCGATGTACGTGTCGGACGTCGCCGAGATCGGCCGCGCGCTCAAGGGCGACAAGGCGCGTCCCATCGTCCTCTATTGTAACGGTCCGTTCTGCGGAAAGAGCAAACGCGTCGCGACCGAGCTGCTCGACGCCGGCTACGTGAACGTGCGCCGATATCAACTTGGCATCCCAGTCTGGAGGGCGCTCGGCGGCGTGACGCAGGTGGAGGCCGAAGGAATCCGGTACGTCGTCGCCTCCGATCGCACTGCCGTGTTGATCGACGCAAGGGAGACGGCGGAGTTCAAGGCGGGGAGCATCCCGAACGCGAAGAGTCTGCCGCGGAGCCTGCTCAAACCGGGCAAGGACGTCGGCGAAGTGAAGGCGGCGAAGGACGACGGACGCTTGCCGATGGAGGACCACAACACGCGGATCATCGTATTCGGGAAGTCGACGGACGAAGCGCGGGCGGTGGCGGAGGCGATCGCGAACGAGGCGTTCCACAATGTTTCGTTCTTCGACGGAGACGTCGAGCGGTTCAGGACTGCGACACGGCCCTAGGGGACGTCACGACCTCGTCGGCGAAACGCGTCCAGCAATGTGTTCATCGCCTCGGACGACACCGTTTCCTCGGGTAGACGTCCCAGCGCGCGGATCGTCTGTCGCATCTGGTCGAGATACGTGATGCAGTACGGGCAGCTCGACAGATGCTCCTCGAACCGGCGGCGCTCGACCTTCGGAAGCGCGCCCTCCAGATAGTCCGTCACGAGCTCGACGAACTCCTTACACGTCAGGTCAGCGGCCGACGCACTCATAGGGACTCAATCGTTCTCCAGATGGCGTTCGAGTGCTGCGCGCACTCGACTGCGTGCCCGGTGCAACAGCACCCTCTGATTAGTCTCCGTGATCCCCAGGACGTTACATACATCTTCGGACGACGCACCTTCGACGTCGCGCAGCGTGATGACTTCCCGTTGCGCCGGCGGCAGTAGCGCGATAGCCTGCTCCGCGAGCGCCAGGGTCTCCCGCTGAAGCAGTTGCTCCTCCGGTGAGGCCCCCCACGACCGGGGAGGCACCGCCCAGTGGGAGGGCCACTCTGGATGGTCCGGCGGGAGAAAGCGGTCGGCCGGGAGGGCTGGCTCGGACGCATCGAGGGCCGCACCCTCCAGCGCAGAGAACGGTGTCGTGCGTCCCTCCCGCTCGCCACGGCTCTTCGCGCGGTTGACGAGGATGCGAAAGAGCCAGGTCTTGAACGACGAGCGACCTTCGAATCGCTCGATTCCCTGCAACACCCCCAGCCAGGTTTCCTGCACGATCTCTTCGGCGACGGCACGGCTTCCGGCGTAGACGAGTGCGAGGCGCAGCAGTGGCGCTTGATAGCGTGTCACGAGCTGCACGAACGCCGCTTCGTCACGCCGCGTGAGCGCGTCGATCAGATCGGCTTCGTCGAGCGGAAGGCTCGTCACTGGGAGGACAACGCGACCGGGTTGAATCCGCAGTATAGCCGTCGGTGTAACGTTTTGCCGCCCTCGTGGACTAGGCAGCAGAGCAGGTGCGGACCACGACCAGTACTCGGGCGGATCGTATGAGCACAGTCACTGTGCAGGACGTTGCACCTCCGGCGCGCGCCGGCCGGCGTGAATGGATCGGGCTCGGCGTCATCGCCTTGCCGTGCCTCCTCTACGCAATGGATCTGACGGTGCTCAATCTGGCCGTTCCGCGCCTGAGCGCCGACCTGCGGCCGACGAGCGCGCAGCTGCTCTGGATCGTCGACATCTATGGCTTCGTCCTCGCCGGCTTTCTCATTCCGATGGGATCGCTGGGCGACCGCATCGGCCGCCGGCGGCTGCTGCTCTACGGCGCGGCGGCATTCGGAGTTGCGTCCGTCTTCGCCGCGTTCTCGAGGAGTGCCGAGATGTTGATCGCGACACGGGCCGTGCTCGGCATCGCGGGCGCGACGCTCGCGCCGTCGACGTTGTCGTTGATCCGAAACATGTTCGCCGACGAGGATCAGCGCCGCTACGCGATCGGCGCGTGGATCACGAGCTACTCGGTCGGCGGCGCGATCGGTCCACTCGTCGGCGGTGTGCTGCTGAACCACTTCTGGTGGGGATCGGTGTTCCTCGTCGGAGTGCCGGTCATGCTCCTGCTGCTCGCCGTAGGTCCGGTGCTCCTGCCGGAGTATCGCGATCCTGACGCTCGCCCAATCGATTTCCCGAGCGCGGTCCTCTCGCTCGCGGCCGTGCTGCTGGTGATCTTCGGGATCAAACGGGCGGCTCAGGGCGACGGCGACTGGCGCGCGGCGGCGTCGATCGCGAGCGGCATCGTCGCGGCAGTGACGTTCATTCGAAGACAGCGGACGCTGAGCGATCCGCTGATCGATCTCGAGCTGTTCCGCTCGCGAGCGTTCAGCACGGCACTCGCCGCATACACAATCGCCACGTTCATACTGTTCGGTGTGTACTTCTTCGAGGGGCAGTATCTGCAACTCGTGCTTCAGCTGTCGCCGCTGCAGTCGGGACTGGCATTGCTGCCGTTCTTCGTCGTCTTCATCGGCGCCTCGTTGGTCGTTCCGGCCGTAGTTCGGCGTGTGTCCGCCGTCAGACTGATGAGTGCGGGTCTCGTGGTCGCGGCGATCGGGTTCCTCACGCTGACCCTGGCGACCGAACGATCCGGCCTGCCTGCCATCGTGATCGGGTCCATACTCTACTCATTGGGTCTCGCGCCCGTCTTCACACTGACGACCGATATGATCGTCGGCGCGGCTCCCCCCGAGCGCGCCGGCGCCGCCGCGGCGATCTCGGAGACCGGCTCGGAGCTTGGTGGAGCGCTCGGGATCGCCGTGCTCGGCAGCATCGGGAGCGCGGTCTACCGTGGCGCGATGAGTCAGGCGGTCCCCGGTGCCGTGCCGCACGATTCGAGCGAGGTGGCGCGCCGAACGATTGGCGGCGCGATGAACGTCGCGCAGCATCTGACCGCCCAGCTCGGATCGGAGCTGGTGCACACAGCGCGAGAGGCGTTCACCTTGTCGCTCGGCCTGGCGTCGCTCATCAGCGCCGTCATCGCCGCCGCGACGGCGGTCCTCGTCGCGATGAGACTACGATCGACGTCGCAGCGGACGAATGGCGACTGAGTGCGTTGCTGGTGACGGTGCGCGTGGATCGCGGTGGACGAGACTCTGAGCGTTCAAACAGCCGCTTCGAGCAGCAGGCGCAGCTCCACTCGGCCGAAGTGCTCGGCCCAGCCGATTGCGTCGCTGTCGTGCTTGCCGTCACGGATGCGCGGATCGGCGCCGGCGGCGAGCAGCAGTCGCGCGGACTCGATGCCATCGCTGAACGCCGTGAGGTGCAGCGCGGTCACCTCGGCGTCCGCGTGCATCCATCGCGCGTTCGGGTCTGCGCCATGGTCGAGCAGCCACCGCACGGCGGCCGAGTCGTCACGTTTCGCGAGGATGTGAAGTGCGCCGCCGTGCCGGAGCAGCTCGACGTCGTCGTGCACGAGGCGCGCCGCCGTGTCGCGATCGCCGAGCGCGAGGGAAGCCACGAGATCCATGACGCGACCACGCATCGCACGCTGTCCGCGGTCGGCACTGAGCCGCTCGGCCGCCGTCATCCGGCCGATCGCCTCCATCACCGGCCGATCGGCGTCGCGCGTCGTCGCATACGCCGCGACGGGCAGCCCGTCGGCGTCCACGACGAGCGGGTCGGCTCCGAGCTCGAGGAGCAGCTCGACCATCGCATGGTGGTTCTTCCGCACCGCGAGATGCAGCGGGGACTGATTGCTCTCGAAGCGGCTCATGCGCTTGTTGAGCGCGGATGGATCGGCGGCGACGATCCGTCGCACCTCGTCGGCGAGGTTGTGCGCGATGGCCGAGAAGATGTGATGCCGTGCGCCGCGGCCGACGAGGAAGTCCGCGACGTCGCGATGATGCCTGTCGTCGCAGCCGTCCCAGACGCTCGCCCAGCCGATCACCTCGAGCTGGTGATCGTCGCCGCGACCCACGACGTCGCCGTCCGCATCGGCGAGCCGGCGCACGACGTCGAGATGACCGCCGGCGGCGGCCCAGTGCATCGGATAGCTGTCATCGCCACGCTCGCGCGTGTTCGGGTCGAGCCCGCGCGCGAGCAGGAGATCGACGACGGCGAGCTGGCCCTTCTGTGCCGCGGCGTGCAGCAATGTCCAGGCGTACGGCTCCTCGCGTGCCTGCAGCCGTTCGGGATTCGCGTCGAGCAGCGCACGCAGCGCGTCGGCGTCACCGCTCCGAGCGCTCTCGAACAGTCGCCCTTCGACGGTCAACGACTCGATGTGCGCCTTGAGCGCGGGAGTCTGGTCGGACATCAGTCACCTCCATTCCTTCGAAAGGACGCGAGCCCTTTCAGGTGCGCAAGGTCCGGCCGAACCGTCGCCAGCACTCTGTGACAGAGTACCTCAGCCCAGCCATCACGGCGGCGGGTGACTCGGTGGCTGTGTGGGCCGAATACGAGGCGGGCGGTTGCCTCGACTATGCAGCGACGGCCGGGGTGAACGGCGGCAATACGCTGGTGGTGACGATCACCGAGAGCACGCCGTCCACGAGGCGCTTTTGCACGATGGATATTTCGACCGCCGTCTTCCGTGCGGTCGTGCGTCCAGCACCTCGGGGGAGCTACCCAGTCGTTCTGCGCCAGCGAATGGAGTGGGTGACCGACGGCCCGGCGGAGCGTGAGCGCGTGCGAGGATCAGCGAGCCTTCCGTAACCGGCGAGACGATTCGTCCTTGACGTGATCCGGAGGAGCGCATTATATATAGCCATATGGCTATATACGCCAGGACGCGACAGACTTCATCGCGGGCGGACCCGCTCAGCGCGATCTTCGGCGCCCTCGCCGACCCCACCCGCCGCGCGATCCTCGATCGGCTCCGCAAGGGACCGTGCACGGTGATGGAGCTCACCGAGCCGTTCGACATCAGCCAGCCGTCGATCTCGAAGCACCTCAAGGTGCTCGAAAACGCCGGACTGATCGTGCGCGGCAAGGACGCGCAGTGGCGTCCGCGGATCTTGCGCACGGCGCCGCTCAAGGAGGCCAACGCGTACCTCGAGCGGTTCAGGAAGCTGTGGGAAGAGCGCTTCGACCGGCTGGCGGAGTACCTCGAGGAACTCAAGTCCGCGCAGTAGGGACCACCACGTCCGTCATTCAACCACCGACACGACTCTGATGCGACTCCGCACTCTGACGAGCGCCGCACTGGCGCTGCTCACCGCTTCCTCGGTCCGCGCCCAGAAGGCGGGGGCGCCCGATCTCACCCCGTATCTCATCGCCGACCACGCCGAGGAGATCGCGCTGGCCCGCAGCGCGGCGCCGCGCAACGTGTCCGATTCGGCGACGATCATGGTGCTCGGGAAGAACGGCTATGTGCAGGCCGCACGCGGCACGAACGGATTCACCTGCCTCGTGCAGCGCTCGTTCGACTCGGCGACGAACGATCCCAACTTCTGGAACCCGAAGGGCCGCGCACCGGTCTGCTTCAATCCGCCCGCCGTTCGCACGGTGCTCGCGCCGATGCTGAAGCGCAGCGACTGGGTGGTCGCCGGCATGGCGCTGGCCGACGTGGAAGCGCGGACCCGGCAGGGGTACGCGTCTCATACGTTCCCCGCTCCGGCGCCCGGTGCGATGGCGTACATGCTCTCGGCGCGCCAGCATCTGTCGGATGCGGATCCGCACTGGATGCCGCACCTGATGTTCTTCTACGACAAGGCGATGTCGGGAGCTTCCTTCGGCGCGGCCGGTATGACGGCGCCGATCATCGACGCCTCGGGCGGCGACCCACACGCGCCGGTGCAGACGATCTTCGTTCCCGTGCGGCAGTGGTCGGACGGCAGCGCAGCGGTGGCGACGGCGAGCCACTGAGCGTGACGACTGCAGGGATGTCGGCGATCGAGCAGCCGTCGGACCGCGAGGTCGTCTTCTCTCGCGTGTTCGACGCGCCGCGCGAGCTGCTGTGGAAGGCGTGGAGCGCTCCGACGCATCTGCATCGATGGTTCGGGCCAGCCGGCTACACGACGACGACGCACGAGTTCGCGTTCGAGCCGGGCGGGGTGTGGCGGTTCGTGATGCATGGGCCCGACGGAACCGACACGCCGAACACGATCGTCTTCCGTGAGATCGTGCCGCCGTCGCGGCTCGTCTACGAGAACAGCTGGGAGCGGCCAGGGCTGCGGCTGGCGTTCACCGTCGCCGTCAGCTTCGTGGCGGAAGGCGCGGGGACGCGACTGTCGCTCCACTTCTTCTTCGCCGATGCAGAGGCGCTGCGGATCGCCACCGAGCGGTACGGCGTGCGCGAGGGCGGTGTGCAGACGCTCGAGCGATTCGGCGAGCACCTGCGTTCATCTTCTGCTGCCAACCTGTAGAACACTGGCAATTCGAGGGATGGACCACGTCGGCATCGTGGTGGACGACCTCGCCGATCGGGCGAAATCATCGCGCGCGCTGGCGGCCTGACCTGTGCAGCGGACGTGTGCCCATGTCCGCTCCCAAGCTCTTCACTCCGCTCCGCGTCGGCAGCCTGTCGCTCGCCAACCGCATCGTGATCGCGCCGATGTGCCAGTACTCGGCCATCGACGGCTGCATGACCGACTGGCATCTCATCCACCTCGGCCAGCTCGCGCTGTCGAGCGCGGCACTGCTCACGATCGAGGCGACCGCCGTCGTGCCGGAAGGGCGGATCAGCTATGCGGACGTCGGGCTCTGGTCGGACGGGACGGAGGCGGCGATCGCGCGCACGCTCGAGAGCGTCCGCCGCTGGTCCGACATCCCGATCGCGATCCAGCTCGCGCATGCGGGTCGCAAGTCGTCGCACGAGATCCCATGGAAGGGCGGGCGACAGATCCTGCCCGGCGAGCCAAACGGCTGGCAGACGGAGTCGCCTTCCGTCATCCCGTTCGAGCCGGGCGAGCATCCGCCGGTGGCGCTCGATCGCGACGGGCTCGCGCGGGTGCGTGCCGCGTTCGCGAACGCGGCACGACGCGCGGCGCGGATCGGCATCGATGCCGTGCAGCTCCACGCCGCGCACGGCTATCTGCTGCACGAGTTCCTCTCGCCGCTGTCGAACCGTCGCGACGACGAGTACGGCGGCAGCCTCGAGAACCGGATGCGCTTCCCGCTCGAGGTGTTCAATGCGGTACGCGCGGTGTTCCCCGCCGATCGCTCGGTGAGCGTGCGCGTGTCGGGCACCGATTGGGCCGAGGGCGGCTGGGACGCCGAGCAGACGATCGCATTCGCCCAAGCGCTCGAGGCGCGCGGCTGCGCCGCGATCCACGTGTCGAGCGGCGGGCTCACGCCGAAGCAGAAGATCCCGATCGCACCGGGCTATCAGGTCCCGCTCGCCCGCGCGGTGAAGGCGGCGACGTCGATGCCGGTGGTCGCCGTCGGGCTGATCACCGACTACGATCAGGCCGAAGCGATCGTCGCATCCGGCGACGCGGACATGATCGCGCTGGCGCGCGGAATCCTCTACGATCCACGCTGGCCCTGGCACGCGGCGGCACACCTCGGCGCGAAGGTCCGTGCACCGAAGCAGTATCTGCGCTCGCAGCCGCGGCAGTTCAGAGAGCTGTTCGACGTGGGGGAGTGACAACTGGTTCCGCCACCGAAGGATCGCGAGGCGCACGAGCGCGGCTACGAGGCGTGGTTGCGGCAGGTGGGCTGGCGGATGTAGTAGGCAGTGAACTACGCCAGCGGGATGAATGCGCGCAGCGCCGCGATCGTCTCGACGTGCGCCTGCTCGGGGAAGAAGTGCCCGCCGTCGATCGCGCAGCCGGTGACGTCGTCCGCCCATGCATGCCAGATCCCGAGCGGGCCGCCGGCGTCGTCATACCATTCGTCGAGCCCACTGGCGCGCGCCCAGAGCACGAGCGTCGGGCAGACGATGCGCCGCCCGGCGTCGCGATCAGCCGCGTCGTGTGCGACGTCGAGCGTTGCCGCAGCGCGGTACTCCTCGCAGATCGCGTGCACGGCGGCGGGATCACGCAGTGCATTGGTGTACGCCGCGCGGATCGCTGAAGGGAAGCTGGACGCATCCGTGCCCCACTGTCGCACGGCATCCTCCACCACGGCCTCGGGATCGCCGAGGATCAATCGCTCCGGCAAGGGCAACGGCTGCGCGAGGAGCCACCAGGGCCAGAAGGAGAGCGCGAGCCGAGCGTCGGTGCGGCGGATCGCCTCCAGAGTCGGCACGATGTCGAGGACGGCGAGCCGATCGACGCGTTCGGGGTAGTCGAGCGCAAGACGGTATGCAACGCGCCCGCCGCGATCATGACCGCAGATGGAAAAGCGCTCGAAGCCCAGCACCCGCATGAGCGCGACCAGGTCGCGCGCCATTGCACGTTTGGCGTACGGCGCGTGGTCCGCAGTCGACGCGGGCTTGCCGCTCGCGCCGTAGCCGCGCAGATCGGGGCAGACGACGGTGAGCTCCTCGGCGAGCACTGGCGCGACGCGATGCCACATCAGATGCGTCTCCGGGAAGCCGTGGAGCAACAGCACGGGCGGTCCGCGCCCCTTCCGGCGCGCGAAGCTCGTCGTCTCACCGACGTCGACATCGAGTGTCTCGAAGCCGTCGAACAAAGGCGGATGCACGCCGCCGTGCGTCTGCAGGCAGCGTACCGCATGAGAACGATCGACGCGACGGCCGAAGCGCTGACCTCGGGCTGGCGGCGGATCGGTCGACGGCTCATCATCCCCGTGTGGCGACGACGTCCTCACTTCCTTCATCCAGCGGTCAGCGCCTGTGACTGACGCGCTCCGCCAGCAGCTCCAGTCGTCGCTCGGCGGCGCGTACACGATCTCTCGGGAGCTCGGCGGCGGCGGGATGGCGCGCGTGTTCGTCGCACGTGACGAGCAGCTCGGCCGCGACGTCGTCGTGAAGGTGCTCGCGCCGGAGCTGTCGCAGGAGCTATCGACCGAGCGGTTCGGCCGCGAGATCAGGCTCGCTGCCGGATTGCAGGAGCCTCACATCGTCCCCGTGCTCACCGCCGGCACGACGACGAGCGGACTCCCCTTCTATACGATGCCGTATGTGGCGGGGGAAAGCTTGCGCGCGCGCCTCGACCGCGGTGTGATCCCGATCGCCGAGGTGGTGGGCGTGCTGCGCGACGTCGCCACGGCGCTGGAGCATGCGCACGAGCGCGGGATCGTGCACCGCGACATCAAGCCGGAGAACATCCTCATTTCCGGGCGCACCGCGGTGGTCACCGACTTCGGCATCGCGAAGGCGCTCGAGGCGTCGAAGACGCACGCGCCTGGCGCGGCGCTGACGCAGGCCGGCGTGTCGCTCGGCACGCCCGCGTACATGGCGCCCGAGCAGGCGCTCGGCGACATCGTGGACGCGCGGGCCGATCTCTATTCGTGGGGCGTCGTGGCGTACGAGCTGCTCGCGGGCCGACCGCCGTTCGTCGAGACGTCGGCGCAGCGGCTGATCGTCGCGCACGTGATGGATCAGCCGGTAGCGCTCGACGCGTTGGCACCGGCGGCGCCGAGCACGCTGGTCGAGCTGGTGATGCGCTGCCTGGCGAAGGACGCGGCGCATCGTCCGCAGACCGCCGCGGCGCTGATCGCGGCGCTCGACGGAGCGTCGTCGATATCCGGAGAGGTGACGACGACGAGGACTGACGGTGCACGCGCCGCCGAAAGGATCCCTGCCGTCGGCGTGCTACCGTTCGCGAATCTGAGCAGCGATCCGGAGAACGAGTTCCTCTCCGACGGCATCACCGAGGAGATCATCTACACGCTGGGCCGTGTCGAGGGACTTCGCGTCGCAGGCCGTACGTCGTGCTTTGCGCTCAAGGGACAGACGCTCGACCCAGCCACCGTCGGTCGCCGGCTCGACGTGCACTGCGTGGTGGACGGCAGCCTGCGCCGCGCCGGCGATCGCGTGCGCGTGCAGGCGGAGCTCGTGAGCACGGCCGACGGCTTCCAGCTCTGGAGCGGGCGCTACGATCGCGACCTGTCGGACGTGTTCGCGGTGCAGGAGGAGATCGCGGGCGCCATCGTCTCCGAGCTGCGCACCCGGATCGGCCGAGGGACCGTGCGCCGGCTCGCGTCGCCACCGACGCCCGACGCGGAGGCGTACGAGCTATACCTGCGTGGCCGACACGCGCTCGCGAAGCGGACGACGACCGCGAGCTTCGACGCGGTGAAGCTGCTGGAGGAGGCGGTGGCGCACGATCCCGGCTTCGCGCGCGCGTGGGCGGGGCTCGCCGACGCGTGTCTCACCGCGCCGGTGTACGCGGGGGCAGCGCCCGGTAAGGCGTGGCCGCGGGCACGCGAGGCGATCGAGCGCGCGCTGGCGATCGATCCGAAGCTCGTTGAGGCGCTCACCTCGCTCGCCTACGGGACGATGCTGTACGAGTGGGACTGGGCATCGGCGGAGTCGAGCTTCAGGCGCGCGATCGAGCTCAATCCGTCGTACGCGCCGGCGCATCACTGGTACGCGGACTTCCTCGCCGGTCGCGGTCGGTTGGAGGAATCGCTGCGCGAGATGACGCGGGCGCACGAGCTGGATCCGTTGTCGCCGATCGTCCGCGCCGAGACGGCGTGGGTGCTCGCGCTGCTACGACGTGGGGAGGATGCGCTCGCGACCATTGACGCGCTGATGCGCGACGATCCGGGGTTCGCGCATGCGTACGTGGTGAAAGGGCTGGTGCTGCAGAGTGTCGGCGATCACCGGCGCGCGATCGCGGCGCACCGAAAGGCGCTGGAGATCGGGGGATTCTACTCGTTCTCGTACTCGGCGCTGATCTGTGCGCATGCTGCGGTCGGCGAGCGCGATGAGGCGATGCGGCTGCTCGCGGAGCTGGAGGAGCGGGCGCGGAAGGAGCACGTGCCGGCGTTCGCGTTCGCGCTGGCATGTACCGGGCTTGGAGATATCGAGAAGGCGTTGGAGTGGGTGGAGCGTGGGGTCCAGGCGCGAGACGAGATGATGGCGGAGAACTTTCTCGATCCGCTGTTCGATCCGTTGCGCGGGGATGCGCGGTATGATCTGGTGCTGGCGAAGCTGGGTGCCCGCCGGGGATGACGCGCTGGTGGGATCGGCGGTGGGCACTCATCGAGCAGGACACGATGCTCGCCGAAAGCGGACTCGCAGTCTGTGAGTGGATCACTGCGTTCGAGGCGAAGCCCCTTCCGGAGAAGCTCAAGGCGCGCGTGAAGCGACTCGAGGAGCTGGCCGACCACGAGCGCGTGTGTCCAACCTGTCTCGCGCGCGAGTCGTACGCACAGGCACATTGTCCTCCGCTACCGGAGCCTCCCGTTCCGCTGTGGATGAAGGGAGCACGCCATCTGGTCGCACTCGCAGAGCGGCTGCCTGTGTGGGCGCAACCGGCGGTCCACGTTGGCGCCGCATTCGGTGCGTGCAGTCTCTTTCGTATCGTGTTCTCCCTGCCGCGGATCGTCGCGCATCCGCGCCTTGGTCTGACTGCGCTGGCGGGGCTGCTGCTGAGCGTCACCATCGGCGCAGCCGTGGGAGCGCTGTACGGCGGCGGAAAACATGTCTGGGCACGGGTCAAGGCACGCCGCATCGCTGACGACGACAACTCTCCCCAACAAGCGTGACGACGATCTCCCTGCAGTTCCCGTTGGACCGCGGCGAACGTCAGCTCTGGGCCGGCGTGCCGCGTCAGGGCCTGGTCCTGCGACCGAGCGACGCGCTGCAGATTCCATTCAGCCTTCTCTGGGCGGGATTCGCGGTCTTCTGGGAGATGTCGGTACTCCGTGACGGAGCTCCGCTCTTCTTCGCGCTCTGGGGCGTCCCGTTCATCCTGATAGGCTTCTACATCACGATCGGCCGCTTCTGGATCGACGCTCGGCGGCGTGCATGGACGACCTATGCGGTAACGTCCGACCGCGTCATCATCAACTCGGGACTGTTCACGCCAACGTCGAAGTCGCTCAACCTGCGGACGCTGAGCGACGTGACACTTCAGGAACGGCCAGACGGAACGGGGACGATCACCTTCGGACCGGTCGCACCGTTCGCGGCGATGTATGCGGGAATGAGCTGGCCGGGGATGCCCCAGCTTTCCGCCTTCGAGATGATCCCTGACGCGCGACGCGTCTATGCGGTGATTCGAGAAGCCCAGAATGGTAAGCCGGCCG
>JBJMNN010000089.1:0-8877 GCA_045804245.1 Gemmatimonadaceae bacterium | reverse complement strand
CGTCGGTGTGAACGTGACGTTCTTCCCCATGCACATCCTGGGTCTGCGCGGGATGACACGCCGCATCTACACGTACCCGGCGGCGATGGACTGGGGCTCGCTCAACCTGCTGTCGAGCCTCGGTGCAGTGGTCATCGTGGTCGGCATGCTCGTGTTCGCGGCGAACGTATTCTGGAGCTTGCGACGGGGCGAGGTCGCCGGTCCGAACCCGTGGGAGGCCGACACCCTCGAGTGGGCCACGACCTCGCCGCCGCCGCCATACAACTTCGTCGATACACCCGTGATCACGAGCCGCGAAGGCCTCTGGGCTTATACGGACGAGATTCCGGTGATGACCGGGATGAGCACCGATCGGCCGGAGATTCTCGTCACCTCGATCATGGACACGGCCCCGCTGTACCGGCAGGAGGCGCCGGCTCCGACGCTCGCGCCGCTCGCGATGGCGATCGTCATCGCCGGCATGCTCGGCGTTGGCATCTTCACGCCATGGGGGGTCGTCATCGGCTCCTTCGCCATCATCGTCCCGTTCTATATGTGGGCGTGGCCCGACCGAGAACAGCACGAACGGAACCTGCGCGAGGAGCACGCACGTGAAGAGCACGCACGCGAAGCGCGTGCGCGCGAGGACATTCCGGAGCCGGCGCGATGAGACCGAAGGCCGTTGCCAGCGTGGCGTCCCTTCCCACGGAGGTCTTTGGCCCCGGTAACGTCACGTGGTGGGCGGCGCTCGGCGGCGAGATCATCGAGGGGTTCGTGCTGGTGCTCGCCGTGTTCGCCTATCTGTACCTCGGGCACAGCTCGCCGCACTGGCCGCCACTGCACACGCCCTTGCCGTCCTTGGGAATTCCCACGCTGAATCTCGTGCTCATGCTGGTCAGCATCGCCCCCGCGTGGTGGGCGGCACGCGCCGCGCGGCGGAAGGACAGAGCCGGCACGCTCGTCGGCCTCGTGCTCCACGCGCTGATCGGCACCGTGATCATGGTCGTTCGCTATTACGAGTGCCGGGCGCTGAACGTGCGCTGGGACGCCAACGCCTACGGCTCCATCACCTGGGCGCTGCTCTTCTCCCATGGCTACATGGCACTCTTCGACGTCTTCGACACGATGGGCCTCGCGCTGCTCTGCTGGCGGTTGGAGCCGGAGGAGAAGCACTACGTCGACGTCACCGAGAACTCGTTCTTCTGGTACTTCGTGCTGGCGACCTGGGTCCCGCTGTTCGTGCTCGTGTTCCTCGGCCCGCGGTGGGCGTCGTGACTGCCGTCAAACCCGACGCACCTCCGAGCGAGCGCGCCGGGCGGGCGCGGGTCGGCGCACGGTGGTTCATGGTCGTCGGTCCGCCACTCGCCGCGTTCGCGCAGCAGCAGGTCGCGTACAGCTTCGTCGACGCAGCCTGTCAGTGGCGCGCGATCGTCGCCGAGCACCTGCCCGCCATTGTCGCGCTGCTCATCGTCGGATTCGCATTCTTTCTCGCGCGCCGCGAATGGGAGCGCGGCGGACGCCGCGAGCCCGGCGACGACGAGCTCCCGATCGGCACGCCGCGGTTCTTCGCCGTGCTCGGATTCCTGATGAGCGCGATCTCGCTGATCGTGATCGTCGCGCAATGGCTGCCGATCGTGTTTCTGGAGCCATGTCTGCGCTGAGAGCGGGGCGGCGGATCGTCGCCGGGCTCGCGATGCTCTGCGCCGTCGCGTGCGGAAAGCAGAAGTCGCCCGCGCCCTTCGTCTCGGGTGGGAACGCGGACCGCGGCAAGGTTGCGATCGCGCGGTACGGGTGCGGCTCGTGCCACGAGATCGCCGGCGTCACGGGCGCGCACGGCCTCGTCGGCCCGCCGCTGACCGAGGTCGCGCAGCGCGTGTACATCGCCGGCGTCCTCGTGAACGAGCCGGACAACATCGTCCGCTGGATCATGAACCCGCCGGCGGTGGATGCGAAGACGGCCATGCCGAACCTGGGCGTGACCGAGCGCGATGCACGGGACATCGCGGAGTATCTGTATCGGTCGAAGGGCGGCTGATCGGCCGCCCTTCAGCGTTGCGTCTCGCCCGACCAGAGCCCTCTACGCCCGCTGCAACATCGCTTCCCTCCGCGCCCCGATCGTCGTCGCCGCGCGGGCCAGCGTGTCGCGCTCGCGGACGAGGGAGACGCGGAAGTAGCCCTTGCCGCCTTCGCCGAACGCCATGCCCGGTGTGACGACGACGCCGTCCTCGTCGATCAGCGTGCGCACCCACTCCCAGTCGTCCGTCCCTTCGGGGATCGGAAGCCAGAGGTACATCGAGGCCGGCGGTGGCGAGGCGTTCCAGCCTGCGGCGTGGAAGGCGGTCATCATCGCGTCGCGGCGTGCGCGGTATTCGGCCACCGTCGCCGGTACGAGCTCGGCGTAGTGGTTGAGCGCGTACGTCGCCGCCGCCTGCATCACCGTGGGCGTGCCATAGCCGACGTTCGTGCGATAGGCTGCCAGCGCTTCCACCGCGTCGCGGTTGCCGACGGCGAAGCCGATCCGCATCCCCGCCATGCTGAACGTCTTCGAGCACGAGTGGAACTCGATCGTGACCTCGCGGTCCGGGTCGGCCTCGAGCGCGCTCGGCGCGGGCCGGCCGCCGAACGTCAGCTCGCTGTACGCCATGTCGCTCACGTACAGCAGGTCGTTCCGGCGGCAGAACTCCACCGCGCGCTCGTGGAAGTCGATCTCGACGCGCGCACCGGTCGGGTTGTTCGGGTAGTTCGCGATCAGGACCTTGGCGCGCTTGCGGTCGGCCGCCGAGATCGCGTCGAGATCGAGCACGAAGTCGTTCTCGGCGCGCATCGGCACCCAGCGCACCTCGGCGCCGCAGAGCAGCGGCGCGCGGGCGAACACCGGATAGAAGATCTCCGGCACGAGCACCACGTCGCCCGGGTTGCAGAGGGCGAAGACGAGCTGCGCGATTCCTTCCTTGGCCCCGCTCAGCGCGAGCGACTCCGCTTCCGGCTCGACCGTGGCGCCGAAGCGGGCATGCATGAAGTCGGCGATCGCGTCGAAGTAGCCCGGCGTGGCCCGGAACGGCGGATACGCACCCGACGTCGGCTCCTCGCCGGCGGCGGCCATGGCCCGAATGATCCCCGGAGCGACGGGGAGGTTCGGGCTGCCGATGCCGAGATCGACGAGCGTCGCACCACGAGCTCGGGCGTCCGCCTTCAGACGGTCGAGCTCGGCGAAGACGTAGGGTGGCAGATTCCGGAGCGTGTCGGACTGGGTCGGTGGCTCGGTAGGTTCGTGTGTTCGGTCGGAGCGACGGAAGCGTCGCGACGCAAGTTAGCAAGATCGCCCCGAACATGAGCAGGGCCGGCGCGTCGGCGCCCGGCGCCCGGCGGAGCCGCAACCAGTCGCGTGGGTGCACGCGGCTGCGACTCTGCCCATGGTTACAATAGAAGACGAACCCGCCCGAGCAGCGCCACGTCGCCCGTCACTTGCGAGGCGGCTGCCCGCGTCTCAAGGTTCGGGCTCGACACCTCGGAGACCTCGACGAATGCGTGCACCGCTCCTCGGCCTCGCCCTCCTCACCCTCGCCTGCGGCTCGGACTCGGGCACGGGTCCGGACGGGCTCAACCTCAACGGGACGTACGTGCTCAAGACGGTAGACAGCAAGACGTTGCCAGTCGCCTTCACGGACTCGTCGATCGTCTCCGGACAGCTCGTCGTGAGCGACTCCGGCTGGTCCCAGATTTCGGTCGTGCAGTACAAGACGGGGGGGAGCGCGACGGGCGACACCCTGAAGCTGGCCGGCTTCTGGGCCGCGAGCGGAAACAACCTGACGTTCTACGACTTCGGGAACACCACGACGTACACCGGGACGTATACCGGCACGGGGATCAACCTGAACACGAAGACGTCCACCCTGCTGAGCTACTCCAAGTAGGCGGACGTTCGCGCCCCGCTCGTCACCGACACCCGATCGACGATCGCATGACGTCCTTCGCCGCTGACCAGGACGCCGGCAACGTCCGCGCGCTGTTCGTCGACCGCTTCGGGCGCGAGCCCGATCTCGTGGCCTCGGCGCCGGGGCGCGTGAACCTCATCGGCGAGCACACCGACTACAACGGGGGCGAGGTGCTCCCGATCGCCATCTCGCGTCGCACGTGGGTCGCAGCCGGCCGACGCTCGACCGGCTCCGGCGCCGGGCCGGTGCTGCGCGCCGCGTCGGCGAACCAGCCGGCGATGGGGACCGCGCCGCTCACCTCGCCCAGACGCAGCGGCGAATGGTGGGACTACCTGACCGGCGTCGCGGCGCCGTTGCTCGAGCTGTCGGGACGCTCGGACTCGATCGACCTCGCGGTGGCGAGCGATGTCCCGGCGGGAGCGGGGCTGAGCTCCTCGGCCGCGCTCGAGGTCTCCACCGCGCTCGCCGTGTCGGGCCTCCTGGGCCAGGGGCTCGAGCCGCAGGAGGCAGCGATGATCGCGTGGCGCGCCGAGACCGGGTTCGTGGGCGTGGCGTGCGGCATCATGGACCAGTTTGCCAGCGCGTTGTGTAGAACCGGCGAGGCACTGCACCTCGAGTGCGACACGGTCCGTTACGATTTCGCCCCATTCGGCGACGCGCTGCTGATCTTCGACACGGCGATCCCCCGGTCGCTCCGCACGTCGCACTACAACGAGCGCCGCGCCGAATGTGAAGAGGCGCTCCGCCTGTTGCGCGAGCGGTGGCCCGATCTGCCATCGCTTGCGGTCGTGGAGCCCGAGCAGGTGATGGAAGCACACCTTCCTCCTCCACTCGACCGTCGCGCGCTGCACGTGTCGCGGGAGACGCGACGTGTGCGCGATGCTGTCGCGGCGCTGCGCGCGGGGCATCGCATCTCGCGAGAGCTCCTGGTCGGCTCACACGAGTCGCTGCGCGATCTGTACGAATGCTCGCGCGCCGAGCTCGATTGGGTCGTGGAGCGCGCGATGGCGTTCCCGGGAGTACGGGGCGCGCGGCTCACCGGCGCCGGCTGGGGCGGGTGCGCCATCGTCGTGGGAGACGACGATGCGCTGCGCGCGGCGGGCCCGGTGCTGGCCCGCGAGTACGAGGCGCGGTTCGCGCTCGTGCCCAGGCTCTGGCTCTCGACCGCTGCGTCGGGCGCGCGGATCGAGAGCGCGGGCTGACGACCGGGATCGAGCGTTCGTCGAACGTGAGTCGAGGGACCCTCGACGCATCGTGGGGTACGATCAGCAAACGGCACGATTCGCGCGTCCAACCAACTCGCGATCGCACCAACCAACTCACCTGTGCGCGTGCTGCCGCATTGCCACCCGTGTCGCTCGAAGTTCTTGTGGCCTCGCGCCACATCATTCGTCTAACTGCAACTCAGTCACGCATCGACGCGTGACCCCCGCGCAGCCACGTCGCTCTTCGGACGACGTCCCGCCGCTGCGCGCGACCCTCAGGTACGTCGCTCTCCTTCATATGAAGTCGTCGACTCCGTTCCTCTTCGCCACTGGCGTGGAGAACAGCTATCCAACGATCGCTGGCGGTGTGCGCATAGATCAGATGGACAAGTGCGGGCACTATGCCCGTTGGGAGGAGGACTTCGCTCTCGTGCGCGAGTCCGGGCTGAACGCGCTGCGCTACGGTCCTCCCTATTACCGGGTCCACACCGCGCCGAACACCTACGACTGGGAGATCTGCGACGCCCAGATGCATCGGCTGCGCGATCTCGGCATCACCGTCATCGCCGACCTCTGTCACTTCGGTGTTCCCTCGTGGCTGGGCGGGTTCCAGGATCCGGCGTTCCCGGTGCTGTTCGCCGAGTACGCGCGCGCCTTCACGCGGCGCTATCCGTGGATCCAGCACTTCACGCCGGTGAACGAGATCTTCATCGCCGCGAACTTCTCGGCGCTCAAGGGCTGGTGGAACGAGTGCCAGCAGAGCGACGCGGCGTTCGTGCGCGCGATCCGCAATCTGTGCATGGCCCACGAGCTGGCGGTGGAGGCGATCCTGGGCGAGCGCCCTGACGCGATCATCGTGCAGGGTGAATCGATCGAGTACTTCCACGCCGCCGGACGAGAGGCCGAGCACGAGGCCGAGCGGCTGAATGGCCTGAAGCACCTGTCGCTCGATCTGACGATGGGCCGCGAGCTCGCGCCAGGGATGGCGCGCTTCCTCAACGAGCATGGCGTCACGTCGAACGACTTGAGCTTCTTCCGCGAGCGGCGCGCGGTGGGGCAGCGCTGGCTCGGCGTGGACTACTATCCCACCTGCGAGCACCGCGTGTCGTCGACCGCCCGCTGCACCGTGACGCACTCGATGGCGATGGGCTTTCGCCGGCTGGCAACGCAGTACTACGAGCGGTATCAGGTGCCGATCTTCCACTGCGAGACGAACCGCGTGAGCCATCTCGCCGTCGAGTGGCTGGACCATCAGTGGTCGGACATTCTCGCGATGCGCGCCTCGGGGATTCCCGTGATGGGGTTCACGTGGTACTCGCTGACCGACCAGATCGACTGGCAGCATGCGCTGCGCGTCGAGCGGAACGACGTGCACGCGGTGGGGATGTACGATCTGCGCCGCCGTATCCGTCCGGTCGGCATCCGCTACAAGGAGATCGTCGCCGAGTGGCGGGAGATCGTCGACTCCAGCGCCGACATCGCACTCGCCGAAGGAAAGCGCGCGTAAATTCGCGGCGCACTATGTACGGCACCGTGCATTAGAGCGGTCGCCCATCGTCGCGCCGCGGTGCTACTGATCGTTCGCAAACGGATGCTTCGCTGAAGGCACGCGGTTTGCCCGATTGCGTCGCGCGCCGCAAGCGAGATCGCTCCGGCGCACGGACATCAAACACATCGAACTTTGCCGAGCCCGCTTGCTTCTCTGCCCGCGGTAAATCTGGACGTGCCCATCATCGTCCACAGCCACCTGCGGTGGAATTTCGTGTGGCAACGCCCGCAGCAGCTCCTCTCGCGATTCGCGCAGCGGAGCCACGTACTCTTCGTGGAAGAGCCGATCTATCTGGACGACGTCGGCGAAGCGCATCTCGGCCTCTCACAACCGACGGAGTGCGTGCACCGCGTGCTGCCGCTGCTTCCCGCTGCGCTCCGTGGAGAGTACGACGCATCGATCGCCGTGATCCGCCAGTCGTTGCGCCGGCAGCTCGCCGCCGACGGCGCCCTTGGCGGCTTGTTCGCGCGGCCGATCCAGTGGTTCTACACGCCGATGCCCGCGCCGGCGATGATCGGCGCGTTCGACGAGCGCGCCGTCGTGTACGACTGCATGGACGAGCTGTCGAAGTTTCGCTTCGCGCCGCCGGCGCTGGTCGATCGGGAGCGCTATCTCATGGCCCATGCGGACGTGGTGTTCGCCGGCGGCTACAAGCTCTCGCAGTCGAAAGCCAGGTACAATCCGAACGTCCACTTCTTCGGCTGCGGGGTGGACGTGGCGCATTTCGCCACGGCCCGCTCGACCGATCTCGAGGTGCCGCGCGAGATCGCGTCGCTCGAGCGGCCGGTCGTCGGCTACTACGGCGTGATCGACGAGCGGATCGACTACGACTTGCTGCGCACGCTCGCGTCGTCGCTCTCCGATGTGGAGCTGGTGATGGTCGGCCCGGTCGTGAAGGTCGATCCCGCCGAGCTGCCGCAGGCCGAGAACATCCACTGGCTGGGCCAGCGGCAGTATGCGGAGCTGCCGGCGCACGTGAAGGGGTTCGACGTGTGCCTGATGCCGTTCGCCCTGAACGACGCGACGGAGTACATCAACCCGACGAAAACCCTGGAGTACATGGCGGCGGGCAAGCCGATCGTGTCGACCGCGGTGTCGGACGTGGTGCACAACTTCACACCGGTCGTCGCCGTGGCCGACTCCGCGGCTGCATTCGCCGCCGCGGTCCGCGCCGCGATCGAGCGGCCGAGCGCCGAGATGATCGCCCGTGGCCTGGAACAGGCGCGCGCCAACTCGTGGGAGAGCATCGTCTCGCGCATGGAGCGCATCATCCGCGACGCCATTCGGACGCGTGCGTCGCGCACCGAGCGTTCGCTGACCGAGCGCGCGCGCTCCGAGGCGCGTGCCGGCGTCCGATCTCGTACCGCCCTCGCGGGCGCGGGCGAGGACATCGGCGACTGAGCGCGCCCTAGCCCCCTCGAGTGAAAGCGGCCGCGATGCAGACGGACGTGAATCCGCGCGCGCCGCTGGAGCTGTGGGCGGGCTTCGAGTGCACGCTGAATCGCGTCGGCGATTCGCAGCACGACCAGCTCGAGCTCACCGGCCACTACGGCCGGCTCGACGATCTCGATCGGCTGGCCGAGCTCGGGGTGCGCACCGTCCGCTATCCGATCCTCTGGGAGCGGACGGAGCGACTGCGCGCTGCCGGTGCGCCGTTCGCCTGGCCGGACGCGGCGATGGAACGGATGCGGACGCTCGGCATCCAACCGGTCGTCGGGCTCGTGCATCACGGCAGCGGGCCGTTCGGCACGAGCCTGCTCGACGACGGCTTCGCCGAAGGGCTCGCGACGTACGCGCGCGAAGTCGCCGAGCGCTATCCGTGGGTGCAACGCTACACGCCGGTGAACGAGCCGCTCACCACGGCACGGTTCAGTGCGTTGTATGGCGTGTGGTATCCGCACCTGACGGACGACGTCGCATTCGTGCGCGCGACGCTGAACCAGGTACGCGCTACTCGCCTCGCGATGGAGGCGATCCGCGCCGTGCGCCCGGACGCGCAGCTCGTGCAGACCGAGGACCTCGGCCGCACCCACGCGACGCGGGCGCTGCGGTACCAGGCCGAGTTCGAGAACGAGCGCCGGTGGTTGAGCTTCGATCTCCTCACGGCTCGACTGCAGCCGGGCCATCTGATGTACCGGTACGCGCGCCGCCGCGGGATCACGGATCGCGAGATTGCACGCGCCATCGGAGACGGCTGCGCACCCGACGT
>JBJMNN010000088.1:0-13446 GCA_045804245.1 Gemmatimonadaceae bacterium | reverse complement strand
TGTCGTCGCCAACGTCGTCCTGCAGCGCACGAAGGGCAACGACTCGGGCTGGATCGTCATCACCACCGGCTGGGCGCTCGCCGTCACGCTCGCGGTGTACTCCGTAGGGAGCGTGAGCGGCGCGCACCTCAACCCGGCGGTGACGATCGGCCTCGCGACGATCGGCACGTTCCCGTGGTCCAATGTTCCGGGATACGTCGCGGCCCAGGTGGCCGGCGGATTCCTCGGCGCGATCGTCGTGTGGCTCGCGTATCTGCCGCACTGGGAGGCGACGGCGGATCCCGCCGCGAAGCTCGCCGTGTTCTGCACCGCGCCGGCGATCCGCAAGCCGAGAGCGAACGTCATCACGGAGATCATCGGGACGTTCGTACTCGTGCTGGCGATCCTCGCCGTGCTCTCGCCGGCGAACCTCACGCAGGGCTCCGACTGGGCGCGCGGGCTTGGCCCGCTTCTCGTCGGCGCGATCGTGTGGTCGATCGGTCTCTCGCTCGGCGGCTCGACGGGCTACGCGATCAATCCCGCGCGCGACCTCGGTCCGCGCATCGCGCACGCGGTGCTGCCGCTCTCCGCGAAGGGCGGCTCCGACTGGGGCTATGCGTGGGTGCCGATCGTCGGACCGATCATCGGAGGGGTGTTCGGCGCGCTCTGCTACCAGTGGATCTGGAAGTAGCACGCGCGTCCGTCAAATCGGCCCACGGCAGCCCGCCGCGCTGGAATGCCATCGCGACGCCAATGAGCAGGAGCGCGATCCAGGTCGCGGCGACGAACAGCCACTCGAGCACGATGCCAGCGGCGCGCGCAAACGTCCTGGTCATGACCAGTCCGGCCCACATGACCAGCTCGAGCACGCCCTGCACCTCGACTCGCATTCGCGCCTCCGCTGACAGGCGGGCACTACGCACCCCAGATGAAGTACGCCGGTCAGATCCGGCTCGTTGGTCGTGTCGCGCTCAGAGGACACGCGACTTCGCTCGCACCCCATGCATGGCGCGGTACCGCGGACGCGCGCCGCAGCGGTCGATCGACGGCTGGGTCCGGCTGCAGCCAACCGCAGCCGAGTCGAGTCAGCGCGGCAGGCGAGCCGGCAAGTGCACGGCGATCGCCGATCCTTCGGCGAGAAACGCGGAGTGGGGCGGCCGCTGCAGAACGGCGCCCAGCTCCGCGCCGTAGAACCCGGCCAGGTCTCCCTGCACCGCCGCGGCGTCCACGGTCCAGGTGCGCCAGCGCGGGTGCGTCACGTGATACTCCACCGTGCCGCCGTCACGCTGCCGAGTGTAGCCCCAGTAGTGCTCCGTGATGAACTCCGTCTCCGATTCCGGCGCGATCGGCGCGGCGGTTCCGCTGGCCTCGACGGTGAGCGCGTTCCACACCGCGTTCTGTCGCCACTCGTAGCGCAGCGTGCTCGGCGCAGCATCACAGTTCGCCTGCGCAGCGATCGCGTGGCGCATAGAGCGCGCGACGTACGGCTCGTTGTAGGCGAGGCGCGCCACGATCGCGATCGCGCGGCGCGGGACGATCTCCCTTATGAACGTCACGCCGCGCCGCACCTCGCCGTCGACCTCGCGGCGGACGTAGAAGCGCAGATTCACCTCCTCGAAGTCGCGATGCAACGGCACGGGTACGCCGAGCACGCGCGTGTCGCGAAAGAGGAATCCGACGAGACTGACGTAGGTCGCCCCCCGCCAGCGGTCGAGCGTCGTGCCGCGGGGCACGAACGGCTCGAGCAGCGCGGCGTCGACCTGGTAGTTGAGCATCGCCAGCCAGCGCCACTCGCCGGTGAGGAAGACGCGACGTGACGTCTCACTCACCCGCTGAACGCAGCCGCGGCGGCGATGAAGACGACGGTCGTGACGATCATCGTCGAACGCATCGTGTGCCGGCGTCGTGGCAGATACTCGGCGCGGTAGGTCTCGCGGTAGGCTCGCTCGTACGGCGCGGTCGAGACGAGCCGCGCCGGCGGCGGCGGGACGAGTGAAGGCGCGTCGTCCGGATCCCTGCCTGATCGCGCCAGAACGGCCACGCCGCCGATGAAAGGCGTGAGGAAGAACGTCGCCGCGGCACTTCTCCAGCGGACGCCGGACATGCTCGCCGAGCGGCCGGCGGCACTGCCCTCAAGCCTTCCGACCGCAGCGGCTGCGCTGTCGGCGCTCTGCGCCGCAGCCGCTGCTCCGGTGAGCACAACCGCGAGCGGGACGATGAGCATGAATCGATCGCGTCGCATAGGGCAGGAATGGAGTCGTCAGCTGATCCAGGTGCCGAGCACCGCGCCGAGCACCACGAGCGCCGCCACGAGCGCAGCGCACGCGCCGAGCACGACACTGACGACGCGCACGACACGCAACACCACGACCGAGGATCCGTTCATCGCGCCACGCTCGGCGAGCTCGCGATCCGCGATCCCCCACGCGCCGAACGCTGCTGCGCACACGCCGATGCTACCGATGATCAGCCAGCCGACCGGCCGCCACACGGCCATGCCTAGCGTCGCGGCTAACCCGCTGATCACGGCGAGCACGAGCCGGCCATCCGACGTCGCGCGGGCGCGAGTCGCGAGGGCGTGGAACAGGTCGTCGCTCGCGTGCGAGGTCGTCGTCATCGCTGCCGCTCGGCGTCTCGGGTGGTGATCAGACAGGCGCATGGTGATGACCGGTCAGCCGTCGGCGACGCTACAGCGGCGAATGTGCGCCCGGCGGGAACTGGCCGGCGAGGAAGAGCGCGAAGAGCGCAATGACGAGCAGGATGACGAAGAGGATGCGCCGGCGCTGGCGGCGCAGTGCGTCCCAGCTGAGCAGATCGAGGTAATAGCGTCCCCCATCCGCTTCGCGCAGCACCGCCTGCTCGAGCAGTCGCCGGCCCCCGACTCCGCCGAGATCGACCGCGATGTCGCCGGGATGCACGGCGGTCGATGCGCTCGTGGCGCCGGCGCGCAGAAACGCGTCGACGACGTGGCGCTCCTTGATGAGTATGACCGTGACCGCAGCACCCATGGCGTCCCTCGGTGAAAGGCCTCGTCAAGGCGAATCAGGAGCGCGCAGGGCTCCGGCGCAAGGGCTGGTCGGAGCCGACGTTGGACGAATCGATCTGCGCCTCGGTGAAGTCCTCGGCTGGGACCGGCGAGCCCGCCAGGCGGCGTAGCATGGCGAGCTGGCCGGCGTGGGTCATCGCGTCGCTGAGCGGGCCCTGGAGGAGACGTTCATCGGACATCGACGCGGCGAGCGAGGCGTTGCCGAAGTCGGCATGGAGCGCGGCGAGCGTGTCGTGGAAGCGCGCGATCTCGTCGGCGAAGCTGGGTAGCTGCGGCATCGCGCCGGTATCGCCGTGCAGCGTCGCGCGCGCGAAGGCGATCACGTGCGTCATGTGCGCGAGCAGCTCGTGCGGCGTGCGCGCCGTGGGCGCGACGCGGAAGTCTCCGAATCCGGCGGGCGCGCCGCGCAATGCCTTCTGCGTGCGGTAGGCGAGCGCGGCGAGGAAGTGCTGGAGCAGATGGCGAGATGGAGTCGTCATGCTAGCGGCAACCCCGCTCCGCCGGCGGACGTTCCTTGATCAACAGCGCGCGGAACCGATGGTCGCCGGCGATCGGATCGAACGACGGATCGCAGCGCAGATGCAGCTGGAAGTGGAGGTCGCCGGGGATCGCGAAGCTGCCGAGCCAACGTATCGCGCGGTCGGTGTCGTGGAGCGCCGCGTAGGCATGGGCGGCGTACACCGCGGTGTGCATGGGCACCGTTGTGAACGCCGAGGCGAGACTATCCACCTGGCGCATCAGCGTGCGCGCGCGCGCGATGCGGCCGGCGCGCGCATCGACTGTTGCGAGTCCAGCCATGGCGTTGATGCGCTCCACGTCGGTGCTGAGCCGGTTCGCCGCGGCGTAGGCGGCCGAGGCGCGCACGAAGTTCGCGCGCTCGACCTCGATCTCGCCGAGCGACATCCAGCCGAAGAGGTAGTTCGGGTCGACGCCGATCGCGCTGTCGGACCACACCGCCGCGCTGTCGTACGAGCGTTGCCAGAGGTGACCGAGCCCGAGGAACACGAGCCCCTGCGTGTACGCGGGATTCACCTTGACGCAATGTCTCCACGCACGCATCGCACCCTCGAAGTCACCGGTCTCCATGAGGTCGATGGCGAGAAAGTGCCACGTCACGGCGTTCGTCGAATCGAGCGCGATGGCGCGTCGCGCCGCTCGCAGCGGCAGCGACCGATCGGTCGGCTCGATGTGACGCGAGACGATCGCCTGCGTTTCCCAGGCGTCGGCACTGTTCGGGCCGAGCGCGAGCGCTCGTTCCGCCGCGAGCACGGCGAGGCGCAGCATGCTGTCCGGCGACACGCCCGGCAGATCGAATGCACGCTCGTACATGCGGACGTACGTCATTCCCAGCCCGGTCCACGCTTCGATGTACGCGGAGTCGCGCCGCACCGCCTCGCTGAGCGCGACGATCGCTTCGCGACTGCCGGCCGGGGTGCGGAGGTCGTACCCACGCATGCCGCGCGAGTACAGGGCGACGACCGCACTGTCGCGCGCGGGAGCGATCGCGGCGTGGCGCGTCCGCGCTCGCCACGACGCCGCGGCGATCGCCACGATCACGAGCGCGAGACCGGCGGCGACCGGCAGCGCCACTCGGCGTGCGCCGAATGTGCGCCGCGGGCTCGGCACGCTCCCGCGCCGCAGCGCCGCCGCGAAGCTGGCGACATCGGGATAGCGGTCCACGGGCGCCCGCTCGAGCGCCTTGAGCACCGCGCGTTCGACGCCGTCGGGGACGACGGAGCGCACGGTGCGGATCGGCCGCGCCGGTTCGGCGAACCGCCGCGCGACGACCGCCTGCGCGGTGGGTCCGGTGAACGGGGGCTCACCGACGAGCATCTCGTACAGCATCGTCGCGAGGCTGTACTGGTCGCTGCGCGCGTCGACCGATTCGGCCGACGCCTGCTCGGGACTCATGTACGCGGGCGTTCCGATCGCGATCCCGGTGCTGGTGAGCCGCTCGCCGCCGGTCTCGACCAGCGCCTTCGCGATGCCGAAGTCGACGACGTACACCTGATCGTCCGCGAGGAGCACGTTCTCCGGCTTGATGTCGCGGTGGACGATCCCTTGCTCGTGCGCGCTCTGCAGCGCGCCGGCGACGGCGGCAGTGATGCGCAGCGCCTCGTCGATCGGCATCTGTCGCTCGCGCTCGAGCCGCGTGCGGAGCGACTCGCCTTCGACGAACGGCATGGCGTACCACGGGAGGGGCGGCCCGTCGCCGTCGGCCGGCAGCACGCCCGAGTCGAGGACCGGCACGATGTTCGGATGCCGGATTCCCGCCGTGAGCTTCACCTCGCGCGCGAAGCGATCGACGCCGATCGCACCGGCGAGCGCGGGCTGCAGCACCTTGATCGCCACTGGCCGCTGCGCGAGCAGGTCGGTGGCAAGCCACACCGTCGCCATGCCGCCGCGGCCGAGCTCTCGCTCGACGAGGTACTGTTGGGAGAGGGCGTGATTGAGCCGGGAGATCATGGTGCTGCGCGGTGCGCTGTGCGCGATGACGGCATCACTCCACTCCGTCCGCTCGCTGGATCAGCTCCATCTCCTCGGCCGCGAGCTCGGCCATCCACATCGTCACGCCGTCGTCGGTGGCGTGCTCCACGAGATACAGACCTTCACCGACGTCCGCGATGATGGTGGCCGTGTCGCCGATGCGTGGCTGCGGGGGCGTCTCGGAAGCACCGCTCACCTCCCGCTCCGCTTCGAGCAGGCGAACGACGCGCACGGTGTCGTCGGGGTGGAAGTGCACGGCAGATCCCGGAAGGGTCAGTGCTGCGGGAACACCTCCTCCAAGATGCGCTCCATTCGGCGCGCGTGCGAGCCGCGCCGGTACACCCGGCCGCAGGTGGCGCACTGGAAGACGGGGCCGAGGAGCTCGCGCGCGAGGGGCGGGATGCGGTCGCCGACGCTGTTGGGCACCACCTCGAGCAGCGGCGTGTTGTCCAGGAGGCAGCGGCTCACATGCCGAAGCGCACCCGCCGAGTCTCGATCTCCTGCCCCGTCGGCTCCGTGAGAATGCCGTAGAGCTCCGGCCGTCGCGCGCGCATCCAGCGCCGCCCCGACGACAGTGGCTGTTGCGACGCGTCGAGGTCGGCGACGACCATCGCATCGCCCGCCTCACGTGTCTCGGCGATCACCTCGCCGTACGGGTCGAGCACCATCGCGTTGCCGGTGCGGATCTCGTCGTCGTCGACGCCGATGCCGTTGCTGAACACGAGGAACATCCCGTTGTCGTGCGCGCGGCTCGGCAGCCAGCGCATCAGCCAGCCGCGCCCCTTCGCACCGGTCAGCTCCGCCTCGCACGCCGCCGGGTCCTCGTGCCGCCGCTCCCACACGGCGTGATCCACCGGCTTCATGCCGCGCGGGCTCACCGAGTTGCATCCGCCCGTCTGATGCGGCGCGATGAGCACCTCGGCGCCGAGCAGCGCGGTGGCGCGCACGTTCTCGACGATGTTGTTGTCGTAGCAGATGAGGATTCCGACGCGACAGCCGTGCGGCGTGTCGAACACGGTGTAGCGGTCGCCCGCCGAGATGTGCGGATGCTCGAAGACGTGCAGCTTGCGGTGCAGCGCCCACCGTCCGTCGGGCATGGCAAACACGTAGCTGTTGTAGATGTGCCCATCGTCGCCGCGCTCGACGAGTCCCGCGCCGATGCTGAGCTCATGCTCGCGCGAGAGTCGCAGCAGCTCCTGGGCGCACGGTCCGCCGGGCACGGGCTCGGCGAGCGCCTCGAACGCCTCGCGAGACAGGTTGCGCACGTACCAGTAGCCGGTGAGGCACATCTCGGGACAGGCGAGGATCTCGGCCCCGGCGCGCTGCGCCTGCTGCGCGAAGTGGCGCACGCGGCCAAGGTTGTAGGCCTTGTCGCCGGGCGCGTGCTCGAACTGGACGGTGGCGACGCGGATGTCGCGCATGCGTGCTTCCTCCGTGGTGATTTATCGGAAGCTAATACCAGGCTGCGGTCTCGAACTCCCGAGCCGCCGCGAGCCGTCAGCACAGCACGCGCGGTCCGTACATCGATCGCTTCTCGCACCGCGGGGGATAGAAGGCGAAGCTCACGCCGTATCCGATCGCTCCGCCAACCGTTTGACCCGTCAGCACGACGAACGGGAACATGAACGGCAGCGCCAGGGCTGCGCCATCGTTTTTCGCGGCCTGATGGGCCCAGACAAACGCTCCGACGGTACCGGCGAGGCCCCCAACGTTCATGAAGTGCTGGCGTCGCGTGAGGAGTGCGTCGCCCGCGAGCGCGGTCGTGCGCGGCGCAGCCGACGAACTCGAGGCGGCCACGGCGACGATCGAATCAGTCGCGTCAGTCGACCGCGCGGGGACACCCGGAGCATCGATCATGGGCGCAGTGGAGCTCCACATGCGCTGCGCGGCGGTCGGGTGCGCGAGACAGAGCGTGAGCGAGAGAGCTGCGCCGGCAGCTCGCGCAGCTCGAGGTCGAGCTCCTCGGCGCAGCACCGGCGCAGGGAGCTCAGTGCCTTAGCAGTCGCGTCCTTGTCGAGTGGGATCGGCATCGCGGTCGGAGTCGGTGGGCCAGCGGACGGTGAGAATGGTGCACCCGCTTTCCGTGCGCCATGTGTGCGCCCACGACGGACCATACCAGATCAGATAGTCTCCGCGCCGGGTCAGCCGCGCTGATTCCTGCGCGCCGTCGAGCGAGCGGAAGTCGACGCGCATGTCGCCATCGACGAGAATGTTGAGCGAGTAGCAGCGGTCGGGATCCGCCCACCCGGGACGTGCGTCGCCAGGCGGGTGGACGAACCACTTCACTTCCAGATCGGCGCTCTGGCGTGGTGTGCTCGACAGATCGAACGCTTCACCGCGCTCCGCAGCCCACTTGGCGAGGTCGCCGACGAACCAGCCGCGCGACGAGACAGTGGCCTCCGCAGCGTTTCCCGTCTCCAGCGTCGATGCGCGCTTCGTCACGCCGATCGCGCGAATCGGCTCATCTCCTCGGACGTCGCCGTGCTGGTCGCGACCAGCACTGCCAGGCGCCGTCGCCAGATGGCGATGTTGATCAGCATGAATGCAGCGGCGATGAACCAGAAGTAGCGAAAGACGAGAAGCATCCGCGGCGCGAGAGCGAAGGGAAGGAATGTCTGGACCATCCGGAGGGCGGGAATATGTTCGCCTCTCCCTCCGAGGCCAGTGCCCCTCCCTCGCCCTCGCGGCGGCGACGCGCTCAGCTTCCCGCGCGGCCCAGCAGCTGGCGCAGCTTCTTCGACGCGAAGGCCATCATCTCACGCTTCGCGAGCATTGCGCGCGTAAGGAGATCGGGCGGTACGCGGGAGGGCGTGTGCGAGACCGTGCGATGCTTGCGCAGTACGCGCGCCGCGGCGAGCGCTTCGGCGTCGGGATCATCGACGAGATCGGGACCGAACGAGGCATGCGCCAACCGGCGCTCGGCGCGGTTTCGGTGCCGCTTCTTGCGCGCGACGCTCTTGCGCGCCGCCTTCGATGTCTCGCCGTACGTGCTGCGGCGATCCCGCTCGTCCGCTTCTGCCTTGCGTCGCTGCGTGTTCTTCTGCACAGGCTACCTCCTCGGCGTTTGACCATGTCACCGTCCGGATCATAGCACAAGATGTGCGCGATCCAGGCCGCGGCCTGTGTCGCCGAGCACGTCGGCCGCCATCGATGCAACGACTGAACGGCCGAGCCGGTCACACGGCCGCATCGATCTCCTTGAAGTACTCGAGCTCATCCTTGCGTATGACAGGCCCGAGCGCGAGCCGCCGACGCGATCCATGCTCCAGACGACCTCCTCACCGAATCATCGGCGTGGCGGCAGAGTATCGAGCGGCGGTCACCTCGACGTCCGTTGAAGCGTCCCTCATCGTTAGCCTCGACGCCGACCACGCGACGGCGGTGCTTCTGGTCGGCGGCCTCGTGCTGCTGTCGGTGCGGCGGCTGCGTCGGATGGACCTGCCCTGAGAAGCGCCTTGGGCGCCCGACACCGCCACGCCTCCTCGAGCAGCACGCGAAGATCGGCGACGGTCACTTCCTTCAGCCGCACGAGGATAGCGGGGTATCCGTTGTAGTGCCCCTCGGTGAAGAACTTCCGCGTATCCGAGGCGAGGATCAGATCCTTCTGGGCATTATTGGTCACGCGCACCGCGAGCACGTCGGAATTCGGCACGCGTGCCTTCTTCGCCTCGGTGCGCTCGAGCCATGCCCACGCGAATCCCTTGGGCTTCCCCTTGTCCATCACGAAGAAGCTGAAGCGCTCCTTTCCTTCCTCGGCGCCCGGGAACGAGAGCGCGATTCTGCGGACGTCGGCCTGCGTCGCCATCGTGAGATCAGTCGAGAGGTGAGGCGCTACGCAGAACGCCAGCCGCCGGAGAAGAAGCCGCCGCACCCGGCCAGCGCCCCTGCACGGCGAGACCGAGCAGCATGCCGGCGCCCCAGCCGAGTGAGCCGTACAGCGTGGCGAATACGGTGACGGCGAAGCCGATCCCGAAGATCGCGGCGAGGACGGCGATGAGTCGCGACGACGGCTCCATCCTGGCCTGCTGCAGGCGATATCCCGGCGCGATGCGCTCGAGCCATGCCGGTGGTGGCTGCTTCGCTGCCACGGCGGATGACGAATCCGCGGCGTGCATCACGTTCGCTACCGTACCCTTCGGCGTGGCGCTCAGCAGCGCTCCGCCGACGATGAGAATGGCGATCGCCATCGACGAGCACGCGGCGATCCAGTGTCCGCCGCGCGTGAGCGGGTGACCGCGTCGCTGCTGCACGTACGCGACCACCGCCATGCCGATGGGCGCGAGCACGACACCGCCGAACGAAACGACGACGCCGCAGAGCAGCACGACCGCACCGGCGACGAACGCCGCGACGCGAGTGAAGGATCCTGCCGGCTGCGCGCCGTCGGCAAGGGCTGGCGTCTCCGGCTCCGCGACGAGCGTCATGGGTGTTCTGCCCGCCGCACCCAGCGCCAGTGCCATGCGAAGAGCGCCGCGGAGATGATGAGAAGAATCACGCTGTTGGTCATCTCGCGCCGCGCTTCGAGCTTCGAGCGCGCGATCTGATCGGTCCGCAGCGCCTCGTACCGTGCACGCAGCTCGGCGTCGGTCGGTGGCGGTGGAGGTGAAGTGCCGGGCGCCGACGCCATGGTGGGGCGTCCCTGATCCATCGTCGCCTTGTACGCTTCGAATGACGTGAGCACCGCGCCGCCCCAACCGAAGCGATTACTGGCCAGCGGATCGGACAGGGTGAACGCGGTGTTCACCAGGGAGGCGACGTTCACAAGCATGACGACGATCGCGATCAGACAGACCGAGTATCCGTAGAGCTGCGGCACACGATCCGAGCGCTCCATCTCTCCTCCGTGAACGAGTGAGCTACGAGCCAGCGCGACCCACGCGATGATACCGATGATGAGGAACGCCAGCCAGAGCAGCGGACTGAGCGCGTTGTCGAACATGAAGCCCCAGCCTATGGGCGAGTCGCCGCTGATGATGACGTCCTGCCTCATCACACGACCATCGTGACGCGCACGATCCGCGGATCGGTGAACACGTCGAGCTCGTCGCGGCTCGTGCTGGAGAACTCGGAGACGACCGCGCCCTCGGCGCCGGCCTGAAACCAGTGCAGCGTGTCGGGCGGGATCGTGAACTGCTCACCCGGCGTGAGCACGAGCTCGTGGAAGACGGTGTAGTACGCTTCGCTTCCCGTGGGCGGACGCGCCGTCTGCTTGGCGGTCGACGATCCCTCGACGCAGAGGTGCACGATGCCCCACCGGCAACGGAACGTCTCCATCTTGCCAGGCTCACCGCCCACCGGCGGATGCCGATGCTCGGGACAGGTCTGGCCGGGAAAGAGCACGAGATCCTTCGCGCAGTAGCGATCGGTGTTGACGTAGGTGATCAACTGCAGACCGGTGCGCTCGAGGTCCGCGAGGCCGAAGTCCGCCACTTCGATGTGTGCGAGCTCGGTCGGCGTGAGAGCGAGGCCTGCCCGTGCGAGCAGCTCGGCCGCGCGTTGGCGGGCATGATCGACTGCGGTGTGCGAAAGCATGATGCGTCGGAGCGCTTGGAGTGGTCAGGGGGAATGCTCGCCAGGCGCGCAGTCTGGCGGAAGCATTGCCTCCAGCCGTTCCGCGAGCACGAGCACGGGATCACCGGCGGCGACTCGCTCTCCATCCTCCCAACTCCAGATGCTCGAAAGCACAGCCTGGGCGAACGCCCACCCGATGACGCGGTCGCGATCGACGTTCAGTGTCGAGGCGAGCTGGGCAACGCGACGCTCGATCACGTCCGGATCTAGGAACGTCCCCGGTCGCTCGACCGGATTCCGGAGGAAGGCTCCGAGCTCGTAGGCCAGTTCGCCAACGACTCCCTTCGGGTCGATCGCGATCCACCCACGCGCGTGGTCGAACAGCACATTCGATTGTTGCAGGTCGCCGTGCAGCAGTCGAACGTCGCGCTGCGAGCCGGCCAGCGCGGCGTAGGTAAGCCGCGCACGCTCGACGAGTGCGCGTGAGACGTGTCGCGCGTGCGACGCGAGGTAGCGGTCGAATCCACGGCCCCACTCCTCCACGGTCGCGCATGCGCGAGGTGCAACATCGGGCCTCATGGCAGAGACGACGCGCGCCAGGATCGCCGTCGCCTCCTCGTCCGCTCCGCGGAGCGTGAGATCGACCAGCGGATGTCCGGGCATCAGGCGCTCGAGGAGCAGCGCGCCGTCAGTGTGCTCGAGCACGAGCACGACGCCGCGTCCGGCGAACGCACGCACGATCTCGCCGGACCACCACTCGTCGCCCTCATGCTTCAGGAGCTTGAGGGCGACGTCGTCCGCCGCGCGCCGACCGAGCGCGACGAGCGAGCCGCGTGTCTCGAGCAGCCGATCCACGTGCACATGCCAGCGCTCGGCGTGTGCGCGAAGCCTGTCAGCGATGCAGGCGGGCACCGTGAGCACGCCAAAGAGTCTTCGCGCACCGTCTCGACGTCGCCTCGCTCGACTTGGGAGAAGAACGCCTGGACGTCATCCATTCACTCGCTCTCGCTTCTGAACGTGCGACCGCTCGCCTCGAGCGTGTCACGCATGGTCCGTGCGAACGCCCCTCACTCGGAACGTCCCCCCTCAGCCTTCCAATGAAAGAAGTGCAGCACCCGGTGAAACACCGGCGCCAGCAGGATCGCTGCGACGAGCAGGAAGATGAGTCCCGAGTACAGCGCGAACGCCGCTGCAAACAGCTTCGCTCCCGCGCCGTCGATCGGCCCGACCGGCCCCATCCCGCCGAGCAGCATGCACGAGTTCAGTATCGCATCGACCAGGGACATGTGCGCAATGGTCGTGTAGCCGGTCACCCCGATCACGAGCGACGCGGCGACCAATATCGATGCGTAGCCGCCGTGACGCATCATCCGCCGCAGGAACAGGGCGCGCGAGATGGGACGGTCGTGCCGCCCCTCGTAGTGCATCATGCTCATGACATCGTCAGCTCGCGGGACTGAGATCGACGAGATCCGACACCGTGATCGCGGCGACGTGACTCCATTCGGCGGCCCAGCGCTCCACGAGCTGCCGCTCGGCCTCGGTGGCCTGGCTGCCCTCGCGACCGACGACGAACAGCAGCTGCCGTCGTCCGCCGCCGCTCGACACGAGCCCCTGCGCCGCGAGCAGCTCTGTCAGCGCTTGCGTCAGCGCGCCAGCCTGCGACTCGTCCGCCGTCTCGCGGAGATCGATCAGGACGGTGAAGCCGAGGATGGGACAGGGTGCGCTCATGACGCTCGTAACCGGACGGCCGTGCTAGCGTTACCGAGGAGAACGTACGGCGCACCTGGTGCGCGAGCCAGTGGCTGCATGGCGTTCATTTCAACTGCATGCCACAATGCTTTGCAAAGGCTAGGTCCAGAGTCACGTCCTGAACCATCTTGCGCGTTGCGCCGCGCACGAAGAGAGGTATGCTTGCGCACCACGTCTCGCGCATCGCCTCGTCGGCGTGCGCTCGCCCCGACATTCTCCCCACGCGTCCCATGAAGCGCTTCGTCCTGCTGGCACTGCTCCTCGCCGGATGCAGCCGCTCCGAGCCCGAGGAGCACTACGGGTTCGTCGCACTGCTCGGGCGCGACACGATCTCCGTCGAGCGCGTGACGCGTCAGGGGAACAAGGTCACGAGCGACGAGGTCGACCGATTCCCGCGCGTCCGCCAACGGCACACCGAGATCACGCTGGACGACAGCGGACGGATCACGCATCTCGTCATGGACATCCGCACGCCGAGCGATTCGGAGAAGCTGCGCGAGCGCCATATCGTCGCCGATGTAACGAAGGACACCGTGAACCTCACCAAGCGCGACGGGAGGAGCTCGACGACCTGGAAGTTCGCCACCAATGGCGGCGTCCCGACGGCGCACGTCGATCAGATGTATAGCCTCTACGAGCTGCGCTTCCAGGAGGCGCGCCGACGCGCCGCG
>JBJMNN010000087.1:0-9376 GCA_045804245.1 Gemmatimonadaceae bacterium | reverse complement strand
TGAGACCGGCCTCTTGGAGGATCCGCGTGCTCGGTTCACCGGGACCCGAGCCGAGGTCGAGCACCGTCGCGCCAGGGGGAAAGGCGTCTGCCCAGGCCTTGACGACGGCGGCACCGATCGAGTCGCCGACGTGAGAACGGGTACCTCGTCCGGCAATGTAGATGTTCGCGACCGCCTCATATCCGCTGGAGCCGTCCTCAGCCGCTGTACCCATTTCACCTCGACAAGGCTTCGGTTGCGGCCGAACGTCCAAGCTCAGTTGCGGGCGATCTGCTCACTACGCGGCCCATCAAGGTGCAGGTCTGAGCGCCATCCAGCGTCTCAACGGAAAGGGCTCCGACGTGCTCGCGCTTGTCAGTTGCAGCGATTCGTCAGACCGCAGCTTGGCGCGCATCGGGGCCTAGTGCGGAGTGTCAACCTTCCGATACTCACCTGGTAGGCGTAGTGGCGTCGCTGCGTCCGGCTGCCGCTCCGCTAGGAGGCGATTCGCGAAGCGCTGTCCTTCCGCGAGGCGTTCGACTTCTACAGCTATCGCCTGCACGGCCTGTTCGATGCTGGCGATCCGGTGCTCAACCTGGAACTGGCGATTCTGCTCCTCGAGTGACGGCTCTCGGTGCGGCCTTGCCAACCAGCGCGCCCACGCAAATGAAGCCGACCACGCGATGGACGCGAATGCGGCAAAGAACGCCACTGTCATGGCTGCGTTAGAACTCATACTAGACTCTCCGACGATGAATGCGGAATGGCTCTGCTCAAGGTTACAGGATTCGCGGCTGCGGTCTTGTACCTAGCTCTTGAGAGAAGTTGGGAGCATTCTGATCGGGGCGCCAGCTCGCTGTGGTCTAGGTGGAGCTGCGAGGTGAACACCGTGCGTTAGCCGGAGCGGCGTACCCGAGTTCTCGTCGCACAGAGCCCGAACAGTTGCGGGGGCCGGCCTGCGGGTCGAGCCCGAATGGTCACAAGGACGGGCGACGCGACACTCCTCGGCGACATGATCAAAGCGAGCCCCGTCTGGCGCGAGCGCGACGAGCTGCTGCAGAGTGTCCCGGCGTCGGGCCCGTGCTCTCACGTACGCTGCTCGCGGACTTGCCCGAGCTCGGGCGACTCGCGCGGCGCCAGATCGCCAAGCTGGTCGGGGTCGCCCCGCTGAGCCGCGACTCGGGCACCATGCGCGGGCGGCGCTTCGTGCAGGGGGGCCGGGCGACGGTGCACGCGGTGCTCTACATGGCGGCGCTCGTGGCGACGAAGCGCAACGCCGTGATTCGCGCGTTCTACCTGCGGCTCGTGGCCGCCGGCAAGCCGAAGAAGCTCGCGCTCGTCGCCTGCATGCGAAAGCTGCTCACGATCCTGAACGTCATGGTCCGCACGGCGCAGCCGTGGATCACCGACATCGCACTGATTCCTGCTTGACTTTCAAGACAGTTGCTAACGCCAACGCTCGGCTGCAAGCGAGTCAAATAAGAAGCGCCGGCGTAGCCGGCGCAATTCCGATGAGCGCTTGCCAGCTGCAGCGATCGTCAGGCGCTGCGGCCACCTGCATACGCTATGTATCCAACCACGCTCCACAGCGCGCCTTCGGCGACAAGTGCGGTTCCGGGAAGGAACTGGCCGAAAAGGCGGGATCCGATCACACCAGTAGCAATCAGCCACAGCGATTTCCACACGGCGATCCGCTTGGTTCGTAGAGTCGCTACACCGAGCACGATCGGGGTAAGCCATAGGAACATCGCGCCCCCATTCGTGCGAGCATCCGACCCGACCGCGCGCCCAGCGATGTAGAGCGCGTCGTCGCGTCCCGTGATCGCGATCATGATCCAAGTAAACGCGAAGAACGCTCCAGCGACGCCAGCTAGACTCAATACAACACGCAGGAACACTCCGCGGTGCGTTGCGCTCAGGTAGATGCCGACCAGTCCAGCGATGAAGCCTGCGGCCTTAAGCGCCTGCAGCGTTCCGAAGGTCCAGAGCTGCAGCGCAGACGATGGCGTCAGTGTAAAGCGTCCACGACCGCTAAAGACGGGATGCGCTCGCTCCCACAGACCGAGGAGGATACCTGCCAGCACGGCTGTCAGTACACAGACTACGCCAAGCGTCCTGCTCGCGGCAGTATCGTTGGTCTCGGCGGTGCCGGTTGTGGTAACAGTCATGTTCTTTCTCCTTACGAGCGACCCGTGTGTGCGCCTAACGCCAGAGCTCAGCTGCGAACGAGTCAAATAGGAGCGCGTGGCGAAGCCACGCGCAATCATAAGATCGCTTGTCAGCTGCAACGTTCGTTAGACCGAAGTCGCACTGAGGAGCCAGCTCGTCTGCCCGCGCCACGTGGTGCACGCGATGTGCGATGCTGGGAAACGTGATGACCGAATTATGGCATCGAAGTAGGAAGAAGCTTCAGCACGTCGCGGTGATTCATCTTGCGAGCCCACGCCGCTGGAGTGGCCCACGCAGGAGCGTCTCGCTCCACCGGATCAGCCCCACGCGCCAGGAGCAACTTCACGAAGTGCACGTGGCCCCAGCGGCATGCCCAGCCAAGCGGGGTGCTCTCGAGCAGGTCGTCGCGAATATCCGTCCGCGCGCCGTGGTCCAACAACAGCTCCGCGAACGGCAGGTGCTTCGGTTCACCTCGCGCCATCACCGTGTGGAGGATGGTCTGGCCCCCGCCGCTCACGTTTGAGTCTGCCCGATCGAGTAGCAGACGGAAACACGCAAGCCCTCGATCGATACCGCCGTCACACATGAACGCTTGCCAGAGCGGCCATCCCCAGCGTGTGTCCGTGCGGGGCCAGTCGATGCGTTCGAGGGCCATCTTCACGATCTCCGCATCGCCGCCGCCGGCGGCGGTCCAGATGAGGTCCTCGGCGACGGTGCCGCCCGGCGTGACGGCGTCCGCGCGAAGACGGCCCGCTGCTTCGTCCGCGAGCAGCTGTCGCGCGACGCCCGTTTGACAGGCGAAGCCGGCGGAGATCGCATCCAGACGTCCGCCGTGGGACTCCAGGAGCTCGACGAAGTCCCAGGCTTTGCTCGCGTACGCGCGAAAGAGCGGAGAGCCGGCCGTGTAGACATTCGCGTTCGGATCCGCGCCCTTCGCCAGCAGCAGCTCAGCCATCCGCCGGTTGCGCTGCTCGACGCAGAGCAAGAGGGGGCCTCCGGCGGAGAAGACGATTTCGTCCATTCCCCCCACGCGCACCCGCTCGTCCGGATCCATGCCGAGATCGAGGAGGTGCGCGAGCTCGTCTGGCCGGTTCTGCATGACGGCGGCCGACAATGGACCGGCATCAAAAACCGTGACGCTCATGTCGTTCCGGAGTTCGGCGACGTCGACGCTCGGCGCTTCCTTCAGCCGTCGGGCTTCCTCCGCGCGAATGATCGCGACGATGTCGTCGTACTCGTGCTCGATGGCGAGCGTGAGCGCGGCCGTCGCTTCGCGATGGGGATAGACGCCCTTCCGCGCGTCGGCGCCGTGCTGCATGAGAAGACTTGTCATCGCGGGCGAGCGCGTCACCACGGCATAGTGAATCGCGCGACGCTCGTCTCCTCCCATGTCCATGTTGACCAATTCGGGACGGCGGCGAAGCATGGCTTCGACGCACTCGAGGTCACCCGTCCGTACGGCGTCGACGAGTTGCTTCGCGTTGACGCCGTCGACGAATGCCTTGAGCTTGGGCCAGCTCGCGAACCCATATGCCCGGGCGAGGACGAGCTGCGCATCGTGCAACGCGAAGGTGTTGCAGTCCGCGTGACGATAGTGTGTGTTCACCTCGCTGGTCGCAGCGGCCTCGCCGGCGCGAAACGCCTCCAGCAACTCTTTCGCTTGCCGCTTGAGTTGGGCGAGGTCCGTGTGCTCGCGGAAGGCGCGAGTAGGCAGGGATTCGTTCACGATGAGCTCCTTTCCTGGCTGAGCGTGTCAGCACGTTGGCCCGGTGTCCGCTCGTTCGGGCAGAAAAGAGTTCACCAACGCGTAATGACTCCGGCACTGCTTGGGGGGACACAGTCCTTTCCGCGGACACGGAGGCGTCCCATCGCGCCAGATGAACGTTATTCCCCGAACGCTCGAGATGCCACCGGTCCCCCAATTCGTAGCGCGCGCCGTTCCGTTTAGCATCTGGCCAGCGCACGCGACGGGGCTGCCGGGTGGCTACGCCGCGCCTGACCGCTGTGCGCGACAGGTCAGAGCGAGCGCGCTGAGATCGCGAGACCCCTCCTCCACATGCAACAGAGCCCGTGCGGACTCGGAGCCCATGGCGGCGCGATCACGCCAGAAGTGGAGATGGGCGCGGCACCCGGGTGCTGCTGGATGCCGCAGATGCTTTCGGTCTAACGCCCCAGCTAAGCCGCGAGCGAAGCGAGCTTCCATGGATCGCTCGTCAGCTTCAGCGTTCGTTAGGCCGGCCCGGTTGTGATGCCGAGGCCGCAATGCAGATACCACCACGTGCCGGAACTCCCGGGCTCGTGTTCACTTCAAGCGCGCCAATCGGATGGTAAACGTGAGCTTCTCGCCGTTGTACGTCCACGGTCCCGAGAGCTCGAGGGTGTCGCGCTGCACGCGGTATCGCACCACGTCCCATTGTCGCTCATCGGCCGGATCGAGAGCCACGATGTTCTCCATCCTGATCGTGTGCTTCGCGGAGTCGGCTTCGTACCGCCCCGCATGCGCGCTCGCCCCCTCGAACGTGTCGCGCAGCTCGCCTGGGGTCACGGTGTCGCGCCTCCACGTGCGTCCTTTCGGCATGATCGTCGACGACATGTAGCCGCTCCTCGTAAAGATCAGGAGACCATTGTAGCCGGCGGCGGAGCCGGTCTTGACCAACGAGCCGTCAGGACGATGGTCGACTTCTTCCACGAAGCGCCATACCCCTTCCAGGGTGGTGCCGCGCTGCTGCGAGAAGAGGACGCCGGGGACACCAGTCGCCAGGATGACCAAGAAGACTGGTGCAAGGACGTGCTGCGGACGCATCGTCGGGCCTTTCGCCTCGTCGAGGGTGGCTCAGATATGGGTCGCGAACGCAGCCGACAACGCACAAGCGTGGGCCGCTACGCACGGCAACGCAACTTGCCTTGCAATGCAGGGAGAAACGTGGGGCACTGAAACATGGTGGCGGCCTAACGCCTAAGCTCAGCGGCAAGCGGTCGATTCAATATGCGGCTCGCCTGGTTGCGCACGATAGCAACTCGATATGCGGAAACCGTAATGACTTCCTTAGATCTCGCGCTTGTCAGTTGCAGCGACCCGTTAGATCACACCCCACGCCGTAGCCAGCATGAGCGCGTGGTTGACCGCGCGCCGATCAAACAGTTCGGGGTCAAAGTCTTTCCCGATCCAGTCCACGCGCGCTTCGTCATCCTCGTCGGTGGCCGCCTTCAATGCGGCGAGGGTTTCTGAGTATCCGAAGGGGCCGCCAGAGTCCTCCGGCGGTGCCGCGCGCGCTCCGCCAAGGACGTGTGCCAGCTTACCATCCTCGGCCACTACGCGCGTAGCGATCGCACGGACCTCGATCTCATGCTCCCAGTCGTCGCCGAAATCATACACGTAGAGCAGCCTGCTCCCGACAGCGAGATCGAGCTCCGAGAGGGCAACCTGCTGCGCGAGTGCACCCTCCGCATCGTTGCCGGGCCCAACGAAGGCTTGACCATCCACCTGGAACTCGAACAGATGATAATCGAGCCAGCCGAACACTAGCTGAATGCAGCGATGGAGCTGGAACAGCGAGTAGCTATCCGGCAGACTAATCTCGCGCCAGATCGCAGGCTCCACGCCGTGGAGTGTGACACGCAGCGTCAGGCGCTCGAGAGTTGCAGGCTCCGCGAGACGACGTTTCCTCAATGAAGCCTTTCGTGCCATGGGCACCTTGGTGTGATCTAACGCCTAAGCTCAGCTGCAAGCGGCCACCTAACCAGGCGGCTCACCGATCTGCAGGTCTGAGCACCCACCAGCCACTCAACCGCAACGCCTCCACAGCGCCTCGCACTTGTCGGCTGCAGCGGTTCGTTAGGGTGCTGGTCGAGATGCGAGCCGGCGCTGCTCCCTCCGATTCGCGAGGCGGACACTAACCGCGCCGCCCGCCATGAGACCACCAGCGCCGATCAGGGCCAATTTGGCCAGCGCGACATTGACGAGCCATGGCGCCCCCGGAAACCCGCGACCGGTGAACATCGCGAGGGCGACGAGCACTCCCACGAGGGCGCCGAGAGCCATCAGAGCGTGTCCGAGGCGACGCATCGATTCATCCACCATGATTTAGATGCCGCTCCAGCTATAGAGCAGCCTAACGCCCCAGCTCAACTGCAAGCGATCTGCTGGCCAAACGGCTCACCAGTCTACGGGTCTGAGCGCCGTCCAGCCACTCAACCGCGATGGCTCCGCAGCATTTCGCGCTTGTCAGCCGCAGCGACTCGTTAGGCGGTGCGGCGCTTGGATCTCGCCTTAATTACTTCGCGCAACGCCTTGTTCACGGCGGTCGCCGTCGGGAACTCTGCGGCGACGTCAGGGGCGAGCAGGACGAGATTCGTGCCTTCGGCAAATCGCGCGGCGTACTTCCCGCGAACGCCGTGCGAGAAATCGTACTCCGGTCGCATGTCGACCGGGGAGGGTGCCCGCTTGGCGGACTTACTGGGCTTACTGGGCTTACTGGGCTTACTGGGCTTACTGGGCTTACTGGGCTTCTTCATACGCAGTCCGTTCCCGACGGCTGGCGGCTCGAGCGCTGATGATTCGAATGGTCTCGTCGCGCTCGACGTGGGCGACGACCACGAGACGTTGCTGGCGAGAGCGTCCGATCAGAATAAACCGGTCTTCACGTGTGGAGTGATCGGGATCTGGAACCGTGATCGACAGCGGATCTTCGAACGCCGTGGCGGCTTCGCCGAAACTAACGCCGTGCTTCCGCTGATTTGCCCTGGCCTTTGCAGCATCCCACGCGAAGCGAAGGGGCATGCCGAAACCTACGCATCACAGGAAAGTTATGCATCCGCCTAACGCCCAAGCTCAGCTGCGGGCGGCCAACTCAATATGCGGCTCACCTGGTTGCCCGCGATAGCAACTCGATAGGCGGAAACCGCAATGGCTTCCTCAGAACTCGCGCTTGTCAGCTGCAGCGATCGTTAGGCGGCAGCCTATACACGGCGCAGCAATCGCTCGTACTCCGCGTGGGTGCCGATCCAGAACCAAACCAGCGCCTCATCGCCTTCCGTGTCCCAGATGGCCAACGCGCGATATTCTCGTGTCACACGAACCGAGAAAATGGGGCGCGAAGGGTGGACTTGCTTGAACCGTAGGCTCGGATGCGATGAATCACGCTAGAAGACCGCGTACGCCTCGTGCGCCTTATCCTGAATCTCCTTCGGTAAGGCGGCGAGCGCTTTCCGAAATCGCTCCGTCGTCCGTGAGTTCACGCCCTCTTCGGCACAAACGGCAGCGTCCTCTTCGCGCGATGCTCGTCCAGAGCCTCATCGGCCATTTGAGACAGGCTCTCTGGAGAGCCGTCGAACAAGGCGTCCCAGCGCCGCTCGGCCTCGACTTCTGCCAGGATTGACGCAGCTAGCGCATCCTGCTCAGCAGCGGATAATTGCGAGGCGGCCTCGAAGGCCTGCTCAAGGAGCTTCGTCACGGCGGCATCTCTCCGTCATCTTGGTCTCACGAGTATACGCCCGGAGCTGTGGTTCGGTCCAGCACAACCCGCCAGCGCCTAACGCATAAGCTCAGCTGCAAGCGGCCGACTCAATATGCAGCCCAGCTGCTGCGATGCACTAGCAACTCGCCAGGCGGATACCGCCACGCCTCCGCAGCTTCTCGCGCTTGTCAGCTGCAGCGCCACGTTAGACTGCTAGCGAAATGGCCGCCGGCTGTGCAGCCGATCTGACGGTGCATTCTTGCTACCGATCAGTATTGCCAGTTCGAGCTTTGCCAAGCGCGCGAACTCCTCCAGTTCGTCCTGCGTCGCGTCGCGTGTTGCGAACAACTGGTCACCTGCCGGATAACGCTCGAAGAAATTGTGGCCTATTCCAAAGGTGCCGATTACCGCGGCGTCGTGCCGGAACTCAGCGTGCGCATCACCGACTGCCACGCCCGCCCAATCGACCTCCCAGCCCTCGAGGCGAGCATTGACGAACCTCGCCAACGCGCGCACCTGGGCCGAGTCAGTGATATTTGCAAGCGTGTCATGGTTGAGGGCGACGATCGTAACTTGGGTTGCGCCCTCGAACGGCTTCACACCTTTGGCGCTTTGCGCGCAGTTAGCCGCGACAGCAACAAGACCCGATGCGGCGAGCCCGCGAACCCACGATTGGGAACATGCTGAGCGAAGCGGCATGACAAAGCACGATGAGATACGACTGCGTCCGGTTGCAGTCTAACGCCCCAGCTCAGCTGCGGGCGGCTGGTTGACGGGGAAGATGTAGCTGACTCACGGTATGAACTAGAGCGGCGGCTACCACTACTCCTTTGATTCACGCGCCCGTCAGTTGCAGCGACTCGTTAGATGGCGACTTGGCGCTACTGACGCTTCACGCGCATCGTCAGCCCGGGATAGACCTGTTCGATGGTTTCCTCGGTCCACGGCTTTCCAAGCGGGGGGCTCGGCCAGGGAACCACCGTCGACCGCGGCAGCGGCGCACGAGCGCCCTTCTGATACGCGTCGTCCGCCACACGCAGCATCTCCTCGCACTCGAACGGTAGGAACGGCACGAGTCGCGATGCACCCACGACCGCACTTGGCGGATCCCGCAGCGCCTCCTCAAACCGCGCGCGCCCGCGCGTGAGAAGCCACCCGCGAAAGTAATCGAAGCCGTCATCTGAGGCGCCGCCGTTGGCCACGTACGCCACGGCCCAAAGGTCCCAGCGATAGCTCTCCGCCATGCGGAGCGACAGCTCATGCCCGAACTCCTCGATGGCCCTCGGCGGCAGAGTCACGAGGGTGTCGGTCAGTCGGCGGGCCACGCGGCCACATCCGGCACCGCCCTCGCGCGCACGCTCAACGAGCGTCCAGAAACGGTCCGTGGCGGTTGCGGACTGTCGCGAGATTTCGGGCCCTCCCTCTCCCGATGCGCATGCAAGGACCAGCAGTCCAGCGGTGAGCCGCCCGAGGCGCGAGAGCATAGACCGTATGGGTAAAGGCGTCGCCATCTAACGCCCAAGCTCAGCTGCAAGCGGTCGGCTCAATATGCAACTCGCCGGCTCGGATGCACTAGCATCGCGATAGGCGGAAACCGCAATGACTTCCACTGATCTCGCGCTTGTCAGCTGCAGCGACACGTTAGATGGACGGTCGCGATCTCAACCCGACGTGCGACGACGCGCCGCTACCTCGAAGATCCTGCGTCGCTGTCCGCACGAATACCGATCCCATGCCTTGCCGGTAGGAAGCTGCGCATCAACAATGGCCGT
>JBJMNN010000086.1:0-5205 GCA_045804245.1 Gemmatimonadaceae bacterium | reverse complement strand
CGCTCTGCCCCGCCCGAAGCCGGCCGTGCTCGAACAGTCCCTGCCACGCGGTGAGGCCCGAGATTGGCAGGCTCGCGCCGACTGTGAAATCGACGTCGCCCGGCAGCGGCGCGAGGTTGCGTGCCTCGACCGCCACATACTCGGCCAACGTGCCGTCGCGATGCCAGTCCGCGAGGCCGACAACGCGCTGTCCTACCGAGAGTCCCGTCGTACCGTAGCCTAGAGCGGCGACCACTCCGGCCAGCTCGTGGCCGGGGATCGATGGAGTTCGATCACGGCCGCGGCGATCGGTCCAGGTCGAGGGCCACGCCATCTCGGTCGGGACGAATCCCGACGCATGAACCTGAACGACGACGTCGTTGATCGCTGCCTGCGGCTCGGGCCGCTCCACCAGCTTCATCCCGGCCGTTCCCGCAGCCTGGTCCGTCACCACTATCGCCTTCATCGGAATTGACCGAAGCTCCGGCGTGGCATTGCCTCTTTGAGGACTCTCTAAATGTTGAACTTGAGAGGGCTTACGGCGAGGGAGCGTCGTCCGCCTTTTACAACGGTCCCTTGTGGAAGGAACTCACGGTAGGCGAGCAGGACGAATAGGCCGGACGGTTGGCTTGATCGAAGCGCGTGACCCGGCGCTGGGCTATCCATACACCTCAGACGTCAAGGTTCGCGCCACGGCCGGATGCGCGAACTGCGCGTACAGCGGGCTGGGAAGCAGATCAGGGTCTTCTACGCATGGGATCCGCGCCGCGTGCGAATGCTGCTGATCGGCGGCGATAAGACGGACGACAATCAGTTCTCCGAGCGTATGGTCGCCGTCCGAGCGCGCACACGCTGTCCGTCGATCGGCGCACGCATCGGATCTACCTGCAGCTCGAAAACGTCGGAGGGCACCCTGCACTGCGCATCCTGGAGCTGAATGCATCGCCGACTCGCTAGCGCACTCGCGCTTCCATGTGCGATCACGACCGTGACGATCGTTGCCCAGCTCGCCGCGTGTCAGACGTCCAGCGTGGCCTCCGATGCGGACTTCACGGCCCTGACGCCGACGGCGATGCCTCCACTGGCTACCGCGGCGCGGAGCTGGAATTTCGACGGCACTGCAGACGGGATTCCCGCGGGCTTTCACGTCGGCCGCACCGGCGGCGGAGCACCTGCGCGCTGGCTCATCCGGCGCGACCCGACCGGCGCGAGCGGACCGGGAATGCTCGTGCAGGACGACAGCGATCGCACCGATTCGCGCTTCGCGCTGGCCGTCGCCGATTCGCCGTCGTTTCGTGATGTACGGCTCTCCGTGCGGTGCCGCCCCGACAGCGGACGGGTGGATCGCGCGTGCGGCATCGTGTGGCGGTATCAGGATGCCGGCAACTACTACCTCGCGCGGGCGAACGCACTCGAGGACAATGTCAACCTCTACTACGTGCAGAACGGGCGGCGTCGCGAGCTCCGCGGCTGGAGCGGACGGGTGTCCGCGGGCGCGTGGCACGAGCTGCGCGCCGACGCGCGCGGTGACTCGATCGACGTCTACTTCGACGGGGCCAGAATCATCAGCGCGCGCGACGAGCGCCTTCGGGCAGCCGGTCTCGTAGGTCTGTGGACCAAGGCGGACTCTCGAACGGCCTTCACGAAGTTCTCCGCCACGCCGCTCCACTGAGCCGCACTACCCGGCGTGCCGTTCGTCGACCGTGGCGATGAACACGAGTGTTCCCACGAGTCCGATCACCGCGGCGACCCGAAATGGGACCGAGGGCGAGATGCGCCACAGCAACCCGCCGAAGAATGCCGCGGGTGCGATGGCGATGCTGCGGATCAGATAGTAGAGGCCGATCGAGCGCGCTCGGAGATGCGGTTGCGCAAGACCGACGATGAGCGCCTTGCGCGCCGGCTCGCCGAGCTCGCGCAGACCTCCGACGACGAACGCGAGCGCGAGGCCGCGAAAGTTGTTGGACGCCACGACGGTGAGCGGGAACAGCGAGAACGCGACGAACGTCGCGATGACGAACGGCTTCCGTCCGGTACGATCCGCCAGCCGCGCCGCGGGAAAGTACGAGAGGATTGCCGTGGTCATCTGCACGGCGATCAGCACGCCGAACTGCGGCGCCGAGATCCCGACGACGTTGATGGCGTAGAGGACCAGGAAGATGTCTACCATCCCCTCACAGGTGCGGATGAAGACGTCAGACGCGAGCAGCCAACGGAGCGGGCGCGGAAGGGAGCGCCACACACCGACGATGTTCGTCGGCGCGTGCTCGATCACGACGGGAATGCGGATTCGGGCGGCAACGCCGAGCGTGACGATCGCGAGCGCGATCGAGATGGCGAGGCCGAGCCGCATGCCGGCGCGAAGCCCGATCGCCGCGACGGCCAATCCACCGAGCGTCGGCGCGATGGCGATCGGGACGCGGCGCAGCACGGATTGCACCGTGAAGCCCATCGTGCGTCGCCTCGGCGGCAGCGAGTCCGCGACCACGGCGAAGAGTGTCGGACTGGCCATGCTCGTCCACGACATCACGAAGACGAGCCCGAGAAATCCGTATTGCCACGACGGAGCAGCCCAGAAAACGGCATAGCCGACGCACGCCAGGGCGACGAAGAGAAGAAGCGCGCGTCGGCGTCCGAACCGGTCCGCGACCCAGCCGCCGGGATACTGATACACACCGTCGAGGAAATCTTCCGTCGTGCCAAACAGCCCGATCGCGGTGATCGGCGCCCCGAGCAGTTGCAGATACTTGGGCAGGAAGCGGCGCCAGAGGTTCTCGCCGAGGCCCATGAGGAACATCGCGGCCGAGACGGCGATGATGTTCGGCTCGAGCGCGAGTGTCTGGGTGATGCGTTCCCGCCGCGTGCCGCTCACGGTCGTCGGTTCAACAGCTGCGTCACGGTCTTGTCGGCTGCCGCGCCGAACGACGACGCGATGCGTCCGACGAATGGCATCGGGTGCATGGCGGCACGTCGAGGCGTCGAGTGAGGACGGGCGCAGTGCTCTGCGGAGAGCGGCATATCGGCGTGATTCACCTGTGATCCTAGAGTAGATTCGGCCGAGTGGCAATCGAGCGAGGCATCGTCAGAAGACTTCGTAGCGCGGCACTCGTGGCCGTTTGTGTGTTGCTCGGAGCCGCCGCGCCTGTCGTCTCTTCCGCGCAGGCGGGTCCTGCCCGCCCCACCCTTCGAGCCGGCGCGAGTGAGCAAGCCAACCGGGTGGACGGCTGCCTCGACGAGGCCGCGTGGACTCGCGCAGACTCCATCGAGTTGGTGCAGGTCGAACCGCACGAAGGAGCGCGCGCGACTGGGCGAACGGTCGTCCGCGTGCTGGCGACCTCGGACGCCATCGTCGTTGGCATCCGGGCCGATGACCCCGACGCCGGATCCATCGTCAGCTTCTCGCGCCAGCGCGACGCCTCGCTCGCGAGCGAGGACCACGTCAAGATCGTGCTCGACAGCTACGGCGATGCCCGGTCCGGCTATGTGTTTGCCGTCAATCCCACGGGCGCGCGGTACGATGCGCTCATCGTCGACGAGGGGCAGAGCGAGAACGCCGATTGGGACGGCATCTGGCAGGCCGCCACGGAGCGCACCACCGCAGGCTGGACTGCGGAGATTCTCATTCCGGTGAAGAGCCTGATGTTCCGTCGAGGGCTCACCACGTGGGGCTTCAACGTGCAGCGCCGAGTCCAGCGCCTTCAGGAGACGGACCGGTGGGCGAGCCCTGTACAGGATGCGCTCGTGACTCGCATGGCGCGCGCTGGCGTGCTGACCGACCTGCCGCCGTTCGACGTCGGTCTCGGACTCACCGTGCGCCCATCGATGAGCGCGGGCGGCGGCATCCCGACACCTGCCGCGCGATGGAGCGAGCGCGGTCATCCGAGCCTGGACGCGTCACAACGCGTTGGCGCGAACACGCTCGCGTCGCTCACCGTCAACACCGACTTCGCCGAGACCGAGGTCGACACGCGACAAACGAACCTCACGCGCTTTCCGCTGTTCTTTCCCGAGAAGCGCACGTTCTTCCTGCAGGGCACGGACATCTTCGACTTCGGATTGGGACTGGCGTCGGATCGGGACGTGCTCCCGTTCTTCAGTCGGCGCATCGGTCTGATCGCGGGCGAGCAGGTCCCGATCACCGCTGGCGGGAAGCTGAGCGGGCGCATCGGCGGAACCAACTTCGGCGCGCTCACCGTCCGCACCCGTGACGTCGACACGCTCGGCTCGGCGAGCACGATGTCAGTTGTGCGCGTCCGGCAGAACGTGCTCGACGAATCGTCGGTCGGATTCATCGCGACCGCGGGCGATCCGCTCGGCCGAATGGGAAGCTGGCTCGTCGGACCGGATCTCACCTATCAGACGTCGCACTTCCAGGGCGACAAGAACTTTCTGGTCGGCGTGTGGGGGCTCGCGACCGGGCGCAGCGATCTCCAGTCCGGCGACCGCTCGGCCGCAGGCCTGAAGATCGATTATCCGAATGATCGCTGGGACGCCTCCCTCAAGTACAAGCGCATCGGCGATGCGTTCGACCCATCGTTGGGCTTCGTGCCGCGTCCTGGAGTGCACATGGCGGAGCTGAACGTCAACTGGCAGCCGCGGCCGACGCATCCGATCGGCCCGTTGCACGTTCGCCAGTGCTTCTGGGAGAATGAGCTCAGCTACGTCGGGGGCCTGAGTGGTGGGTGGCAGAGCTATCGGTACTTCATGGCGCCGATCAACTGCCGTCTGGAGAGCGGCGACCGCTTCGAGTTCAACATCGTGCCCACCGGGGAGCGCCTGCTCGCGCCGTTCGACGTCGCCGACGGAGTGACAATCCCCACGGGCGCGTACCACTTCAATCGGTTCCGGCTGGAGGCCGGCACGGCGGCCAAGCGCGTCTTGAGCGGGCAGGCCACCTGGTGGTTCGGGCAGTTCTACGATGGCCGCCTCGATCAGTATGAGCTGACCGCCGCCTGGATACCCACGCCACTCGTCATCCTGGAGCTCTCTGGCGAGCGCGACGACGGCCGGCTGCGCGAAGGACGCTTCACCGAGGCGCTGGTGGGCACACGGCTGCGGGTGAACGTGTCGCCCGATCTCCTGGTCAACAGCTTCGTGCAGTACGACAACCAGAGCCGCACCGTGGGGACGAACACGCGACTCCGGTGGACGTTCAGGCCTGCCGGTGACCTGTTCATCGTCTACAATCACAATGAGCGCACGATCGACCCCGTCACCGGACGACGT
>JBJMNN010000085.1:0-9941 GCA_045804245.1 Gemmatimonadaceae bacterium | reverse complement strand
GCGTCGTTGTGCGGTGCTACTATGTCCGCTTCGTGCCTCACCTTGCCCCCCCATCGAGTGCCTGACCCGCTCGCCTCTGCCGCGGATGATGAACTGCGCGCCCACGTCGAACGCGCGCTGGCGGCCCACTACGAGCTCGACTGCGAGATCGGCCGGGGCGGCATGGGCATCGTCTATCGCGCCAAGGACAGGCGGCTGAAGCGACAGGTCGCGATCAAGCTGCTCCCTCCGGAACTGGCGTTCCGGAGCGAGATCAAGTCGCGCTTTCTGCGCGAGGCGGAGACGGCGGCGCAGCTCTCGCACCCGAACATCGTTCCGATCTACACCGTCGACGAGCAGGAAGGGCTCGTCTTCTTCGTGATGGCGTACGTGAGCGGTGACAACCTCGCCAAGCGTTTGCATGAGCGCGGCGTGCTCACGGTCGACGAGACGCGCAGGGTGCTGCGAGAAGTGGCCGACGCGCTCGCCTACGCCCACGACCGTGGCGTCGTGCATCGCGATATCAAGCCCGACAACATCCTGCTCGAGCAGGCGTCCGGCCGTCCGCTGGTGACCGATTTCGGTATCGCGCGCGCGATGGACAGCGAGGGCGACAGCCGCCTCACCGCCACGGGGATGGCCATCGGCACGCCGGCGTACATGTCGCCCGAGCAGGCCGCGGGCGAGCGTGAGATCGACGGACGCAGCGACCTGTACTCGCTGGGCATCCTCGGCTATCAGATGCTCACCGGCGAGCCGCCCTTCGTCGCGTCGAGCACGCCGGCGATGCTCGTGAAGCACATCTCGGAGCGCCCGATCCCCGTCGAGCAGCGTCGCACCGACGTGCCGCCGGATCTCGCGCGCACGGTGATGATGCTGTTGGAGAAGGAGCCGGCGAACCGCTTCCCGAGCGCATCGGCGCTCGTGGCCGCGCTCGACTCGCGGACGGCGCCGTTCACTCGCACGTCCAGCGGTCCCTCGTCGCAACCGGATGCCGGTGGCGCGCCGCGCAGCAGCGGTGCAGCGGCGGAGTACGGCCGGCGGTCGGAGCAGGACATCGGTGCCCGCGCCTCAGGTGTCTCGCCTCGCCCGTCGGGTGAGGGCGCGTCGTACGACGCAGGCTACGGCGCTCCACAGCCGCTCTACGGCCAGTTGGGGCGCCATGCCGGCGATGCAGTGCGTCCGCTCACGGGAGGCCCAACGGTCGACGAGCTGCGACGGTGGGAGAACCCGCACGTCGTCGGATTCCGACGCAAGGTCGCGCCGTATCTCTTCGTCAACGGCGTCATCCTGCTGTTCTCGGTGTTCGGGCGCTCCGGCTTTTTTCCGATCACCGTGCTCTGGAGCATCATCATCGCCTTCCAGTACGCGAAGCTCTGGAGCGAGGGCTACGACTGGCGCGACGTGTTCCGTCAGCCGCGCGACCGCGAGCTGATGGAGGTAGTTGAGGAGTTCTTCGAGTACGTGCGCGCGCAGTTCAATCCTGTGTCGCGGGCGCGGCTGCGCGAGCAGCGCGCCGAGCGTCGCGCACTGGCCCGGACGGGTGCGCCGATGCTGCCGTCGGGGATGGATGCGTCGCCGCCGGCGAGCTACGCCGCCGCGGCATTGGGCGGACCGAGCGGAGATCGCGCGCGCCAGGCGATCGCGGACCGCGACGAGGTGATCCGCCGACTGAACGCGCTTCCGAAGGCCGAGCGCGAGCGCTTCGGCGACGTTGCACGGTCGGCATCGGCGCTGGCGGACCGGGTCGGCGCGCTCGCACTGTCGCTCGAGGAGCTAGCGCGCCACGACGTCGCCGGCTCGCGCGAGGTGCTGGAGCGGGAGATCCAGACACTCGAGAACGCCGCGAATCCGCTCGAGCGCGGCAGCGAGGATCGGGTACGCCGGTTGGCCTACCTCAAGCGGCAGCGCCGCGCGCTCGTCGACGCGGAGAAGAAGCGCAAATCCGTCTCTGAGAAGCTGGAGACCTGTGCCGTCGCGCTGCAGAACATGCGGTACGACATGATGCGACTGGGCGCGAGCCCGCAGATGCACCAGCACATCACGTCGCTGGCGAACAAGGCGCTCAGCCTTGCCGAGAACGTCGACGAGGCGGTGTACGTCGCCGACGAGCTGGGACGGGTGGGCAGCGCGCGCACCTCGGGCGCGCGCCGCGCCACGTAGCGCGAGTGCCCGACCTTCTGCTCGACCGGCTGGTGGCCGCGGTCGGGGCCCAATACCTGGTGGACGCGGAGATCGGCCGAGGTGGGATGGCCGTCGTCTACCGGGCGACCGACGTGCGCCTCAACCGACGCGTCGCGATCAAGCTGCTCCCTCCGGAGCTGGCGTTCAATCCGGACGTCCGCGAGCGGTTCCTCCGTGAGGCCCAGACGTCGGCGCAGCTCACGCACCCGCACATCGTCCCGATCTACACTGTCGACGAGCGTGAGGGGATGGTGTACTTCGTCATGGCGCTCGTCGACGGGGAAAGTCTCGCGCAGCGGTTGTCGCGCGAGCCGCAGCTGCCGATCGCCGATGCGCGGCGCATCCTCGCCGACGTCGCCGACGCGCTGTCGTATGCGCACGAACGCGGCGTCGTACACCGCGACGTGAAGCCGGACAACATCATGATCGACCGCGTCACTGGTCGTGCCGTGGTGACGGACTTCGGCATCGCGCGCGCGGCCGCCGGTGATTCGCGACTCACCGTGACGGGCGTCGCCGTGGGCACCCCGGCCTACATGTCGCCCGAGCAGGCGATCGGTGAGCGAGAGCTCGATGGGCGCAGCGACATCTACTCGCTCGGCGTCGTCGGATACCAGATGCTCGCCGGTGAGCCGCCGTTTCGCGCCGCGAACACCCCCGCGATGCTCGTGAAGCACCTCTCGGAGACGCCGCGGCCGCTCGACGTGAAGCGGCCCGACGCGCCGGCCGGACTGGTGCACGCGATCATGCGCGCGCTGGCGAAGAAGCCGGAGCATCGCTGGGCGGACGCAGCGGAGCTCCGCGCCGCGATCCTCGGTCTGCGCGACTCTGGCGCATACGCCGAGCCGCAGGCGGAGCCGGCGCCCGAGCCTCAGCCGCGCCGCGAGGGGCGTGCGTCGTCCGAGCCGCCGGCGTTCTACCAGTCGCCATTCACCGGACCGGCGCACGCGCCGCCACGACCGTCACGACCGCAGGAGCCTGCGCCAGCGCAGCCGGGATTTCCGCCGCTGCCCGGCCAACCGCCGATGCCACCGATGCCCGCGCTGCCGGCGTACGGTACGAGAGCCGATTGGAGCGAGTGGCGGAAGCTGCAGCGTCGCTGGGACGAGGAGCGCCGGCGGCGCGAGAAGCTCGCGTTCAGGCAGCGGCGCAAGGACGAGGAGATGGACGCAACGCGTCCCGTCGAGGAGCGCGTGAGTCGCTGGCGTCATCGCGCGTTCGGCGGGCTCACGGCGATCGGCGGGCTGGCGACGATCAACGTGATCACGTCGCCCGACTTCTTGTGGTTCGCGTTTCCGGGCGCGTTCATCTTCCTCGGCATCCTCTCGCATGCGGGCCGGCTGTGGTTCGACGGCATCCCGCTGTCGCGACTGTTCGAGCGCCGTACGCTGGCGCCCGAAGGCGCGTCGGGATCGCTCACACCGCTCGTGCCGTCGAGCCAGCGCGTGGATGCGATCGCGCTGCGCCTCGCGCCGTCGCACGTCCTCGCCGGCCCACACGCCAGCGTGGTCCGTCGCGCCGCGGAGGACCGCATCGCGGTCGAGGACACGCTGGGCCGGCTCGCGCCGGCGGAGCGCGAAATGATCCCCGACGTGCTCCCCACGGTGATCGCGCTCGCCGAGCGCGTCGGCTCGATCGCGACGACCCTGCACGGTCTCGACGCCGACGTGAGCGCCGCGTCGGTCACCGCACTCGAGCAGCGCTTGGCCGCGCTGCGCGCCGAAGCCGGTGACGCTCCAACCCCGGAACACGAGCGTCGCATCGCTCTCCTCGAGCGCCAGCATGCGACGATCACGGAGCTCGGCGAGCGACGACGCGTCCTCGCCTCACAGCTCGAGAGTGCGAGCCTCGCCCTTCGGAACCTGCGGCTCGATCTCTCGAAGCTGCGCTCATCGGGACTGGGCGGCGCGATGTCCGATCTGAACAGCGCGACGCAGGAAGCGCGTGCGATCAGTCGGGAGATCGGGCATGCAGTGGACGCGGTGGCGGAGGTGAAGAAGCTCTAGACGCTGCAGTACGACTTCGTACCTTCGTACCCAGTACAACTGACGCACGACCGCCTTTGGCGTGATGCCGGCGACGCGCTAGCTTTTCTGCATGCGTGCTCTCGCACTAAGTCTGATCTCGCTCGCACTCTCCACCTCCTGCGTCGCGTCCGAGACGGGGCGTGCGGATCGTGCGCACCCCACGATTCAGCGCGGCGCAGCGCTCGCAGACTCGGCCGCCAAGCCCACGACGTCGGCGGACAGCTCGCCCAGACCGCTGCCGCTCTCGCCGCGGCCCGCGATCGTGCGCGGCCTCTACGTGAATCGCTGGGCCGCGCTCGGCGACCGCATGTGGCAGCTGATCGACGTCGCGAAGCGTACGGAGGTCAACGCGCTCGTGATCGACGTGAAGGACGATCGCGGCTTCCTGCTCTATCGATCGGGCGTACCGCTGGCGCGCGCCATCGGCGCCGACACCAACCGGCCGATGAGCGCGAAGCGCCTCCGCGCCATCCTCGACACGATGCGTGCGCACGAGATCTTCCCGATCGCGCGCATCGTCGTGGCGAAAGATCCGCTCCTCGCGCAGGCGAAGACGGAGTGGGCCGTGAAGCGGAAGAGCGACGGTTCACCCTGGCTCGACAAGAACGGTCGCCCGTGGCTCGATCCGCACCATCGGGCGATCTGGGCGTACGCGGCGGACATTGGCGAGGAGGCGATCGCGCTGGGCTTCGGCGAGGTGCAGTTCGACTACGTGCGCTTCCCCGACGAGCCGCGACTGATCCGCGAGGCCACTTTCCCGCTCGCCGAGGGGCGCGTGCGGGCGCGTGTCATCCGCGACCAGCTCGGCTACGTGCGCGGCCGCTTCGCGTCGCACAAGGTGCCGATGGCGATCGACGTCTTCGGTCTCACCGCGACTGACTCCACCGACATGGGGATCGGTCAGAAGTGGGAGCAGTTCGTCGACCAGGCCGACGTCGTGCTGCCAATGACGTATCCTTCGCATTACGCGCCGGGAACTTACGGTCTGGGGAATCCCAACGCGCACCCATACTCCGTGATCGATCATTCGATGCGCGACGCGAGGCGACGCAGTGCGGGGGTCTCGGGTGCGGCGCGGCTGGTGCCATGGTATCAGGACTTCACGCTCGGGCCTCCTCGGTACGGGGCCGAGCACGTGCGCGCGCAAATTCAGGCGGGCTACGACAACGGCGTGCGTGGCTGGATGCTGTGGAACCCCGGCAGCCGCTACACGATCGCGGCGCTGCGCCCGGAGATCCTCGACGAAGCGCAAGAGCGCAAGCGAGCGGCTGAGCCGGAACAGCCGACCCGCGCCGACAGCGCGCGCCCCTCTACGCCCTCCGACTCCGCCCGCTGATCACACGCCGGATCAGCGCGCGAGCAACGCGGCGATCGCGTCCGCCACGGGACGCGGCGCATCTTCCGGAGTGAAGTGCCGCACGCCGGGGACAACCTCGAACGTCGCCCGCGGAATCGCTGCGGCCAATCGTCTCCCGAGCTTGAGCGAGAGAAAGTGATCGTTCGCTCCCCAGACGACGGCGGTCGGGGCAGAGATCTCCGCCAGCCGCTGCGCCATGATGCGCGTCTCCCGCGCATCGAGCGCGAGGAGGTGCTGCATGAACGCCGCGCGTCCCTCGTCCGACGTGAAGGGACGGATGAACCGGTCGATGGAGTGCACGGCGCGCGAGGCGTCGGCGTAGCCCCGCTCGAGGTCGGCGCGCAGCACGGCGAGCACCCAGCGCGGCGGCACCTTTCCCGTCAGTCGGAGCAGGGTGCGCGCGAGGCGCACGTCGCGGGTGGGCCACCCGGTGAAGGCGACGCTGTCGATCAGCGCGAGGCGGGTCAGCCGCGCCGGCGAATTGATGGCCACCGCTTGCGCCACGCCGCCGCCGAGGTCGTGGCCGACGACACACGCCTCGTGGATCCCGAGCGCGTCCATCAGCGCCACCACGCGCTCGGCGTGGGCGCGCAAGGTGAGCGATCGACCCGCGGGCGGATCGCTCCGTCCGTAGCCAAGGAGATCGACGACGACCAGCCGGTGCCCGGCGGGCATCAGCGGGATGACGTCAGTCCAAAGATGGCCGGAGGTGGGAAAGCCGTGCAGGAAGACGACGGGCTCGCCGACACCCCGTGTGCCCGCGGCGTAGTAGTACAGCCGAGCACCGTCGAGATCGATGAACTCACCGCGCACGACGTCGGCGCGAGCGCGGCAGGCTGAGGTGCGCGGGCGGGGTCATGCGCCAAGATGCCCAGCCCGCGCATTCGCGACAAGCGCCGACAAATGCACCGCGGGCTGACGACGTGATGTCGTCAGCCCGCGGACCGTTCCAGGCCGTCGAGGAGCTCGGTCAGCGAGCGCCCGGCCCGCCACCCTGGCGCATCTGCTCCATGCGCGCCTTCTGCTCGGCGAGGTTCTTGTCGAAGATCGTCTGCTGCTCGGGCGTCAGCACCGCGCGGATCTCCGGATTACGCTTGTCGTTGAGCGCCTGCATCTTCTTGAACGCCTCGGCGCGATCGCCGCCGCCCTGCATCGACTCACGGATCGCCTGCATCTCGGGCTGATACTTCGCCTGGATCTCGGCGACCTTGGCCTTCTGGGCCTCGGTGAGCTCGATGCCGTTCAGCGAGCGGTTGAAGCCCCCACGGCCGCCACTCTGACCGCCCTGTTGCGCGGGGAGCTGTGTGGCGGCCTGGGCACCTGCGACCGCAGTGCTTCCGGCGAGGAGGGCGACGCCGAGCGCCGCGATGCGGATTGCCTTCATGGAGCGATACCTCGTGTGATGGATGGACGTGCTAATGACTAACGTCATGAGTGGACGTCACTTACGCGCGGCCCTCTAGCGAACCGGGGTACATTCGCCATACTTACCCGGCTATTACCCGGGCGTTCCGTCCGGCGTCGTCGTGTCGTCTGGTGTTTCCGCTAGCTCCGCGAGCCCCTGTGACTCTACCGTCGACCCCGAACACCCCCGCTGCCGCCGCGCCCGCTCCCGCGACCCCGGCTACACCGCCCCTGGCTGCCTACTCGCCTCCAGCGACGCCCGTGAAGTTCCCGCTGGACTGGCTGCTGGCGCACGCCGCCGCTCCAATCCGCTACCGGGCACTCACCGAGGTGGCTCGGCTGACGCCGACGGAGACCGCTCAGGTCTCCAACCTCCCCTTTACGCATGCCCCCGCGCTGCTGTTGGCCCTCCAGCAGGGGATCGACGGCACGTGGGAAGGTGGAATGCTCGCGCTCCCTTCGGCCAGAGCGCATCGATTCGAGGGGATCGGAACGATCCCGGCCGTTCGCCGGCTGATGGAGCTGGGATGGAACAAGGACACGCCGCCGCTGGTGCACGCGCGCCGCGCCCTCTTCCGGCTGCTCGCCGAGGACGATGACCCCACCTATCTGTACGAGCTGTCGGGAAAGCACCGGCTGGACGAGGAAGAGGTGAAGCGGGGCCGTCTCGCGCTGCGCGAGGCTGCCGCGGCGGTGCTCGCCCAGGCTGGCTACGAAGGCGATCCACGTCTGCGTGGGGCAGCCCGCCGGATCGTCACGCGCATGGCCGACTACCTCCGGTCGCCGCTCGCGCAGAAGCCGTTCATCCGCCAGGGCAACCAGCACATGCTCGCGGCGGAGGCGACGCCGCCGTCGTTTCACGTCGTGCTGATGCTCGCGCACATGCCGCTCTTCCGCGCCGAGCACCACCGTGAGATGGACGCGCTGTATACGCATCTGACGCAGCCGCTGCCAAGGCAGGAGGCGATCCAGCTCGTGCACGGCAAGCCGGCGTCGGTGCCGCATCTCGTTCTTGGCGACCTGCTGCCGCACCGCAATGCGGTCGACGCCGACGTCGCCTTCGCGCTCTACTGGCTCGAGCTGACGGCGCGGCTCGGGTTCCTGCGGCGCAATGAGAACTGGAGCAAGCTGTTCGAGCGGTTCCTCGAGGATCGCGACCGTGAAGGCGTCTGGCATCCGCACAAGGGGATGGACGTCGTCCCGCGGAGTACGAACCCGCACGCGTGGCCGGCGTATCCGCTCGAGCCCGTCCTCGAGGGAGAGTCGCGCTGGACCGATTTCACCTTCCGCCTCGGGCTCATCGCGCGTCTCGCCGGCCGCCCCATCGAGATCGTCTGACGCCGCCGCAGCACGAGCGCGGGCCGCGCCGCGGCCGGCTCCCGATCGACAGGATCTTCCCAGCGAGCGTGGCGGGAATACGCGCCGGATACATCACGCTCGCGGATGGCATGGCGGTGCGCGTGGCGGAATCCGGGTCGCCGGGCGCGCCGCCAGTGCTCCTCGTGCACGGGTGGGGCGCATCGATGTACATGTGGCGCGACTGGTTCGCGCCTCTCGCCGAGCGCGGATATCGCGTGGTGGCGCTCGACCTCCCGGGACACGGACTCTCGGACAAGCCCTCGGAGGCGGGCCGCTACCGGCTCGCGTCGATGGCCGGGACGGTGCGCGAGGTCATCGCGATCGCCGGACTGCGCCGTCCGCACGTCGTCGCGCAGTCAATGGGCGGGACAGTCGCGCTCGAGGCGGCGGTGAGTGGCGATCCCGCACTCGGGCGGCTGGTGCTGGTGAACCCGGCGTGCTTCGGCCAGGTGCGGCTGCTGCCACTCGCACAGCACGCGAGTCCGAAAGTCGTCGAGCCGGTGCTGGCGCGGCTCGTCCCGCGCTGGGTCGTGGAGCGAGCGCACCGTCGCGTGTACGGCGATCCGTCGCTCATCACGGCGGACGACATCGATCAATACTGGGCGCCCTCGCAGTTCCCCGGGTACGCGCCGGCGATGCGACGCCTGCTGCACGAGTTCACGTGGACGCGTCCACCGGTGTCGACGATGGTGCAGCGGCTCCGTGCGCTCACGCCGCCGACGTCGCCGCCGCTCGTGGTGCTCGGCACGCGAGACCGGCTGGTTCGCGATGCGCGCCCGTACGCGGCCGCGCTGCGCAAGGCGGGCGCCCCGCTGGAGATCTATTCCTCCGTCGGCGGAGGACACGCGCTCAACGAGGAGCGTCCGCAGGAGGTACTCGCGCTCGTGACGGCATTCCTCGCGCGCGTGTGAGGAGTGATCCACGGCGCGCCCATGTCGACACGCGGCACCGACAGCACGCCGTCAGGTAGACGACAGCACAGTCCACGGGTAGCTTTCGCTCCACGCATGCCCAAGTCGAAGCAGCACGACGCGCCGGCACCAACCGCCGACGCCACCGACGAGACCGTCGGATTCGAGGCCCTCGGCCTCCACGAGAGCGTCCTCGCGGCCATCCGCGATGCCGGATACACGACGCCGACGCCGATCCAACGCGACGCGATCCCGCTGGCGCGGCGCGGTCGCGATCTCATGGGCCTGGCACAGACCGGAACTGGCAAGACCGCCGCGTTCACGCTCCCGATCATCGACCGGCTGATCGACGGACCGCGACGCACGCGCGCGCTCATTCTCACGCCGACGCGCGAGCTGTGCGTGCAGGTGGAAGAGAGCGTGAGCAAATACTCCAAGCACGCGGAACTGTCGGCGGTGAGTGTCTATGGCGGCGTACCGCTCGACCCGCAGCAGAAGAAGCTCCGTGCGGGCGTCGACATCGTCGTCGCCACGCCGGGAAGGCTCATCGATCACCTGGAGCGTCAGAACGTTGTGTTCGACGACCTCGAGGTGCTCGTGCTCGACGAAGCCGATCGGATGCTCGACATGGGATTCGCTCCGCAGATCAACCGCATCGTGAGCGAACTGCCGAGATACCGTCAAACGCTGTTGTTCAGCGCGACGATGCCTCCCGAGGTG
>JBJMNN010000084.1:0-29417 GCA_045804245.1 Gemmatimonadaceae bacterium | reverse complement strand
TTCGATCCCCGCCGCGCCCATCTGCAGGCGGAGCAGGTCGAGACGGATGCTCTCCAGCGCGGCGACCGTCGTGGCGAGGCGCTGGGCGGCGGTCGCACGCGTGCCGCGGAGCTCCTCGGCGACGCTGGCGCGCTCGTCTCCTGCGAGGGTCTCGCCGCCGCGCTCGAACACGGCGAGCTGGTCGTCGAGCTTGACGATGCTGTCGCGCAGGCGGCCCGCGTCGCCCTCGAGGCGGCGCACGGTGTCGGGGAGCGCGGAGAGCTCGCGGCGCGACGCCTTGGGGAGGGCCTCGAAGAGATGGTCGGTGGCGCGGCCAAGGGCGACCTCGGTGAGGAGGGGCATGCCGATCGCGGGGCGGTCGACTTTCTTCAGGCCGAGGGAGGCGAGCCTGGCGATGCGGGCGCCCCACTTGCCCTTCCAGAAGGCGATGGCGCGGGAGGTGATGCGGTTGGCGAGGTGGAGACGGACGTACTCGCCGGCGAGGGCGACGGTGGTTCCGGTCACACCCGAGAGCGAGACGAGCAGCAGTACGAACGCGCGCATCTGAGCGGCCCAGTACAGATCCCAGTCGGGTGACTGTGGATTGAGAGTCCGGATGCGTTCGGCTTGCACGACGAGAAACACGGCGAGCGCGACTCCACCCAGCGACGTGGCGAGCATCAAACGCATCGCTCGCTTGAAGCGAGGAGAGCTCAAGCGCCGCTCGTACTCGAGCTCTTCGCTGCGCGCGAGCTGATGCTCACGCATCGCGGCGTGGAGGTCGTCAACGTGGTATCCATCGGCGAGCACGCGGCGCAGGCGAAAGTAGCTCGGCACGTAGCTCACCCCTACGATCGGCACGAAGATGCCGAGACACCACAGCACCCACTGCGTCGGCACCCACATGCCAGACGTGACCGCCGTAGCTGTGGCGATTCCGCTCAGCGCCCCAATACCGAAGAACGCCACTCGCGCCGGCAGCTCCTTCTGTCCCTGGCTCAACCACACCCGCAATGGCGCCGGAATCTCCTTTGCGTGCTCGAAGGCGAGATCGATCGCTTCGGCGAAGCTCTCGGCGTTGCGATATCGCCGGATGGGCAGCTTGTGCAGGCATCGCTCGACGGCGGCGGCGAGTCGCGGCGGCACAGACGCCGCGACGCTCGTGATGGCGGGCGCGGTCATCGTGAGGTGCTGGTTCACGACCTCAGCGGCGCTCTCGCCGTCGAACGGCAGACGACCCGTGAGCGCGTAGTAGCCGGCCACGCCGAGCGAGTAGAGATCGCTGCGTGCATCGACCGGCTCGCCGGCTGCCTGCTCCGGGCTGACGTAGTGCGCGTTGCCCATCACGCGACCGTCGGCGGTGAGTGCACTCGCGTCGATCGCGCTGGCGATGCCGAAGTCGGTCACGAGCGCGCGCTCGCTGCCGCGCTCGAGGAGGATGTTCTCGGCGCTGACGTCTCGGTGCACGATACCCGCACCGTGCGCGTAGGCGAGCGCCCACGCGACCTCGCGCAGCACGCGCGCCGCCTGGCCTGGGAGTAGCGGCCCGCGCGAGCGGATCCGCTCGCCGAGCGTCGTCCCCTCGACGAAGGCCATGACCATGTAGACGAAGCCGCCGCGCTCGCCGACCGCGTACACCGGCACGATGTTCGGATGGGTGAGCGCGGCGGCTGTCTGCGTCTCACGAAGGAACGCCTCGCGCAGCTCGACATGCGCGGCGAGCGCGGGCGGGAGGACCTTGATCGCGACGGGCCGGGCGAGCCGGACCTCGCGGGCCAGATAGACCACGCCCATGCCGCCGCGGCCGATCTCGCGGTCGATCGAATACTCGCCGGCGAGCGCGGACTGGAGAGCGACGAAGTCGGACATGCGCGGGGTTCGGAGGTTCGCGGGTTCGCGGGTTCGGACGTGCGCCTTCACCAGTGGGCGACTGGAGCGCCTTGGAGGTAACGCGTTCTCCCGCCCGAGCCCGTACGCTAGATTCCACGACATGACGGCGCCGGGCGATCAGAGCACTTATTTCCGCAAGGGCTTCGGCCTCAAGGCGGACGTTCAGGGCGATCTGTCCGCCGATTACAACGGGCGGATCGTCGACGCGTTGCGCGAGCACGACTATACGCTCACGGTCGAGGACGTCACGATTCGCCTCGCGCGCGAGTTCGGATTCTGCTACGGCGTGGAGCGCGCGGTGGAGTACGCGTACCAGACGCGGCGGAAGTTCCCTGACCGGCGACTGCTTCTCGTCGGCGAGATCATCCACAATCCGCACGTGAACTCGAAGCTGCGGAGCATGGGAATCGAGATTCTCGTCCCCGACGCCGACGGCACCTTCGACTTCTCGGCCGTGCGCGCGGAAGACGTCGTCATCCTGCCGGCGTTCGGCGTGACGATGGCCGCGTTCGAGGCGCTGCGCGCCACGGGATGCGTGCTCGTGGACACGACGTGCGGCTCGGTGCTCAACGTGTGGAAGCGCGTCGACGCGTACGCGCGCGACGGGTTCACCGCGCTGATCCACGGCAAGCACTACCACGAGGAGACGCGTGCGACGGCGTCGCAGGTGCTGAAGTATCCGGGCGGCAGCTACCTCGTGGTGCGCGACATGACCGAAGCGCGCGAGGTGTGCGACTACATCGAGGGGCGCGGCGACCGCGACGCCTTCCTCACGAAATACCGCAAGGCCGCGTCGCCGGGATTCGATCCCGACGTGCATCTCCGCCGCGTCGGCGTGGCCAACCAGACGACGATGCTCGCCAAGGAGTCGCTGGCGATCGGTGAGGAAGTGGGGAACGCGATCCTGCGCGCCCGCGGCGAGGCGGCGCGCACGAACGACTTCCGCACCTTCGACACGATCTGCAGCGCGACGCAAGAGCGACAGGACGCTGTAATCGAGCTGCTCGAGGAGCCGCTCACGGCGATGATCGTGATCGGCGGGTTCAACTCCAGCAACACGATCTCGCTCGCCGCGCTGTGCGCCGAGCGCGTGCCGACGTATCACATCGAGGACGCGACCGGCATCGATCCCGAAGCGGGCACGGTGCAGTTCCGTCGCGCGGGCGTGAAGCACGTCGAGGCGACGGAATCCGGCTGGCTCCCGATGGAAGGACCCGTGCGCATCGGCGTGACGGCCGGCGCGAGCACCCCCAACAACAAGATCGGCGAGACGGTGGCGCGCATTCTCGCTACCCGCGGCCTGGTGCTGCAGACGGCGTGACCGACGCGCAGCCGTTCACGGCGTACGTCGCGCTCGGCGATTCCCTGTCGATCGACCTGTATCCCGCGCTCGACGCGGGTGAGACCGACGTGGCCGTGGCGCTGGAGCGGGTGGCCGATGCGGGCGCCGTCGCGCCGCTCGGTGCCGCGTCGCTGCTTCATCGCAACGACGACACGCGCTGGCCCGAGGAGCAGGGCGCCGACCTCGTCTCGTACTACCCCGACATCAGGTTTCACAACCTCGCCGCCGACGGCGCGACGATTGGCGACGTATTCGGCGAACAGATGCCACAGCTCGGCGCGAGCGAGGATCGCACGCTCATCACGATCACGGCGGGGGGCAACGATCTGCTGAGCGCGTTCGCCAACCGACCGCGTCGTTCCCTGCTCGAGTCGATCGCGCGCGACGTGGGAGAGGCGTTCGAGTTCCTCCTGGACTCCGTGCGCCGCGCGCGGCCAAACGCGCTGATCCTGCTGACGACGATCTACGATCCGTCGGATCGCCTCGGACGGATCCCCGGCGTGCTCGAGGGCGCGAGCGCACTGCCGCTCCCCGTGCTCGACGCGTTGAACGAGCGGATTCGCATGCTGGCGCGCGGCACGCCGGGAGTGCGGCTGGCCGATGTGTACGCGCACTTCCTCGGACACGGCGCGAGCGTTCCGCAGGCAGATCGCTGGTACTGGCGCCGCTCGCTGGTGGAACCGAACGCGCAGGGCGCGCACGAGATCCGGCGCGTGTGGCGTGACGCGCTCGACGCCGTCTGACCGGTGATCGCCGGCCTGCTGCTCGCGAGCGGCGCGAGCCGTCGGTTCGGGTCGAACAAGCTCGTCGCGCCGCTAGGGGACCGCGCCGTGGTGCGATGGAGCGCGGAGGCGCTGGCGAGCGCCGTCGACGACGCGTGGGTCGTCGTAGCCGGGCACTCCGTAGACGTCCGCACGGCATTGCACGGATTGCGCGTGCGCTGGGTGGAGAATCCCGCCGCGCACGAGGGGATGGCGAGCTCGATCCGCGCCGGCATCGCGGCGCTCCCGACGGAGGCGGAAGGTGTCGCGATCACGCTGGGTGACCAGCCGCTGATCGACCGTGACGTGATTCGCCGGGTGGTGGCGAGGTGGCGCGATTCGCAGCCGAGGCCCAGCGCCGTGGTCGCCGCGTACCAGGATGGCCGCGGCCACCCCGTGCTGTTCGGCGCAACGCTCTTTCCGGCGCTCCTCACGCTCGACGGCGACCGTGGTGCGCGGGAGCTGCTCGCGTCGCTCGGCGAAGGTGTTGCGATCGTCCCCGTGACTGGCGCGCGTCCGCCCGACGTCGACACCCCCGAGGAGCTGGCGGCGCTCGCGCGAGGCGATCGAGAGAACCGCTGAGTCCAGCTTGCGGGGCGCAGCGCGCACCCTCAGCTTCGATTGGTCTCTTCCCCCGTACGATGCATCCGCGACTCGCCGAGCTCTCCGAGCACCTGGCGCATCAGCGCCGTATCCTGCTCGACGTCGCGTCCGCCGTACCCGGCGACCGCTGGCAGGCGCGGCCCGGCGACGCCCAGTGGACAGTGTCCGAGATTCTCGAACATCTATACCGAGTCGATCGCAGCGTCGCGGCGGTGCTGACGAAGCGCATCGCCAGGGCGCGCGAGGCGGGGCATCCGGAGGAGACAGAGACGAGCTCGGTGCTCGGGACCATCGACGCGCTTCGGGTGTCTGAAGTCGACCGCAAGCTGGTGGCGCCCGAGCCCGTCACGCCGACGGAGAACGCGGACCGCGAGACGGTTGAACGATTGCTGGCGGAGTCGCGTGCGGCGTTGAACGCGGCGATCGCCAGCGGCGACGGACTGGCGCTCGGATCCATCAAGCACACGCACCTGCGGTTCGGCGAGCTCGATCTGTACCAGTGGCTGCTGTTCGTGGCCGGGCACGAGAAGCGGCATACCGCCCAGCTGCGCGAGGTCGCGCGGCAGCTCGTCCCGGCACCCTGACGTCCTCCGTTCGTTTCCTCTCACACCATCGGAGATCCACAATCATGATCCGTCGTACGATCACCATGCTCTCGCTCCTCGCGCTCGCGGCTGCGCCGCTGGCCGCGCAGGGCGCCAATGATCCGACGCACAAGGTTGCCGGGGGTGCGCTCCCCGCCGGCTGGATGGGCCGCACCGATCGCCCGACCGACAAGCTCACCGACGCGAAGTTCGTCGCGATGGGCTCGGGCTTCCACGCGACGTCGGGTCCGGCCGCGATCTTCTGGAACCCGAAGACCGTGACGAGCGGTCCGTTCACGGCGACGACCACCGTGACGCAGACGAAGGCGCCGATGCACCCCGAGGCGTACGGCATCTTCTTCATGGGCAAGGATCTCGATACGCCGCAGCAGAGCTACATGTACTTCCTCGTGCGCGGCGACGGGAAGTTCCTCGTGAACCACCGCGCGGGCGCCCAGGTCCACAAGGTCATCGACTGGACCGAGAACGCGGCCGTCGTGAAGGCCGACGCGAACGGCAAGGCGACGAACAAGCTCACCGTGGACGCGACCAAGTCCGACTCGCTGCGGTTTCTCGTGAACGGCAAACAGGTCGCGGCGCTGCCGGCGAACCAGTTCGGCACGACGAACGGTCTCGTCGGGCTGCGCGTGAACCACAACCTCGACGTGCACATCGCCGAGCTGACCGTCACGCCGAAGAAGTAAGCAGTAAGCAGTGAGCTCACCCGGCACCCCGGAGCTTCGCGCGAGCGAACGCTCCGCGGGCGCCGTCTCGCTCGATCGTGCGCTCGGGCTCCGCGACCTGGTGCTGTTCAACCTCGTCGCGGTGCTGGGGCTGCGGTGGCTCGCGACGGCGGCCAAGGCGGGACCGAGCGCGATCGCACTCTGGCTCCTCGCCGCACTCTTCTTCTTCGTGCCGCAGGGGCTCGTCGTCGGCGAACTTTCGTCGCGCTTCCCCGAAGAGGGAGGCATCTACCAGTGGACGAAGCGCGCGCTCGGCGAGCGGCACGGCTACGTCTGCGGCTGGTGCTACTGGATCAACAACGTCCTCTACTATCCCAACCTGCTGATCTCGGCGGCGGTCATCGCGACCTACGCCATCGGCAGGGGTGACGGGGCGCTCGCGAGCAGCTGGACCTACGTACTGCCGGCGACGCTGCTGTGCCTCTGGTTCGCGGCGGGGCTCAACATCGTCGGCGTCGGCACGGGGAAGTGGTTGCAGAATGCGGGGGGGATCGGGACCTACGTGCCCGGCGTGATCATGGTGGCGCTGGCGATCGCGTTCGTCGCGACGGGACGGCCGTCGGCCAATCCGATCACACCCAAGAACGTCGTGCCGGACCTCGGCAACCTGCAGGGGCTCAACCTGTGGGCGTCGATCGCCTTCGCGTTCGCGGGGCTCGAGCTGTCGAGCTCCATGGGCGGCGAGGTGCGTGACCCGCGGCGAACGCTCCCGCGGTCCGTGCTCGTCTCGGCGCCGTTGATCGCCGCGGCGTACGTCCTAGGCACGTGGGCGCTCTTGCGCATCGTGCCGGCGGGCGACGTCAACATCGTGTCGGGGTTGCTGCAGAGCATCTCGAGCGGCGCACGCGCGCTGAGCCCCGCGCTGTGGTGGCTCGCCCCACTCGCGGCGGCAGCGTACACGCTCGGCAACGTCGGCGGCGTGGGCGCGTGGCTGACGGCGCCGGCGCGCGTCGCCTTCGCGATCGGGCTCGATCGCTACTTTCCGCCGGCATTCGGGCGCATCCATCCGAAGTGGAAGACGCCATACGTCGCGATCCTCGTGCAGGCCGCACTCGCCACGGCGTTCCTCCTCGTGTCCGTGCTCGGCAAGGGAACGACGGTCGAGCACGCATACCTCATCATTCTCGATACGCAGCTGCTGATCTACTTCATCCCCTACGTCTACCTGTTCATCTCCTTCCTGGTTCTGCGGCGCGTCGACCTACCGTCGGACGCCGTGCGAGTCCCCGGCGGCGCGATCGGCGCGCGAGCCGTCGGCGCGAGTGGCCTCGTCGTGACGCTGCTGGCGATGGCGATCGCCATGGTGCCGCCGGAGGGCGAGACGGACCCGCTGCTGTTCGAGCTGAAGGTCGTGGGCGGCGCGCTGGGGTTCGTGGCGCTGGGGGGCGTGGTGTTCTGGAGGGGAGGGCGTGGGGGACGATCTTTCACACGGTGAGCGGGTGAGCTGGTGAGCTAGTGAATCGGCTGGTCAAGTGGTGACTCGAAGCTCCACCAGCGGCTCAGCGAGCCTAGAGTCACATTGAGAGATTGCCAGCCTGGTTGAGATCAGGGCTGTTCAGTTCACCAGTTCACCGGTTCACCAGTCCACGAAGAATGCTCCTCCTCCTCGCCGCCCTCCTGCAGCAAGCCGCGCCCGTTGCGCAGAGCCTTCCCGCATCGCCGGTGGTGCGCATCGCGATCGTGCCGGCGAAGCTCGTCGTCGCGGCCAGTGACTCGATCCATCTGGTCGCGGTCGCGTACGACTCCAGCGGCAAGCCGGTGGATGGCGCGGGGCTGCGCTTCACTGGTGGGGCGGCCAACGCCGGCGTCGTCGACTCGACGGGGTGGGTGATCGCGCGCGGCACGGGGAAGATCACGGGCGCCGTGATGTCGGTCATCCCCGGCCACAAGCCGTTCGTGCACCGCTTCGAGGTGATCGTCGTTCCCGACGCGCCGGCACGCATCGCGCTCGGTGCCATCCCTGCGAGGGTGGTCGTCGGACAGCGCGTGCGCGCCACGGCGGAGGTCTACACGCGCGCCGACGACCGGCGCGACGGCGACGTGGTGCGCTGGAGCTCGAGCGCGCCCGCGGTCGCATCGGTGGACGATGACGGCGTCGTCCTCGCGCGCACACCCGGCCGCGCCGTGATCTCCGCCACCGACGCGGGCGCGTCGGCGACGATGGCGATCACGGTGATCCCGAACGCGATCGCCATCGTCGAGCTCACGCCGAGCAGGCAGACCGCGCGCACCGGAGACGTCCTGCGCATCGGAGCCGTGCCGCGCAATGCCCGGAAGCAGGAGATCGCGGGACTGACGCCGACGTGGAGCTTCTCACCGGGTCACGGGCAGATCGACCCCGACGGTGCGTTCGTCGCCTACGAGCCAGGCCGCTACGTCGTGACCGCGTCGTACGGGACGCGCTCGGCCGATGCGATTCTCACAATCGAGGCGCGCGACGTGCGGCGCCCGGTGCGCGTCGTCGGCCGACTGCCGCGCACCGCGTTCCCGACGAGCGAGGTATGGCTCCATCCGAACGGCAAGGTCGCCTACCTCGGTACGCACGGCGGCGGCGACCGTGTCTACGCGATCGACATCTCGAATCCGGCCCGGCCGGTCGTCGTCGACTCGCTCCAGGCGAACACGCGCCTCGTGAACGACATGATGACGACGCCCGACGGCAACTACATGGTGTTCACGCGCGAGGGCGCGTCGGACCGGAAGAACGGCATCGTCATCGCCGACACGCGCGATCCGCTGCACCCGAAGGCGATCAGCGAGTTCACCGACAGCGTGACCGCGGGCGTACACTCGGCGTTCGTCTACGCGCAGCCGAAGTACGGCACGCACGTCTACCTCACGAACGACGGCACCGGCGCGATCCACGTGCTCGACATCGGCGATCCGGCACACCCGAAAGAGGTCGGGCGGTGGAAGACGCCGGGCTCCGACAACAGCGGGCGCTACGTCCACGACATCGACGTGCAGAACGGCCTGCTCTACGGCTCGTGGTGGAACGACGGGCTGGTTATCCTCGACGTCGGCAACGGCATCAAGGGCGGCACGCCGTCGAACCCGCAACTCGTCTCGCAGTACAAGTACGACCTCGACAAGCTGTACCGCGACGTCGAGGCGGTGACGGGGCCGGGCTTCACGCGCGGCACCCACACGGCGTGGCGGCACCGGAACTACGTCTTCATCGCCGACGAGGTGTACCTCAACGGCACCGTCGCGGGGGCGAAGGACGCGTCGGCGAGCCGGATGTACGGCACCCTCCAGGTGCTCGATGTGAGCGACATCGAGCACCCCAGGCCCGTCGCGTGGTACACGCCGGAGTACGGCGGGGTGCACAACGTCTGGATCGCCGGCGACAGTCTCTACCTCGGCGCGTACAACGGCGGCTTCCACGTGTTCGACATCTCGGGCGAGCTGCGCGGCGACCTCCGTGCCCAGGGCCGCGAGATCGCACACCTCAACACCGCCGACATGGACGGCAACACGAAGAACGCCGCGTTCACCTGGGGCGTCGTGGTGAACCCGAAGGACGGGCTGGCGTACGTGAATGATTTCAATAACGGCCTGTGGGTCGTGCGGATCGAAGCGAGACCGAAGGCGGTGCCGTGAAGAGGGGTGAGTTGGTGAGTTGGTGAGTTGGTTCGGGGGTTCGTGGGATGCCACCAACTCACGATCCAACTCACCAACTCACCGCCGTTCCAGCATTCCCACCTCGAACGCCCGATGCAGCCCTCGGCCGCTGCGTTTGGCGGCGTACATCGCCACGTCGGCGTAGCGCAGGACTTCGTCGAGGCCGCCGTCGTCCGTCTCGGCGCTTCCGATGCTCGCCGTCATCGAGACGTCGCCGTGCGCGAGCGTGAACGGGTAGCTCATCTGCTCGCGGATGCGCTCGACCAGACGCTCGGCGCTCGCCGATGAGTCGGCGTCCTCGACGAGCACCGCGAATTCGTCTCCCCCCAGCCGCGCGACCGTGTCGGTCGATCGCGCGCACGCCTGCAGGCGCGCCGCGATCAGCGTGAGCAGCCGATCGCCCTCGGCGTGGCCGAACGAATCGTTGACCTGCTTGAAGTCGTCGAGGTCGAGATAGAGCACCGTCACCGAGCGTGCCTGCCGGCGCGCGAGCGTGATGGCGTGCGTCACGCGGTCGCGGAACAGCGCGCGGTTGGCGAGCCCCGTGAGCGGATCGTGGAACGCCTGGTGCGCCAGCTGGTCGAGCAGCGCCGTTCGCTCGCCGACGTCGCGCGCGTTGAGCACGATGCCGCGCACAGCCGGGTCGTCGAGCAGGTTGCTGGCGATCGCCTCCACGTCCACCGAATGCCCGTCGGGGCGGCGCAGTCGCCACTCGGCGAGCGGCGAGACGCCGGGCAGCCGCGCGATCATCTCGACGAACGCGTTCACGTGCGCCGAGTCTTCCGGATCGCTCAGCGCCGACAGCTCGACGCCGACGAGCGAGTCGGGACCGTACCCGATGATGCGCGCCGATGACGAGCTGGCGAACTGGATCACGCCGTGCGCGTCGAGGACGAAGATCAGATCCGACGATTGCTGCACGAGCGAGCGGAAGCGTGCCTCGCTCGCGCGCAGCGTCGTCTCCGCCACGATTGCTGCCCGCTGGCGCATGGCGAGCAGCTGGCGCGCGCCGAGGAAGCACGAGACCACGACGGCCCCGATGGCGAGCTCGCTGAGCGGCGACACCCAGCTGCGGACCGCGACGGCGAGCAGCAGCGCGTAGCTCGTACCGGCGGCGACGAACGGGAGCGCCGAGATGAAGCGGCCGGCCGGCGGCGCGCCGCGCGCCCGGTCCGCGTCGCGCGGCGCGCGCAGGAAGAGCTCCGCGCTGACGACGAGCGCGATGCCGGCGGCGAAGTGCAGCGCGTCGGCCCACACGGGAGCGAGCGGACCCTCACCCGCGAGCAGCAGGCTCCTGAACAGATCGTCGGCCACGCCGAGCGCCGCGCTGATCGCGAGCCAGCCGAGCGCGAGCCGATGGTCGTCGACCGTCTGCCGCAGAAGCACCGTGACGATCGTCACCAGGATGAGTAGATCGGCGAGCGGGTACACGAGAGCGAGCGCGACACCGAGCGGCGAGGCGACGCCGCTGGCGGCCGTCTCGCGCAGCACGAAGTACCACAGCGCCGCGCCGACGCCCGACACCACCATCCCGGCGTCGAACAGAAGCTTCCACCGGTCGGTCGTGTGCGCGCCCATCGGGAAGGAGAGGAACGCGGCGATCGTGAGCGGATAGATCGCGAGGAGGAACAGGTCGGCGACGGATCCATGCGCTCCGCCCGCGCCTGCGCCCGCGAGCAGCGGCACCAGCGCGAGCACGCGGCCGGCGAGCCCGAGCCCCGCCGCGCCGGCGAGCAGGCGGAGCGCCCGCTTCATGCGTGGCGCGAGCGCGTCGCGTGCCGATGCGCGCCAGAACAGCACCAACAGCACCACGTCGAGCGCGATGAACAGCGCCGCGGTGACGACGCTTCGGCGCGCCGCATCGGCGCCGGAGACGCGAAGCCACAGCAGATAGCTCAGCGCCGACGCGATCGTGAACGCCGTGACGACGAGTCTGGGACGGGAAGGCAGGGGAGGGGCGCCGGGAGGGAGGGAGGTGTTCGTCGCGCGTGACCGACAGGGCAGGCCCGCGCCCAAGGTGTGACCGTGCGCTCGTTTGACGCAAGCGTGATCGACACTACCTTCTGACGCGATGACGACCATGCGGCCATGACCGATTCAAACCAGCTCCCGAGCCGCCGCTACAACGAGAAGGAGGTCGCCGACATCATCAAGCGCGCCTCCGAGCTCCAGCAGCTGGAGTCCACCGCCGAATCGACGACGGGGATGTCGCTCACGGAGCTGGAGCAGGTCGCGCGCGAAGCGGGGCTCGATCCGTCGCTCGTGCGCCGCGCCGCGACCGATCTCGACACGCGCGTGAGCGACCGGAAGCCATCGGCGTTCATCGGCGCGCCGACGAACCTCGTGCTCGAGCGGACGATCGACGGCGAGATCCCGGTCGACGAGTACGAGACGCTCGTGCTCGAGATCCAGCGTGAGCTCGGCGGTGTGGGCCAGGCGTCGACGCTCGGGCGCTCACTCGTGTGGACGATGCACGGCGTCGACCGGCGCCGCGTGTCGACGCGAACCGTGCAGGTGACGGTGACGCCACGGAACGGCCGGACGACGATCCGCATGGAGGAGCCGCTCGGTCAGCTCGCCGGCGGCCTGTTCGGAGGCCTGATGGGCGGGCTCGGTGGCGGCACGTCGGGGATCGCGATGGGGATCGGGATGGGAGTGTTCCACTCGGCCCCGATCGCCGTGGGACTGATCGGCGGTTTCGTGACCGGCAGCTACGTGCTCGCGCGCACGATCTTCGGCCGCATGGTCCGCGGGCGCGGCGAACGAATGCAGCGGTTGATGTCGCGCCTCGCCGAGCACGTGGCGGCTACAGCGGCGCGCACTCCCGAGGTGAGCCGTCCCGCCGAGCGTCCGGCGCTCGACGGAGGCGGCTGAGCCACCACGCTTACTCTTCTCTCGACGCGGGGTTCGGACCGTTGCGCGGATCGTTGTTGAACGAGTAGCCGGATTTCTTCTCGGACTCCGCTCGTGCCGCCGCTTCGCGCTCCGCCTGCTCGACGGCGAACCGTTCCTTGTCGCGCTCGGTGAGGCCCGACTTCTCACGCAGCATATCCTTGTCCGCGCCCCCGGATTCGGGACGGTCGCTCTGGAAGTTATTGCTGGCCTTGCCGCCCATGCCGTGCTCCATTGAAGAGGACAGGCGGAAGGGTGTCAGAAAGTGTGCCGTCCCGTGCTCCAGGCGAGCGCCGATCCAGGCTCGTGCGGACGCAGAACCGATCGGCCGTTCGTGGGGTAGAGCCCAGTCTAGCGACCGCTTCCGCCGTATATTCCAGCCATGCGTCTCCCCTCGCTCTCCGCCGCCGCGGTCGGAGCGCTCCTGCTCGCCAGCTCCGCGCTGGCGCAGGGGCCGACCTCGCGGCCCAAGGTCACTCCCTCCAGGCCCGAGCCCACGAAGCCGGCGCCGACCACGATCGCACCAGCGCCCGGCTCGACCGGTCCGCTCGCCGGCTCGTCGACGATGGGCTACCTGCAGGGTGTCGCGATCGACAGCATCCATGGGACGCCGCTCGTCAACGCGGTGATCCAGCTCTCCGGCACCGACCGCGTCGGCGTCACCGACTCACTCGGTCGCTTCCTCGTCGACAGCGTCAAACCGGGGAGCTACAAGATCGAGGTCGACCATCCGATCCTCGACACGCTGGGGATCCTGCTCAGCACCGCGCCGATGCAGTTCGCCGCGAACGAGGTGACGCGTGTCGTGGTCGCGGTACCGAGCCAGGAATTCCTCGCGAACCGCTTCTGTACATCGGCGCGCCGCGCGCTCGGCCCGGGCGTGCTCGCCGGCCGCGTGCGTGAGCCGGACAGCGAAGTCGCGGCGGTGGGCGCGCGCGTGTCGCTCGTGTGGTACGACCCAGATCCGCCGGCGGTGGCCGGCGTGCCCGTGAAGATCAAGAAGGCGCCGCGCGTGCGTGAAGCGACGGTTGGAGAAGACGGCACCTACCGGCTGTGCGGGCTTCCGGAGAAGTACGAGGGAAAGCTGCAGGCGCAGCGCAAGGATGGCGGGACCACGGCCGAGGTGTCGATCGTGCAGGAAGACGGTCTGCTCGCGCTGCGCAGCATGAGCGTCGCGCGGCTCGCCGTGGCCGCTGGGACGGACAGCGCAGGCAAGCCGGCGCAGGTCGTGAAGGGCGCGGCGCGCGTGCTCGGACGCGTCGTGAACAAGCAGGGCGCGCCGGTGGCCAACGCGCGCGTCTCGCTCAACGGCACGGGCGCATCCACGCTCACACGCAGCACCGGCGACTTCGTACTAGACTCGCTGCCCGCCGGCACGCAGGCGATCACCGTGCGGCATCTCGGCTATGCCCCGACGGAGGTGGCCGTCGAGCTGTCGTCGCGCGCGCCGGCGCGCGTCAACGTGCAGATGGGACCGTACGTGCCCGAGCTCGCGCCGGTCGAGGTGGTGTCGCGTCAGGAAGCGGGGCTCGAGCGCGTCGGCTGGACGCAGCGAAAGCGTGGCTCGGCGGGCGGCTACTTCCTCAGCCCCGACCAGATCGAGGCGCGCAAGGCGGCCCAGTTCACCGACCTGCTCACGACGACTCCGGGCATCCGCGTCCAGGGCACCATGGGCCGGATGTCGATCACGTCGACGCGCAACGTGGGCAGCAGAGGGTGCGTCACCATCTTCGTGGACGGTTCGAAGTGGCAGCAGCTCGAAGCGGGTGACCTCGACTCGTTCGTACGGCCGCAGGAGGTCGCGGCGATCGAGGTGTACCCGGGCGGCGGCGCGATGCCGGTCGAGTTCCAGACGTCTGGCGCCGACTGCGCGGCCGTGGTGGTGTGGACGAAGCTCAACGTCAACCGAAGACCCAGATCCTGATGCTCGCCACTCCGATCGTGCACGACCCGTTCGTGTTCGCGCTGGGACCATTGAAGCTCACCGGCTTCGGCATCGCGATGATGGCGGCGTTCGGCATCGCGCACATGGTGGCGCAGACGGTGCTGCGGCAGCGCGGCGACGACGACGAGATCATGAACGACGTGACGTTCGCCGCGCTGGTCGGCACGATCGTCGGGGGCAAGGTCTACTTCGCGATCAACGAGGCGGTCGCCGGACGCAACTTCGTCTCCGCCTTGTTCAGCCGCGCCGGCTTCGTCTACTGGGGCGGCTTCCTCGGCTCGGTGCTGCTGGCGTGGCTCGTGATCCGCTGGCGGAAGCAGAACTTCCTGCGGGTCGCGGACGGCGCGGCGGTCGGGATCGCGGCGGGCTACGCGATCGGGCGCACCGGATGCTGGGCCGTGGGCGACGACTACGGTCGCCCGTGGGACGGGCCGCTGGCCGTGTCGTTCCCGAGAGGCGCACCGCCGTCGACCGTCGGCAACATGAACGCGGAGTTCCACGCGAACCTGCCCGCGTCGCTGTCGCCGGATACCGTCGTGAGCGTGTATCCGACGCAGCTGCTCGAAGTGGCGCTCGGCGTCCTGATGTTCTGGCTCCTCTGGCGGATGCGGCGGCACGAGCACGGCGCGGGGTGGCTCTTCGGCATGTACTGCGTGCTCGCCGGAGTCGAACGGTTCATCGTCGAATTCTTCCGGGCGAAGGGCGACATCGTCGGACCGCTGACGTCGGCGCAGTGGGTCGCGCTGGCGATCGGCGTGGTCGGTGTCCTCCTGCTGACCACGCGCCGGAGTGCAACGACGCTCGCCGTCGCGCGCTGAGCGACCCTCTCCCGACCCGATCATGACCACGACACTCCGCGCGCGTCCCGAGGCCTCGGAGTACGCGTCCTTCTACCACGGCTACGTGGCGGCGGTGCCGGAAGGCGACATCGTCGAGCTGCTGCGCACGGGCGGGCGCGAGCTCGTCGAAGCGCTCGGCCGGATCGCCGAGGACCGCGGCGGATTCCGCTACGGACCGGAGAAGTGGACGATCCGCGAAGTGATCGGCCATCTGATCGACGCGGAGCGGATCTTCGCCTATCGCGCGCTTCGCGTAGCCCGCGGCGACCGCACGCCGCTCGCGTCGTTCGCCGAGAACGACTACGTGAAGACGGCGGGCTCGGACGCGCGCACGATCGCCGATCTGACGCGCGAGCTGGGCGCGGTGCGCGAGGCGACGGTGCTGCTGTTCGAGTCGCTACCCGACGACGCGTGGGGACGGAGCGGGGTGGCGAGCGGAAAGGACGTGAGCCTGCGCGCGCTGGCGTACATCACGGCGGGGCATGCGAGGCACCACCTGCGGATATTGCGGGAGAGGTACTCTATCTAGGTGCGACTGCCACTGCCGTACTGGGTACTCGCATACTCGGTACGGCCGTGGCAGTGGCACTTCAATCCGCAATACAGCACCCCTGCGCGCACTCCGTCCACACCGGATCGGTCGGGGGATCGAACAGCATCAGGTTCGACCGCTGCACCGAGTCGCTCATGTGCGAGTCCGCGCAGGTGAAGAAGTTCGCGCGGTTGACGCGGCCAGGGCGGAAGGGGTGGTTGCATGGTCTGAAGGTGCCGGTGCCGACGCTCGTGTGGCGCCGCGCGCCAGGGGTCGTGTCGAGCTCCTCGAGCTGCCACCGGCCGGCCGCGCCGTTGCCCGGCAGCACGATGAGATAGTACTCGAGGCGCCGGCTGGCCTTGAAGCCGTAGCGCTCCTCGTCGAGAGTGCCGCGGTTGATGGCGCGCACGGTGACCACGCCGTTCGACGGCACGTTGGTCGCGCTCACCGAGTCCTGCCCGTTCACCGCGTCCACGCGCACCGTCGTGTGCTTCGACGGCCGTGTGCCGGCGCAGCCGGGATCGCCCTTGCACTTCCGGTCGCGATCGGCGCCGCCGCCCCACTGCAGGCGCTGCACGAAGTCGAACAGCTCGTCGCCCGTGTACTGGTCGATCGCCTTGGTGAGCTGGCCGGGAAGTGGGGCCGCGGCGCCCGGCGTGGCAGTAGCGGCCGCCGACTCGGCGGCGCGTGCGCTGTCGGGCGCGCGCTCACGCGAGCTGCAGGCGGCGAGCGCGGATGTGGCGACTGCTACGGCGATGCCAACACGGACGATGGCGGGGACGGCGAGAGGTCGTCTCACGAGAATCGGGGAAAGGAGGATGTGACGTACGACGTCGCCGGCCACGCGACGTGAGAGAGAACGCTACGACACTGGCTGGCCCGCCGCGAAGCGACGCATGCGGGCCAGCGTCGGCCCGAGGCTCGCGTCCGCGTGGCGCCAGACGGTCAGCACGCGACTCGCCCACAGCGCGGCCGTCGACGGGTCGCGCAGCCTGGCCGCGAGCTCGGCGCGGTAGGCCATCGCGCGTCCGACAGACGCCGCCATCACCGGCTCGGTCACGATGAACGACGAGAGCGTCGGCAGCGCGGTGAGCGCGACGTCGAGTCGCTCCGCTGCGAGGTGCGGATCGCCGGCGAATTCGGCGAGCCAGGCCTCCTGCACGATGTAGTCGAGCGACACGCCGCCGGGGCGCATACCGCGGCGCATCTCCGCGAGCGAGTCGAGCATGCGCCGCACGCCCGCCTGGTCGCCATGCGCCGCCACGTGCTGCATCCGCATCAGCGCGCCACCGGGATGCGTCACGACGAGCGTCGCGGCGGCGCCGGTGCACGGCACGGCCAGCGCCACTGGCCGCTCGAGAAGGGCGTCGGCGGTCTGTTGCCGATCGGTGGCGTTGACGTAGCTCGTCAACGTGCGCGTGATCGACGCAGCCAGCGTGCGCACGGAGTCGTCGCACACGCCGAGCGCCGCGCGGACGAGCAACGCCGACAGTGCGTCGTTCGTCGCCGGCACCAGCTCGACGCCGGATCGCATGGCGAGCGGCGGGCCGCTGGCGCGGAGGTAGTGCGTGGCGAGGCTGGTGCGGCCGGCGAACGCCGCGAGTGCCGCGAGCTGCGAGGCATTCCGGCTCGAATCGGATCGACCGGTGTCGAGCACCGAGTCCGCCACGGCGATCGCGCGCGCGAAATCGGCGAGCTTGAGGTGGAGTCGCACGTCCGCCGCCGCGAGTCGCAGCCGCTGCGCGGGGCTCGTGCTGAGCGCGCGGGCACGATCCAGCGCCGACAGCGCGGAATGTCGTCCGTTGGGCGTGCCGATGATCTCGTCGCGCGTCTCGAGCAGCACCGTCATCGCCTCGAACACGTCCGGGCTCGCGGGCATGCGCTGCGCGAGCGACTCGAGCAGCGCGAGCATGCGATCGCGGTTGAATCGCAGCGCCGCGTCGTAGGTCGCCGGCATCCGGCCGGCGCGGAACTCCGCCAGCGGATAGGCGACATAGGCCACGCTGTCGCCGCGCAGCTCCGGTTGCGCACCGAACTGCGCCTCGCCGGCCGTGCCCGTCCGGAACCGGTTGTACTCCACCTGGGCGACCTGGCGCAGCAGGTCGCTCGGCAGCACGGCGAACGACTCAGGGGCCAGCTCCAGCGCCCGCGTCATGGCGCGCCAGGCATCCTCGTAGCTGCTCCGGAACGCCCATCCCGTGGAGGCGGACGGCGCGCGGACGACCACGCGGTCGTACGCATGACACGACGCGAGCCCCAGCCAGGCGATCGCGTCGAGGGAATCGCGCGCGCGGAGCGATTCGTAATTGGCGCACGCCGCGGGATAATCGTCGCGCGAGAGAGCACCGAGTGCGTCGGCGAGCGTCTGCTCGCGTGCATCGAGCGTCGTCCGCCCGCGGTCGGCGGTGATGAACGCCGGCGTCCATTCCTTCACCGGCAGTCGCCGCCACGACTTCGCCTGCGCGAGCCAGAGATTGGCCTGCGGATACGACGGGTCCGCGGCGACCGCGCTGTCGAGCGCGGCGAGCGCAGCGTCCACGTCCCATCGCGCGAGGGCGAGCGCGCCGCGCTGGAAGGCCTGCCACGCCGCGTACGACGTCGTGCCGCGATCGGCCGCCGAGGAGATGACGTCGACGTGTGGCGCGCGCAGCAGATCGGCGACGAGCCCGCGATAGTCCACGCGCCGCAGCGGCTCCGTGCCGCGCGCCGGTACCGTCTGCGTCACCTCACGCAGGCTCTCGCCCGTGAGCGCGTCGTACAACCCCACGCGAACCACGGACGAGTCGCGCTTGGCGATCACGCGCCCCCACACGACGCGCCCCGCGCGCACCGATCGCGCGACGCTCATCACGTCCGCGAGCGGCAGCGTTCCCGCGTCGGCCCGGCGGCGTACCGCGTCCTGCACGCTGACGTCGCTCGCGAGCCTGAGCCCGTCCCACCGCTTGAGCGACTCGTAGACGCCCCCCGCCGCGGGATCCGCCGCCGGGTTCGGCGACGCGCTCCCCACGTACTGGAAGGGCACGACGGCGAACTGCGTGGAGTCGACGCGCACCGTGAAGCGCTCGATCCGCTCGCGCACCGGCGACGTCATCGCGCCGATGAACGCCACGATCGCCACGCCGGCCGCGACCGCCCACACGCGAGGACCCCACGCGCGCCGCGCCGCGCGCGCCGTGAGCGTCTCCCCGGAGTGGCCGATCGCCGACGAGAGCGCGGCGCTGAAGGTGCGCGCGTCGGGATAGCGGTCGTCCGGCGACGTCGCGAGCGCCTTCGCGATCACCGACTCGATCGGCACGGGCACGTCGTGACGGTACTCGCGCAGCAGCGGGGGCGTCTTCGTGAGCCGGGCCGAGAGCTGCTGCTGTGGCGTGTCGCCGGGGAAGGGTGGTACGCCGCCGATCGCCTCGTACAGCACGCAGGCCAGCGAGTACACGTCGCTCCGTCCGTCGAACGCGCGGTCGCGCGCCTGCTCGGGACTCATGTACGCGGGGGTGCCGGTGATCGTCCCCTGCTGCGTGATCTTCTCGCTCGCGCGGTCGATGGCGCGCGCGATGCCGAAGTCCGCCACCACGGCGTGGCCGCCGGAGAAGAGGATGTTCTCCGGCTTGATGTCGCGGTGCACGATCCCGCGCTCGTGGGCGTAGGCCAGCGCGCCGGCGACCTCGCGGCCGATGCGTGCCGCCTCCTCGATCGAGAGCCGGTTGTCCGCCGACAGCCGCTGCCGCAGCGACTCGCCCTCGATATAGGGCATCACGTAGTACAGCTGGTCCGCCGTCTCGCCGGAGTCGTGGATCGGCAGGATATGCGGGTGCTGCAGGCTCGCCGTGAGCTTGATCTCACGCAGGAACCGCTGGGCGCCGATGGCGTGCGAGAGCTCCGGATGGAGCACCTTGATGGCGACGAACCGCTCGTGCCGCTCGTCGCGCGCCAGGTACACGGTGGCCGCACCACCGCGGCCGATCTCGCGCTTCAGCGTGTACCGCCCTCCGCCGACGTCCCGCTTCACGATGAATTGCCCGGCGAGGATGTCGTTCAGAGTCGACGGTCTATCGTTCACGGCTGGCTGAGGCTCGGCGAGGAGCGCTAAACTACGGGATTCCGCTCGTCACAACCAGTACGAATCGCCCGTCTCGCCCTCTCCGCCGTGAATCCTGTCATCCCCGCCGAGGCTGCCGGCTTCATGCTGCGCCCCGCGACCCCCGCCGACGTTCCGGCGATCCTCGAGTGCATCCGGGGGCTCGCCGAGTACGAGCGCCTGGCGCACGAGTGCGTCGCCACCGAGGCGCAGTTGCGCGAGACGCTGTTCGGCGCGACGCCCGCCGCCGAGGTGGTCCTCGCTTTCGCTGGCGACGAGGCGGCTGGCTTCGCCCTCTGGTTCACGAGCTACTCCACCTTCCTCGCCAGGCCGGGCATCTACCTCGAGGACCTCTTCGTCTATCCGCAGCACCGTGGCCGCGGGCTCGGCCGGCAGCTGCTGCGGCACCTCGCGCACGTGGCGGTGGAACGCGACTACGGGCGCGTCGAGTGGTCCGTGCTCGACTGGAACGTCGACGCGATCGGCTTCTACCGCTCGATCGGCGCCGAGCTGCTCGACGACTGGCGGCGATGCCGGCTCGCCGGCGAGGCCATTCCGGCGCTCGCGGGCGCATGAGCGACGGCGAGTTCCGCGGCTTCCGCCCCGCCGCGATGACCTTCCTGCGCTCGCTGAAGCGCAACAACACGCGCGAATGGTTCCACGCGCACCGCGACGACTATGAGCGCGAGGTCCGCGCGCCGCTCGTCGCGCTCGTCGAGGAGATCGACGTCCGGCTCGCCGACCTCGCGCCCGAGATCGTCGGCGACCCGAAGCGCTCGCTCTTCCGCATCAATCGCGACGTGCGCTTCTCGAACGACAAGTCGCCGTACAAGACCAACGCTGCGTGCTGGTTCTATCATGGCGACGCTGGCCGCGGCGTGGGCTCGACGACGCCGCACGGCGGCGCGGGCTTCTATTTCCACATGGCGCCGGAAGAATCGCTGATCGGTGCCGGCATCTGGATGCCGCCGCGCCCGACGCTCACGCGCCTGCGCGAGCGAATCGACGAGGAGCACGCGTCGCTGCGAAGGATCCTGCGCGATCCGACGCTGCGGAAGCGCTTCGGCACCCTCGACGAGTCGGCGAAGCTGACGCGCATGCCGCGCGGATACGCGGAGGACCATCCTGCGGCGGACCTGCTGCGGCATCAGTCGTTCACCGTCGGCCGCTCGCTCTCAGACGCCGAGCTGTTCAGCCCGAAGCTCGCCGATCTGGTGGCGCGCGAGTATGCGCGGCTCGTCCCGTTCGTGCGCTGGTTCAATGGCGCGCTCGGACTTCGGACGCTCGCGCGCCGCTGAGGGCGATCATAGCTTGAGTCGATGCGCCGCCCCGATCCCTCTCCCATCGTGACGCGCGCGGCGCGCCCGGACGACGCCGCGCTGCTCATGGAGCTCGGCGCAAGCACCTTCGCCGAGACCTTCGAGTCCGCGAACACGCCCGACGATTTCGCGGCGTACATGGCCGTGGCGTTCGGAGAAGACATCCAGCGCGCGGAGCTGGAAGATCCGGACACGACGGTGTTCTTCGCCGAGCGCGAAGCCGACGTGGTGGGCTACGTGATGCTGCGCGAGCGGAAGCCTCCGACGAGCGTTGGGCTGGACGACGCGCTGGAGATCGCGCGGTTCTACGCGCGTCGGCGCGCGATCGGTAGCGGCGTGGGCGCGACGTTGATGCAGCGTGCGCTCGCGGAGGCGGCGGGACGGGGGAAGGACGCGGTCTGGCTCGCCGTCTGGGAGCGGAACGATCGCGCGATCCGGTTCTACGAATCGTGGGGCTTTCATCAGTCGGGCACGCAGCCCTTCCTGCTGGGCTCCGACCTGCAGACCGACCTCGTCATGGTGCGACGCATCGCCCGGGAGTCCTGACATGCGGCACACGCTGAAGCTGAACGGCATCGTCATCGGCTGGTCGAACCTCGAGGAGGTCGACGCGGTGGACCGGCGCGTGTGGGGCCAGTTCCATCCCGGAATCGGCTACGAGCTCGTGCAGCCGATCTTCCAGCTGTTCGTCGAGGCGACCCCGATGCCGGGCGGCGAACCGCTCGACCAGATCAAGCTGGAGCGCTACATCACGGCCCGCGATCAGCTGCCGCTCGAGCTCGTCGACGACCGCGGACGGCGGATCGAGACCGCGGTGATCCACATCGCCGACTACAGCGAGAAGCGCGGGCCCGACGCACGCTCGCTCGACGTCCTGATCAAGGACGACGCGTACTGGGAAGGTCGGTCGTGACAACTCCGCCGCCGCGCTAGCGCGATCCGTCCGAAAACGGTAAGCTAGCCCCACCGATCGTCGTGCACGGCTCGATCCTCGGCGAGGCCGATGAGCTTCTTCGGACCTGCGGAGCAGGTGAAACGACGAGTGACTCCGGGATGCCGTCGTCGCGATGCCACTCGTCTCGGCCGCGCGGGCGTGCTGCTCGCGCTGTGCATCTGGCCGCGTACGCACCCGAACGAGTCACTCCGCGCACCGGAGCCGGCGTCGAGCCTTGCGGCCACGGGCCGGCCGGACACGCTGCGCGATCCTCCCGTGTTGCGGAACCTCTCGCGCGCGCCTGGAACGGTGGAGGTGAATCTCACCGCGTCGCCGACTCGCCTCGCGCTGCGGCCCGGCACTCCCACCGAGGCCTACGCGTACAACGGCACCGTGCCGGGACCGACCCTTGAGGTGCACGAGGGTGACCACGTCATCATTCACTTCCGCAACGAGCTACCGGAGCCCACGACGATTCACTGGCACGGGCTCCACATACCGGCGGCGATGGATGGCAGCCCGCTCACCCCCATCGCCGCGGGCGCGCGCTTCGACTACGTCTTCACGGTCAAGCGAGGAACGGCGGGGACGTACTGGTATCATCCGCACCCCGACGTGCGGTCGGGATACCAGATCGCCAAGGGATTGTTCGGCGCCTTCATCGTCCGCGCGAACGATGATCCACTCAGGGCGATCCCCGAGAAGCTGCTGATCCTCTCGGACAACCGCTTCAATGCGGATGGATCAGTGCAGTTCGCCGACCCGCACTCCGTCGAAGGGATTCGCGACGAGGTGAATGGACGCGAGGGCGACGTCCTCTTCGTCAATGGGCAGGTCGCGCCCTCGATACGCATTCGCAGCGGACAGGTTCAGCGCTGGCGCGTCATCAACGTCACCGCCGCGAGGCTCTTTCGGCTCGGCCTGGCCGGCCACACGCTCCTGCACGTTGGGAACGACGGTGGTCTGTTCGAGCGACCGGTCGAGGTCAACCGGATCGACGTCGCCAACTCGGAGCGCGTCGAGCTCCTCGTGCGCGGCACGGGTGCTCCCGGCGACCGCGCGGCACTGCAGGTGCTGCCGTACGATCGTTATGTCCCGCAGACGCGGCCGCACGATTGGGACATCGCGCGCGATCTGTTGACGCTCATCTACACGATGGCACCGCGTACCACTGCGCCGTCGGTGCCCGCGATCCTTCGCCACGTGCCGACGCTCGACACGTTGGCCGTTTCGGCGACGCGCGTGCTCGTGCTCAGTCAGGGATTGATCAACGGCCAGATGATGGACATGGCTCGCATCGACGTGCACTCGACGCTTGGCGCGACGGAGATCTGGCAGATCGAGAACGTCGTCGGGATGGACCATCCATTTCACTTGCACGGATTCGAGTTCCAGGTGCTCGATCGCAACGGTGTGCCGGAGCCATTTCGAAGCTGGAAGGACGTCGTGAACGTCCCGAAGCACGAAACGGTGCGCCTCATCGTTCGCTTCGACGACTTCCCGGGGCTGTGGATGTACCACTGCCACATCCTCGACCACGAGGATCACGGCATGATGGGAGTGCTCGAGGTTGGTCCACCTTCACCAAGGCCGCGAACATGAGGAGAGTCTGGACTTCGCTCGCACGTTCGGCTGCACTCGTCGGCGCACTCTGCCCTTTCATCGCCCCGGTGGCGACGTCGCAGACGGCGAGGGACACCATCCTGCTCGGGCGCCGGCTCGTCATCGACCACGCCTGCGCCGGCTGCCATGGCGGACTGAATCCGATCGCGAACGTCAAATGGCTCGCCGGCAGGCAGTCGCCGCTGCAGGACTTCTACATCGGCGCGTGTTCGCCGGTCGCGCCGAACGCCAAACCATGTTTCCTGACCCGGCCGCGCAACCTCACCCCGGACAACGCGACTGGGCTCGGCCGGTTCAGCGAGCGCCAGATCTTCAACGCGCTGCGGTTCGGATTGCGGCCCGGCGAGACGCCGGACGTCACGATCACGTCCATGATTCCCGGCCAGGGCAACTTCCCGGCGAATCCGCGGTATCTCGCGCCGCCGATGCCGTGGCCCGAGTGGCGGTATATGTCCGATCGCGAGCTGTGGGCCATCGCGGCGTATCTGAAGCGGGGGCTCAAGCCCGTGTCCAACAAGGTGGAGGACAGCGAAGGGCCACCCGACTTCTGGGCGAGCGCGTACACGCCGGAGCAGCTCGGCCCCTATCCGTTTCCGCGCTTCCCGACAGAATTCGAGCAGGAGCCGAAGTAGGGCTTCACGACGCGGGCAGCGTGTAGTCGATCGTGTAGAAGTGTTTCTTCTCCTCGATCTGAATGCCGACGCTGCCCGTGATCCCCGCCAGCTGGCCGGTGCCCGAGCCGGGAACGATCGTGACGTCGAGCTGCTGGCCGTCGGCGTTACGGATGCCGCGGTGCGCCATGAGGAAGCTGCCGCTCTTGCCGTGGAGCGTGCCCGTCACGCGATCGAGCGCGACGTAGACGCCCGCGCCCGTGAGCGGCTCGGAGGCGGCGAGCATCTCACCGTGCGCGACGGCCTCGAGGTCGCCGTGGAACGCCTTGTACAGCAGCATCCGCGCGACGGGCGCATCGTCGGCCGACTCCTGCGGAGTGATCGTGACGTCGAACGGACCCTTCGCGTGCTTGGGCATGGGTGGGGCTCCTTGCGTTTCGGTTATCTGTTATCGGTTCACGTTAGCGGGCAGCGACTGCGACGGCGGAGCCAGAGACGTGTGCCAGCCGAGAACCGATGACCGACAACCGTCAACGGCGCGCTCCGCGCCTAATGAAAATCATGCCTCCGCGCGAACTCCGCTCCAACCTCCGCCTGCAGCGCGCGGAACTGCTGGGCGCGGACGTTCACGACCTTCTGCTCCACCTGCAGCACGCCGCGCACGAGCAGCAGTGGCGTGCGTGAGATCAGCAGCGCCTGGCGCTCGAAGCGCTGCGGCGTCACCACGACGTTGATCAGCCCCGTCTCGTCTTCGAGCGTCAGGAATACGAATCCTTTCGCCGTCCCTGGGCGCTGGCGGCAGATCACCAGTCCCGCCGTGGCAATGCGCTCGCCGTCGCGCCCGTGCCGCAGCAGATCCACCGCGCTGCGCACGCCGTTCGGCTCGAGCACCGGCCGCACGTGCATCATCGGATGGCCGGCGAGCGAGATTCCCGTCATGCGGTAGTCCGCCTCGGTGAGCTCGACGCGTGTCATTGAGGGAAGCGGCACCGCAGTCGTCGCCTTCGCGGATGCGCGCCGTCGTGGCGCGAGCGGTCCCGCGTCGCCGCGCGCCGCGTCGAGCAGCACCCAGAGCGCGGCACGCCGGCGCCGCACGTCGGGCTCGTGCGGGATCAACGCGTCGAACGCCCCCGCCTCGGCGAGGTGCCGCAAGCCGCGCTGGTCGAGCCCCGAGCGGCGCACCACCTCCTCGATCGACGTGAACGGGCCCTCGGCGAGTGCCTGCTCGAGCCGGTCGCGCGCCGTCGCGCCGAGCCCGCGTACGCTACGCAGGCCGAGCCGCACCGCGGGGGCGGAGCGCTCGCGCTTCTCCAGCGTCGCGTCCCATCCCGAGCGCGTCACGTCCACCGGCCGCACCTCCACGCCGTGCCGCCGCGCGTCTTCCACCAGCGTGCCCGGCGCGTAGAACCCCATCGGCTGCGCGTTGAGGATCGCCGCGGTGAACTCGGGCGCGTAGTAGTGCTTGAGGTACGCCGACGCGTACACGAGCAGCGCGAAGCTCGCGGCGTGGCTCTCGGGGAAGCCGTAGTCGGCGAAGCCGTTGATCTGGTGGAAGATTCGTTGCGCGTCGCCCTCGGGGATGCCGTTCTCCTGCATCCCGTCGAGCATCCGCTGGCAGATCGCCGCCATCCGCTCGCGGCTGCGCTTGTGGCCCATCGCGCGGCGCAGCACGTCCGCCTCGCCGGGCATGAAGCCGGCCGCGGCGATCGCCACCTGCATTCCCTGCTCCTGGAACAGCGGCACGCCGAGCGTGCGCTTCAGGATCGGCTCGAGCGAGGGGTGCAGGTACGTGACTTCCTCCTCGCCGTTCCGTCGCCGCAGATACGGATGTACCATGTCGCCCTGGATCGGACCGGGACGGATGATCGCGACTTCTATCACCAGGTCGTAGAAGCAGCGCGGCTTGAGTCGCGGCAGCGTGTTCATCTGCGCGCGGCTCTCCACCTGGAACACGCCGATCGTGTCCGCCGCGCACAGGTCGTCGTACACCGCCTGGTCGTCCATCGGCAGCGTGGCGAGATCGATCGTCACGCCGCGTCCCTGCCTGATGTACAGGAGACAATCCTGGATCAGCGTCAGCATGCCCAGGCCGAGCAGGTCGATCTTCACGAGCCCGGCGGGATCGAGGTCGTCCTTCTCCCACTGGATCACCGTGCGCCCCGGCATGCTCGCCGGCTCGATCGGCACGACCTCGCACAGGGGTTCGGCCGTCAGGACGAACCCGCCCACATGGATGGAACGATGGCGCGGCAGCTGATGGAGACCGGCGACGACCTCCGCCAGCGCGCGCACGCGCCGGTCGTTCGGGTCGAGCCCTGCGCGCTCGACGATGCTCGCGCCGCCGGTCTCGCGGAGCGCCGTCGTGGGATTGCGGCGCTCGACGTGGTCGTCGCCGGCGTACGGATCTTCCCACCGGTTGCCCTTCGCTGCCTGTTCGTGCATCGGACGCGGGATCCGCGCGAGATCCTTCGTCCCCGCACTCTGCGCGTTCGGGCTGCCGTACGGCTCGTACGCCGCGTACGGCATCGGACGATCCGCCGACGTCATCGGCCGCGGCACCTGCTTCGCCTTCTCCTTCTCGGCGCGCGACCGGTTCGTCGCCTCGGTGCCGCGCACCATCGCGCCGCCGAGCGCGCTCGCCACCGCGTTGTCGCTCTCCGTCTCGTCGGCCGGCGTCGCGCGCAATGCTTCGGCCGTGGCCTTCGCCGAGAAACGGTCGCTCAGCATCGCGAGCGAGTCCGCCTGCTCGACGCTGAAGCCGAGCACGCGCGCCGCGTCGCGCACGGCGCTCTTGCCGCGGTAGGTGATCTGCTCGCACACCATCGCCGCGTGGTCGCGCCCGTAGCGCTCGTACACGTACTGGATCACGCGCTCGCGCTCGCGGTGGGCGAAGTCGATGTCGATGTCGGGCGCCTCGGTGCGCTCCTCGCTGAGAAAGCGCTCGAACAGGAGGTTGAGCCGGATCGGATCGACGGCGGTGATGCCGAGGCAGTAGCACACCGCGGAGTTGGCGGCCGAGCCGCGCCCCTGGCAGAGGATCCCCTCGCGCCGCGCGAAGCGCACGATGTCCCAGACGATGAGGAAGTAGCCCGCGAGCCCGAGCTTGGCGATGAGCGCGAGCTCGTGCGCGATTTGCCTGTCGTGCTCCGCGCTGCGCTTCGCCGTGCCGGGCTCGCCCCAGCGCTCGCGCGCGCCCTGCTCGACGAGTCGCGCGAGGTACTCGTCGGGGCTCACGCCCATCGGCAGCGGGAACGCGGGGAGCGTCGGATCGAGCTGGTCGAGGCGGAAGGTGCACCGCTCGGCGACGGCGACGGTGGTGCGCACTCCGTCGAGGTTGCCGCGCCACCGCCGCGCGATCTGCGCGGGACTCTTGAGATACCACTCCGCGTTGGGGCGCAGGCGCGTGCCCATCTGATCGAGCGGGCGCTGGTGCCGGAGCGCGCACAGCACGTCGTGCGTCATGCGGTCGCGTGCACGCGCGTAGTGCACGTCGTTGGTGACGACCCAGGGCACGTCGAGCGCGCGCGCCAGCTCGATGAGGCGCGCGGTGGTGACGCGCTCCTCGGGGAGCCCGTGGTCCCAGCACTCGATCGCGACGCGGCGGTCGAAGATGTCCATCAACGACGCGGCGGCCTCGCAGGCCGCGTCCGTGTCGCCGCGCGCGGCGAGCATCGGCACCCAGCCGCGCGGGCAGCCGGTGAGCGCGAACAGTCCGGCAGCGTGCGCGGCGAGCTGGTCGAGCGTGACGCGCGCCTCGCCGCGGTGCGTCACGTCCTGGCGCGCGAGGGTGACGAGCGTGGAGAGGTTGGCGTAGCCATCGCGCGACTCGGCGAGCAATGGCAGGTGCGTGACGAGCGACTCGCCGTTCTGCGGGACGACGACGGTGAGCTCCGCGCCGATGATCGCCGGCAGCTCGGCCTCGCGCGCCGCGGTGGCGAAGCGGACGGTCCCTCCGAGCTCGTCGTGATCGGTGATCGCCAGCGCGGCGAGACCGAGCTCCTTGGCGCGCGCGACGAGCGGCTCGGGGAGCGCGGCGCCGTCGAGGAGGGAGAACGCGGTGTGGGCGTGGAGCTCGGCGTATTTCATGAGCGCATGCTCAATCCACCCACCCCTGCAGCCGCCACGCGTCGTCCGCGCGGTCGAGGTAGACCACGAACTCCCCCGCCAGGCTCTCGCATCGCCAGTAGTCGCGGCGGTAGCCGTCGTCCCACCAATCGCCCGACAGCCGCTCGGGGCCGATCGGGCGTGACACCGCGATGCGATGCCCACGCCACGTGACCACGCGCGGCACCTCGCCCTCGCACTCTACCTCCACCGACTCCGCCGGCTCGAGCGTGCGGTGCGCCGCCGCCGTCACGGGCACCGGCGCGGGCTCGCGCACCATCTGCAGCACGCGGGCGCCGTCGGCCGTCGTCGTGCGCACGACGTGCGGACTCGCGACCGGCACCGGCGGCGCTGGTGCCGGCACACGCGGCGTCACGTCGCGCGTGCGCGCGACCGGTTCCACCTCGAGCGCATCCTTCCACACACCGGCCTTTTCAGGCCGGTGTGTGTCCTGATGCACGGCGCGCACGATCGCATCCGTTCCCAGCTCACTGCGCAGCCGCTCGATCGCCGCATCGGCGGCGCCGATGTCGCGCCACGACGCGCTCAGGAGGTCGCCCTGCTCGCCGGTGAGCGGCGCCGCCGCGACGATCGCCACGCGCACCGCGCACACCGGCGCGCTGAGCGTCCACCGGTCGAGCAGCGCGCGGCACCGCTCGAACAGCGGTGCGACGCGCGCGAGGGGGCGTGCCGGACGTACCTCGCGCGTCACCGTGTGCGCCGGCTCCGACACGAGCGCACCGCGCGCGTCGTCGAGGGTGAGCGTGATCGCGATGGCGGCTGCGGCGCGCCCGTGCGTGATCAGCTCCTGGACCAGCCGGTCGAGCGCGGCGCGCACGAGGAACAGCACCGGTTCCATCGTCGACGATGGTGACGCGAGCTCCACCTCCACCGCGGGCTGCGTCTCGATGCGCGCGAGCACGGGGCGACGGAGATCGTCGGCGCGCGCGAGCCGCCACGCGCGGATCCCCGCGTCGCCCCATCGCCGTTCGACGTCCTCCGCGGTGAGCGCAGCGA
>JBJMNN010000083.1:0-35322 GCA_045804245.1 Gemmatimonadaceae bacterium | reverse complement strand
GGCGGAGCTGGCGGGAATACGACGGTGAGTTGGTTGGTGGGCTCGTGAGTTGGTGCGATACGGCCTCGGGAGGCAGAAGCTTCCCGAGGCCGTTGCGGACTAGCGGACCCCCGGACCGCCCGAGTCAGCGTGAATAGAACTCTCTCACGCGCGCCAAAATCGAAATCCACCGCCCGATCGCCCTCGTCGCCGGGGGCAGCGCGTCGAGCAGCCCTCGACCATACCGCTTCGTCACGATCCGTGGGTCGGCGATCACGACGACGCCGCGGTCGGTGCTCGTGCGGATCAACCGGCCGAATCCCTGCTTCAACCGCAGCGACGCATGCGGCAGCATGTACTCGGCGAACGGATCGCCGCCGCGCGCCTCGATCGCCTCGCACTGCGCGGCGGTCACGGGCTCGGTCGGCACACGGAAGGGCAGCTTCGCGATCACCAGCCCGCGCAACGCGTCGCCCGGCACGTCCACGCCCTCCCAGAACGACGCCGTGCCGAGCAGGATCGCCTGCCCCGAGTCGCGGAACCGGGCGAGGAGGGTGTCGCGGCTCTCGTCGCCGTGCACGAGCAATGGCCATCGTCGCTCCACGCCGCGCGCGCGCAGCTCGCTCGCGAGCTGTCGCACCTCGCGGTGGCTGGTGAACAGCACGAACAGTCCCCCGTCGGACGCCTCGGCGACGTCGAGCACGATGCGCGTCACGGCGCGACGATGTCCGTCCGCGTCAGCGTTCGGCGCCGGCACGTCGCTCGGTATGGCGAGCAGCGACTGAGCTTCGTATCGGAACGGCGAATCGAACACCGCCGTCGTCGGCAGCAGATCGGGCTCCGTCAGTCCGAGCCGCGCCGAGAGGAAATCGAAGCGGCGTGTATCGGAGGCGACGTGCCCGCTCGACGCCGTGAGCGTCGCGCTCGTGACGATCGCGCTGTCGAGTCGGCGAAAGAGATCCTCGCGCAGGATCGGCGCGAGGTCGAGCGGGACCGACGACACGGCGACCGACTTCTCGCGACCGCGCACCTCGATCCAGCGCACGCTGTCGTCGTCGGGGGGCGGCGCGAGCGCGCGGCGCAGTCCGTCACCTGCACCCTGCAGTCGGCGCGCCACGGAGCGCATCTCGTTCAACAGCGGCGCGAGCGCCTCATCGAGCTTCGCGCTTCCCTCGATCCGCTCGCGCACCAGTTGCAATCCTTCATGCAGCAGCGCGATCGCGCCGAGCGTGTCCTCGAGCGCCACAGACAGGCCCGCCTTCCAGATCTGGTGCGACGCGAACGCCTGCGTGAGCCGCACGACGGGCTGGCCGGACTCCTGGATGAACACGTCGAGCAGGTCGAACAGGAAGCTACTCTTCTCACGCAGCCCGTGAACGGCGGGCGCGAGCCGCTCTTCGACGAGGTCGAGGCTCGCGGTGCTCAGCAGATCCTTGCTCGCCGCGAGGCGCATCGACAGCAGCGGCAGCAATCCTTTCCCACGGCGGTCGAGCCGGTTGACGAGGCGCACGAGCGCACGCCTCGTCACGGTGGCACCGAGGTGCGCCGTGGCCGCGTCCTCGAGATGATGCCCCTCGTCGACGACGAGCCGACTGTAGGCAGGAAGCACGGCGGCGTCGTCCCAGTTCTGCGCCACGCGCCGCACCGCGAGGTCGGCGAGCAACAGATGATGGTTCACGACGATGACGTCGGCCTGCGCCGCGGCACGGCGCGCCTTGAACAGGAAGCAGCTCTCGAAGTACGTGCACTTCACGCGCGTGCAGACGTCGGGCTCGGCCGACACCTCGTCCCACACCTCGGGTCGTGGCGGCGTTGGGAGGTCGGCGAGCGATCCGTCGCTCGTACGCTCCGCCCACGCCTGCAGCGCGGCGACCTCGCTCGCCATCCCTTCATCGAACAGCTGCGCGGCGCCGCGCGTCGCCTGCTCGAGCCGCACGCGGCACACATAGTTGCGCCACCCCTTGAGCAACGCGAAGCGGACCGGCTGATCGTCCAGCGCTTTCGCGAGGAACGGCAGATCCTTGCCGACGAGCTGCTCCTGCAGATTGATCGTGTTCGTCGACACGATCGTGCGCTCCTTGTTCGCCGCGGCCCAGCGCAACGCCGGCACGAGATAGCCGAGCGACTTGCCGACGCCGGTACCCGCCTCCAGCAGTCCGATCCCGCCCTCGTTGTAGACGCGGGCGATCGTCGCGGCCATCTCGCGCTGACTGACGCGGTCCTCGTAGCGCAGGTGCTCGCGCGCGATCGCGCCGTCGGGACCGAGGTCGTGCGCCACCGCGAGCGGATCGATCTGCGTCGCGACCTCGTGCCGCGGGACCTCGACGACGACGTACAGTGCCGCGGCGAGGTTGTCGATGATGCCGAAGCCGATGCCGTCGTCGTGCATCCGCGCGGCGACGTCGTAGTCCGCCCCCGATGGTTCGAGCAGCCCGGACGGGTGGTTGTGGACGAGCAGCTCCCCGCGTCGCGCGAAACCGGGCAGCGCGAGCACGCTCTCCACGTTCCCACGCGCGGCGACCCGCGCCGTCTGGATCACACCGTCGGCGTCGAGCGTGCAGACGAAGCAGATCTCCCGTCCTCCCGCAAGACCGATCGCCGCCCGCATCGCCGACGCGGCGGCGGGAAGGATCCGTGACGTCGACGGCGGCTTCGGTGCGGGACGCGGGGACATGGATACTGAAGATACACCGAAGGGCCGCGATGCGCAGTGCGCGCGCGCGCGTTGCGCATCGCGCTCTGCGCTATGGCGGGAACAACGGGGAGGCGGAAGCGTCCCGAGACTTGGCGCAATGCGCATCCCGCATCGCGCACCTCAGGTTTTCAAAGGCTTCTTCCTCGCCGCCGGGACGAGCACGTTGTTCAGAATCAGACGGTAGCCCGGGCTGCTCCGGTGCAGCGAGAGGTCGGTGGGCGGGTTGCCGATCGCGTGCTGCGGGTCCTCGGGATCGTGGCCGCCGAGGTAGGTCCAGGTGCCCTTCCCATAGTCGCCGTGCACGTACTTGGTCCACGGCGCGCCCTCCTCGGTGGCGAGCACTACGACGCCGTTCTTCAACGTCGACTTCGTGAAGCTCGTCGTCACGCCGTAGAAATCGCTCAGCACGGAGCGGTGGTCCTGCACGAGCATCGACGGCACGGGGTCGAACTTCGCCGAGAAGTTGAACAGCGTGAACGTGCCCAGCGGCTGACGCCGGCCGGCGACGTTCACCTGATGCCCGTCGATGTCGCTCATCGAGTTCACGAATGGTGAGTGCTCGAGGTGCGCGTCCTTGAACGCGAACGAGCGGCGCCACTGCATCTTCGCGTCGCTGTTGGGGTCCATCGGCGTGCCATCGGCGAACTCGCCCGCGATGTCGACGTCGTGTCCGGCGATCGCGAGCTCCAGCGTCTCCGTCGCGCCGCACATCGCGAACAGGAACCCGCCGCGCTCGACGAACTGCCGGATTCTCTCCGCGACGTCCTTCTTGAGCGCAGGAACGGTCGCGAAGCCGAGCGTCTTCGCCGTCGCCTGGTTCTTCGCCACCAGCTCGCGGAACCAGGGCGCGTCACGGTAGCCAAGGTGGAACTTGTTGAACTGCCCAGTGAAGTCCTCGTGGTGCAGGTGCAGCCAGTCGTACTTCGTCAGGTCGCCGCGTTCGACCTCGGTGTCGTACACCGCGGTGAAGTCGATGCCGGCATACTTGAGCGCAAGCGTCACGGCGTCGTCCCACGGCTGTGCGTCGGGGGGCGAGTAGACGGCGATCTTCGGTGCCTTCTCCAGCGGCACGCTCTCCATGTTGCCACCGGCCATCTCGCGGCGGATCGCGCCGAGCTGCCCGTCGCTGACCGTCTCGATGGCGATGCCGTCGAGCCCCGCGCGCCGGCGCAGCTCGGGTGCGTCGGGAAGCAGGAAGGCGCCGCCGCGATAGTTGAGCAGCCACTCGGCCTGCATCCCCGCTTTGATGGCGTTGTACGTGAGGCCGTATGCCTTGAGATGATTGCTCTGGCCGTCGTCCATCGGGACGAGCATCCGCTGGGCGTGCGCGAGCGCCGGCATGCCGGCTACTGTGGCGACGACGAGGGCGAGCCGCACGAACGTGCGGCGGCATCGTGTGATGCGTTCGATCATCCGGGAGGTACCGAGCCGCGCACGAGATCGAGCTCGCGTCTGGCCTGTGGGAGAAGCGCGCTCTGCGGCGCGTTCAGGATCAGATGCTCGAGGTGCGTAATCGCGCCCGCCGTGTCTCCGCTGCGACGCAGCGCTCGCGCCCACTCGAGCTCCGCCTCGGCCGCCTCGGGCGCTTCGGCGTGCTGCTCGACGATCCGCTGCCAGACGGCGATCGCACCCTTCGTATCGTTCCGCGCCGCGTGCACCCTTGCCGCAGCGAGCAGGATCGCCGACGCGGCTTCCGGATGCCGCTCCGCTGCCTCGACGAAGCGCTGCGCCGCGGCCGCGCTGTCGCCTCGCGCGAGCGAGAGGAACGCGCTGCCCAGCTGCGGCGCCGAGTCGGCACGCACCCGCGAGACGATCCCCAGCACGAGCGCCATGTCGGCGCTCTGGTCACGCGAGCCGCGCAGCAGAGCGCGCGCCGCGGCCAGCCGGCCCTCGTACAGCGCGATCAGCCCGGCTGCGTCCGATGAATCCGCGTCGGCGCCCGCCGTGCGCAGCGCCTGTTGCGCCCGGGCGAGATCGCCCGAGCGTACCCACGCGCTCGCGAGCAGACGCGCCATGCGCGCGTGCTGCCCGGGCGCTAGGTACGTGTCGTATTTCGCGACGAGCCCCTCGGCTTCGGTGCCGCGCCCGAGCGCGGCGAGCGCCTCGACGTACAGCGGCAGATACGCGTTCGCTGCGCGCGCCGGATCGGATTCCCAGTCACTCATCGGCGCGAGGGTGAAAACTTCGGCGGGAGCGCCGGCGCGCAACGATGCCGTCGCCGCCTTCAAGGCGAGCGCCCGGGTGCGCCGCGCGCGCGTTGCCGCGCCGAGGGCGTCGCGCGCAAGCCCGTACCGCTCCTCGCTCATCGCGCGGTCGCCGAAGTCTTCCCACACCGCTACGGTCTCGCTGTCGGGCGGCAATCCACGCAGCGCCTCCCAGGCCGCCTGCGGCTGGCCCCACGCGATCTCGAGGTCGGCCAGCGCGCGCCGCGCACCGCGCTCGGGCGGATCCATCGAGAGAATTCGGCGGAGCGCGGGCCGCACGCCGACCGGCGCGGGCGCCAGTGCGTACGATGCCGCCGACGAGAGCTGGGGATCGTTCGCCAGCGCCCGCCGCCATGCACTCGCGCTCGGCTCCCACTCGCCCATCGCCGCGCGGAGCTGCGCCGTCTCGTATTGCAGGTCGCGTGTCGAGCCGAGCGCGGTCTTCGCCCGCTCGATGATGCTGTCGGCCGACGCGGGCCGCCCGAGCTGGATCAGCACGCGCGCGTACTCGCTGTAGGGCGCCGGGCTCCTGGGATCGTCGCGCACCCAGCGCTCGAACGCGGCGCGGAGCGCGTCGTAGCGACGCAGGATCTGGTACGTGCGCAGGTGAACGACGTGATACAACGGCTCGCGCGGAAACTTCGTGAGCACGCTGTCGAGCGGTGCGAGCAGCGAGTCGCTCATCCCCAGTTCGTGGTAGGAGCGCTCGAGACCCAGCACGATGATCGGCGTCGGACGGGTGCGCATCGCCTCGCGGTAGATCGGGATCGCGTCGCGATACTTCCCCGCGTTCTCGAGCTCGATCGCCCGCAACACCTCCGGCGACTCGGTCTGGGCGCGCACGTCCCGCGCACCGGCGACGGCGACCGCGACGAGCACCATCCAGCGCAGCAGACGTCGCCGAGCGTGCGCCTCGCTACGGCGCCGGTGCACTGTTGATGCGCGTGAAGTAGTCGAGGATCGCGCGCCGCTCGTCCGGAGATAGCTCACGCATCTCCTGCCACGTCGGTGGACGGAACTTGATCGCCGCCTTCGCATCGACCTTGTCGGTTGGCGTGAAGGCTTCGCCGCCCTTCGCCGACGTCGCCTCGCGTTTCCCCGAATCGTCGCGCTCCTCCTTCTCCAGCGAGCGACCGGCATCGAGCAGTCGGCGGAAAAGCTGCTGCTGCCGCGCGAGCGTGCCGGCGTCGAGACGGCCGTTGTCGAGCGCCTCGGCGAGCTGCCGCGCCTCGCGCGCGAGCTGCGCGGCGCGGTCACCTCCGGCCGCGTCACCGACCTCGTCGAGCTGGTCGGCGATGCTCCGCTGCTGCCGCGCGAGCTGCCGCGCGATCGACTGGCCCGGCCCGGCGCCCGAGCCGTTGGGCATCGACATCATCCCCTGCGCCTGCGCGTTGAGCTGCCCCTGCTTCTGCGCCATCTCCTGCATCTGCTGGATCATCTCGCTGAATCCGGAGGCGCTCTTCGCGCTGTTCGCGCGTTCGCGGTCGCGCGCCAGCGATGCCGCCGCCTTGGTGAGCGCGTCCGCCGCCTCCTTCAACGCGCCCGCCTGCTGCGATGGCTGGCCGCTGCTGCCGCCGACGCTCTGCGTCGCCTGCGAGACCTTGGCCTGCGCCTCGTTCACGGCGCGCGACGAGCGCGGCGAGAGGAGCGCGCTCTTGCGCCCCGCGCTCTGCAGCCGCTCGCTCGCCTTGGTGACGCCCTGCTCCACCGCGCTCTGCGCCGCGCGCCGATCGTCACCCTGCGCGCCGCTCCGCGCCTGCTGCTCCAGTGCGCTCTCCTGCCGCGCGAGCTGCATCATATCTTGCACGGACTGATCGAGCTCGGAGGTGAGCTCCTTCTTCCAATCGTTCACCTGCGCCTCGCGCGCATCCTGCATCGACTGCGCGGCCTGCTGCATCTCCGCGGCCGCGTCGCGGGCGTCGCTCTCGCCATTCTCGCCGGCCTTGTCGCCGCCGCGCTGCGCCTGTGCCTCCTGACCAGTCTGCATCGCGTTGGATGCTTTACGCATCCCCGTCTCCGACTTCTGCGCGTGCTCCTTCGCCTCGCCGGTCTTGGCGGCGCCAGCCGCCGCGTCGTCCTTCGCCAGGCGCTCCTTCAGCTCCTGCATCGCGTCGCGCAGGCGCTGCGCACGCTCGGCCAGGTTCGACGCCTCCTTCGCGCGCTGGCCCTTTGCGTCCTGGCCCTTCGCGTCCTGCGACTTCGCGTCCTGCGACTTCGCGTCCTGCGACTTCGCGTCCTTCGACGTCTGCCCCGCCGAGCGATCGTCCTTCGGCGAGCCGCCACGCGGCGAGTCGGCGAGCGCCTTCTGCTTCTGCGCCAGCTCACGCGCCTCGTCGGACAACGTCTGCATCGCGCCCTCGTGCGCGGCGCGCTTGAGCATCTCCGCGCTGCGCGCGAGCTGATCCTTCAGCCGCTGCTGCATCTGCGCGAGATCGCGCAGCGCGTCGCGTGACTGCTCGCCATTCATCTCCTTCGCCGCATTCTCGAGCTTCTGCATCTGCGCCATCAGCTCGGGCGTCAGTGCCTGGCGCAGCAGAGCCTGCGCCTCGCTCAGCTGCCGCGCGAGCGACGAATCGAGCGCGCCCGCGGCCTTGAGCTGCTGCTCGAGCTGCTGCGTCGCCTGCCGGAGACGCTCCACGCGCTCCGACATCGCGCGCTGCTCCTGCGCGAGCGACCGCGCGCGCTCGGCACTCTCGTAGTTCATCGACTTCTGCGCGTCCTCGGCGGCGTTCGATCGCTGCGCCGAGCTCTGGCTACCCTGCGCCCCGCCGTCGCGCGTCTGCGCACGCGACGCCTCATCGGTGCGCTGGGCGAGCGACTTCTGCGCCGTGGCCGCCGCACGCGCCTCCTTCGCCGCCGAATCGCCGAGCACGCGCGCTTCGGTCCGGCTCTCTTCCAACGTCGGACGCTTGATGATCAGATCGCGACTCACGCCGCGCTGCCCCCACGGCGACGCATCAACCGCCTCGGCGCGCACGCGCACGGCGTCGCCCGGCTGCAGCTGGAGCGCGGCGACATCGACCGAGGCGACGCCCACCCACGACGTGCCCACCGCGCTCACGATCGACTGGCCGATGCCGGGCCCATCTCCTCCCGCGCCCAGGCGCGCGATGCGCAGCGCGAGGGTCGCGATGCCATGGTCGTCCGACGCCGTGAGTCCGAGTCCGACGCGGTCGGTCGCGGCGAGCAGGGTGTCGCCCGTGGGCGCCGTGATCTCGACGCGCGGCGCCGAGTCCACGAGCACCTCGAGCTCCAGCGGTGCCGGTACGTCCGCGACCGGCCCGCCCGCTCCCGACGCGAGCCACCGCAGTCGCGCGGATTTCTCGGCGACGAGTCGTCCAGCGAATGCGTGGCCGCTCGGCGTCAGCGCGACCGTCCCGCCGGTCTCGTCGGCGAGCGTCACCGACGCGAGCGGTACCGACGCACGGCCGCTGATCGCGACCGATGTGCCGCGCGGCAGACGCATCGGCTCGCCCGCCGCGAGATTCTCGGCCGGCCGGCCGAGGTACGCGGGATACGTCGCGCGAAGCACGACGGCCCCGAGGAACGGCCGGTCCGCGGCGTGGATCACGACGCTGTCGCTCGACGCGCGACCGTCGCTCGCGACCAGGCGCAGGTCACCGCGCAGCGCGTCGAGCGTCCAGCGCGCCACGCCGGAGTGCGCGTCGACGTCGAGCGTATCGGTGCGCCATGCTTCGCCCGTCTGCCGCACGGCGAGCATCACGCGCTGCCGGCCGGGTGCACGGATCGTGAGCCGCACTGGTGCGCCGCGTAGGAGATACGCCGGCGCAGAGTCGATCACCGGGCGCGCGAGCAGTGCGCCGCGCCACGCATCGACCGGCTGGAGCACCGCGCGCAGCCCGTCGCCGAACAACGGCGACGCCGACGCGAGCACGAGCGCCGCCACGAGCGCGCCGCCGGCCGCGAACGCCGCACGCTGGTGTCCTTCCTTTCGGAGTGCCGGCGCGAGGGCGCCATCACGTGGCAGCGTGCCGCGCGCCGCCGTGGCCGCGCGCGCGGCGAGCGCTCCGCGGCCTTCCAGCTCGAGCGCGCCGAGCAACGCGCCGCGCCGCAGCCGCTGCTCCGATTCGATGGCGTGCGCCACCTGCGAGCGCGTCGCGCCGCGGCGCAGCCGCTCGCGCGTGCGCCAAGCCAGTGCGGCCGCCGCGCCGGCGACCAGCAGCCACACGAAGAACGGCGTGATGCGCGGCAACGCCAGCCAGCGCGCGCCGCCCAGGACGCCCGCGCCCACCGCGATGATCAGCGCCGTGGCGCCCGCGCCGAGCAGCAGCCCGGCGATCACCTCGCGGCGCCGGACGTGGCGCCGCTCGCGCTCGACCAGCTCGTGCAGCGTCATGGGAGCGGCCGGCTCGTCACGGCATAGACGAAGAGGTTGATCCCCATGCGCAGCGCCGCCTCGTGCAGCGCGATGGGGTCATGGTAGGTCTCGGGATCCTCCCACCCGTTTCCGAGATCGCTCGAGTACGAGTAGTACACCGCGAGCCGATCGCCGAGGAAGATGCCGAAGCCGCGCGCGGGCTTTCCGTCGTGCTCGTGGATCTTCGGCAGTCCCTTCGGAAAGTCGTACACCGCGTGATAGATCGGATGCGACAGCGGCACGTCCACGAGCTCGCGGTCGGGAAAGACGCGCTTCATCTCGCGGCGGAAGCTCTCGTCGAGGCCGTAGTTGTCATCGGCGTGGAGGAAGCCGCCGCGCTGCAGGTACTCGCGCAGGCGCACCACCTCGGCGTCGGTGAACTTCACGTTGCCGTGTCCCGTCATGTGCAGGAACGGGTAGTCCCACAGCTTGTCGTCCATGAGCGTGACGCGAGCTTCCGTCCGCTCCACCGGCAACGACGTGCGCTCACGGATCGCCGTGAGCAGGTTCGGGATGCTCGACGGATTGGCGTACCAATCGCCGCCGCCGTCGTACTGCAGCCGTGCGACCGTGAGCCGTGGCGCGCCGGCAGCCGACAGCGGAAGCGTCAGCGCCGTCGCGAGCGCCGTGGCGCGCAGCGCACGTGCGGCCATCGTCACTCGTGCGCCAGCCGGTAGGCGAGATTGCGCGGCGCGCCGAGCTCGGCCGACAGCAGAGCGGCGATGTCGCGCGTGCTTCGCCCTTCGGCGCGCAGCTCGTCGGCGCGCGCGCGCAACTCGTCCTCGCTGGTTGCTCGGGGAATTCGTCCGGCGATCAGGATCACGACCTCTCCACGGGGCGGCGTGTTCCCGTAATACGCCGCGAGCTCGGCGAGCGTTCCCCTCCGGAGCTCTTCATATTGCTTCGTCAACTCGCGGGCCACGACAGTTTCCCGTTCACCCGCTCCCGCTTCGGCGAGCTCGGCCAGCGTGTCCGCCACTCGGTTCGGCGCTTCGTAGAGCACCACCACGTGCGTCGCCGCGACGACTTCGTCGAGCGCGGCGCGACGCTCGGGGCCCTTGCGTGCCAGAAAGCCCATGAAGGTGAAGCGGTCGACGTTCAGACCCGAGGCGACGAGAGCCGCGAGGAGCGCCGACGCGCCCGGCACGGGCGAGACTCGCACGCCCGCGTCCGCCGCCGCACGCACCAGTCGCGCGCCCGGATCCGAGAGGAGCGGCGTTCCGGCGTCGGAGACGAGCGCGAAGCTCTCTCCCTCGAGCAGCCGCGCCACCAGGCCGGGGGTGGCCCTCGCTTCGTTGTGCTCGTGATACGCGACGAGCGGGACGTCGATCTCGTAGCGCGTCATGAGATGTCGAGTGTGGCGGGTGTCCTCGGCGAGCACGGCCGCCACCGCGCGCAGCGTCTCGACCGCCCTGAACGAAAAATCCCCCATGTTACCGATGGGGGTGCTCACGACGTACAGGGTCCCGCCCTTCTCGGTCACGCCACTTTCCACGACATCCGGTCGAAGAGGCCTGCGGACTGAAAGAGATGTCGCCGCTCCCGGGTGAGCTCGCGCAGGATTTCGGCCGGGCCGTCACCCTCTCCCTGGTCGCCGGCCGTCCAGAGCAGCTCGTTGATCAGCGCGGCGACCGCGACGGTGAGTGAATCTGCGTCGGCGACGACGGCTTTTGGCGGTCGCCCGTTGAACGAGAATCCCTCGAGTGCCGGATGCGTCCCGACGAGCATCGTGCGGGCATGCTCGGCGATCGCCGGCGCCGTCTCGCGGCCATCCGCCACGAGTCTCAGCACGAGCGACGTCGTCAGATCACGGTAGGCGCGCACCAGCCCGGTAGGCGCCTGCACGGGGAGCGGCGGCGGCACGTCCCAACGCCGCACCTGAACGTGCAGCGCGAGCCGCTCGCGGTCGAACAGCCGCGCGACGCGCTCCACCATCGTGCCCTTCCCCGAATCGGCGATGAATCCCCCCGACACCTGGCCCATGTGGAACAGCAGATAGTTCACGGCCCCGTCGGCCGTGATCTCCAGGAGGCCGTCGAACGTACAGGAGATCAGGTAGGGGAAGAGCGCTGATGGATCGCTCGAGCGCAGCTCGGGCGGCCAGGGTTCGGGTGCGGTGATCTGCGAGTGGAACATGCACGCGAGCTGCTCGTCCTCCGCCTCGCAAAACGTGATCTCGCCGTATTCCGGCTCCGCCGGCACCAGGTCGACCGCCGTGCCGATGGCCATCGGCTGGAATCCGCGACCATCGTTGTGGCAGGCGTTGACCAGCTCTCCGCGCAGCAGATAGAGGACGAGGAACTCCTCGGGAAGCCAGATCGCGACGTAGCCCGATACCCGCGCCGATCGGTCGCGCTTCGCGTCACCGAGCAGATTCTTGAGGTGCACGTACGCGAGCTTGGTGCGCGGCAGCGGCACGCGCAGGCTCGGGTAGTGCAGGCCATTGGCGGTGGCGGGCATGCGGTAGAAAAAGGTAGGCTGGCACGACGACCGCCGTGCCAGCCCAATGTGCGCTGCGCCGCCGGCCCCTGCAACGACGAGGACGCGCCTCGTCGCCGCGGGGCAACGTCAGGCCACGTGCTGCTTCAACTTCGCTTCGATCGTCTGACGCGGCACGGCGCCGACGATCTGATCCACCACCTTCCCGCCCTTGAAGAAGAGCAGCATCGGGATCGAGCGCACGTTGAACCGCGTCGCCGTCTTGATGTTCGCATCGACGTCGAGCTTGGTCACCTTCACCTGATCCTTGTAGTCGACCGCGAGCTGATCCAGGATCGGCGCGATCATGCGGCACGGGCCGCACCACGTCGCCCAGAAGTCCACGACCGTGAGCTTGTCGTTCTGCTCGACCTGCTGCTCGAAGTCCGCGTCCGTCACCGCCAATGCGTTCGACATCGCTTGCGCTCCCCCCGGCGGGCCTGCCCGGCTCCGCCCCCAGAATTAGAATTCAGCGCCGGCGCCTCTCCTCACCAGCGCACTGACATGACCGACATTCCTCGCCGTGCCACCCGCATTGCCCACATCGGCATCGCCGTGCGTGCGCTCGACGAGATCCTTCCATTTTACCGCGATCTGCTCGGTCTCCCCGACGTCCCACTCGACGACGCCGACGGTGCGCACATCGTCGGTCTCGCTGCGGGTGACACCCTCGTCGAGCTCCTCGAGGCCCGGCACCCGGACACGCCCATCGGCAAGTTCGTCGCCAAACGCGGCCCGGGCATCCATCACATCTGCTTCGCGGTCGACGATCTCGACGGTACCCTCGCACGTTGCCGCGAGGCTGGCCTCCGGCTGATCGACGAGACGCCCCGCCTCGGTGCGGAAGGGAAACGTATCGCGTTCCTCCACCCGATCGCCACCGCCGGCGTGCTCGTCGAGCTCACCGAGCTGTGATGGATCGACCCGTGCCCCTACTTCCTCGAGCAGAGATCGCGGACGGGCTCCACGTTGCCGCTGCGCACGTACCAGCGTTCCGGCGCGCTCGCGAGCAAGAAGTCGGTGGTGCGGGAGAGAGTTCCCTTCGTCAGGCGTACGGTCAGCTTCCGCTCGCCCCCGGCCGCGGCCTCGTCGTTGAGGACGGTGTAGCTGTCATGGTTGAAGTAGCACATGAGCAGGAGCTCGCGCTTCTCCAGGTCGTCGCGCGAGATGCGCTTGCTGTCCCGGATGGGGCCGTCCTTGTCTCCCCAGTTGGCACCGAGCGCCTGGAGGTCCTTGGAGCGAATCGCCGAGAGGAACGCGTCCAGCGCTGGACGCGCCCCGCTCGCCACCGTGGTGCCGCTCCGCGTCGCCGGAATCACCGTCGAGCGTGTCGTGCACGCCGCCAGCAGCAGAAATCCGATCAGCAGCTTTTTCACTTCGTCGTCTCCTGGGACAGTGGTGCGAACGTAACGCGCCGTCGCTTCGCGGGGCAACCAACCACATGACGCATCAGCGCCTCTACATCAACATCGATCACATCGCGACGGTCAGGCAGGCACGGCGTGGCGACGAGCCGGTGCCCGCGCAGGCCGTCGCCGTCTGCGAGCGCGCGGGAGCCGACGGGATCACCGCACATCTGCGCGAGGACCGCCGTCACATCCAGGACGCCGACATCGACGCGATCGCCGCCGCGGTGACGACGGTCTTCAACCTCGAGATGGCCTGCACGGCCGAGATGCTCGCGCTGGCCGAGCGCCTGCGCCCCCACCAGGTGACGCTGGTCCCCGAGCGCCGCGAGGAAGTGACGACGGAGGGCGGGCTGGCGCTCGCGCCCGCCACCGCTTCCCTGCGCGAAGCGATCGCGCGGCTTCGTAACGCCGGGATCAGGAGCAGCCTGTTCATCGATCCCGATCGGGACAGCGTGACCCGCTCGCGCGATCTGGGTGCCGACGCAGTCGAGCTTCACACCGGACGGTACGCGCATGCGCCAGCCAAGGGCGCGGCCCTCGACGCTCTTCGTGACGCGGCGGCGCTCGGTGCGTCGCTTGGATTGGCGGTTCATGCCGGACACGGCCTTACCACCGGAAACGTCGGGCCCGTCGCCGCGATCCCGGAGATCGAGGAGCTGAACATCGGACATCACGTGATCTCACGCGCGATCTTCGTCGGCCTCGACACGGCCGTGCGCGAGCTGCGCTCGGCGATGGACTCCGCCCGTGGCCCGGCCTAACTTCGTGACCCGCCCACTCTTGCACACCAGATCGGAGCCGGAATGACGGCCCCTGCAGGTTTTCTCGACTTTTTCGTCCTCGAAGCCGGCGAGTACGTCGAGCAGCTCGACGCGCTGATGCTCGCCTCGGGCTCCGAGGGTCCCGACCTCGAAGCACTCCAGCGCGTCGCGCGGGCCCTTCGCGGCAGCGCGACGATGGCGAAACTGACGGCATTCGCCGAGATGGCGGCCGGGATCGAGCGCGTCGGACGCGGCCTGCGCAGCGGGGTGACCCGCTGGGAGCCCGCGCTCGCCGGCGCGCTCGTCGCCGCGGTGGACGACTGCAAGCTGCTCCTGCGCAACGTCCGCTCGTGGAGCCCGCCCGATGATGCGCGCTCGCGTGCCAGGATCGAGGAGCTGGCGCGCTACGCGCCGGCTCGGTCCGCGACGCCGACCGCCGGCCAGCCTACCGCGTCCGACGGTGGCTTCCTCACGACGGAGGTCGCCAACATCGGCGCCGGTGCCGAGCTCCTCGCGACTCGTCCCACCGATCGCGACGCCGCCGCCAACGTGCTGCGCCGCGTGCGCGCCATGCGCGGCATCGCGGGTGTTAAGGATCATCCGTCGCTCGCCGACGTGCTCGAGGCGACCGAGTACGCCGCGCACCCGCTCGAGCGCGGCGAGGCCGAGATCAGCGCCGAACGACTGGCGGTGCTGGGCGCCGCCGCCACCGTGCTGCGCGGCATCTCCGCCGCGATGCGCATCGGAACCTCGCTCGATCCCGCGAGCCCGGAGCTCGCCCGCTTCGCCGCCGCGCTCGACGCGATGCAGGAGAAGGAGACGGAGCAGGAGCGGGTGGTTCCGATCACCGAGCTGTTCTACGAAGACGGCGGACCGACGGTCGTGCAGCCGGCGCCGAACCCGCCGACGTCGCCCGCCGAACGGTTCCGGCTCGAGGTCGTGAGCCAGGGCGAGCATCTCCGCCGACTGGTCTCGGATGCGCGTGGCGCGCGCGACGACCTCGCGCGCGATCGCGTCCGGCGCGCCCTGCGCCAGGCCCTGCGCGGGCTGCGCCAGGCGGCCGAGAGCTACGGTGAGAAGGATGTCGCCGCGTTCGTGGCCTCGCATAACGATGACGTCGTGCAGCTCGACGGCCGCGCCCTGGACTCACTCGATGAGGTCGCGGCGATGCTCGCCCAGCCGGCCACCTCTCCGGCGTCGCTCGTCGCGCGTCTGCGCGCGCTGCAGGAGAGGCCCGAGGTCGTGGCGGAGGCTCCGGCCCCGGCGCCCCACATGACTCCCGTGCGCCCCTCGACCGTCGCGCCACCGTCGGCGACGCCTCAGGAGCGCGACCTGCCGGCCGCCGCCGCCCTCGTCGACATCGCGACGAGTGGCACCAGCGCGCCCAAGCCGCAGCTCGGATCGCTGCTCGATGCGGGGATCGCGAAGCTCGGCGCGTTGCGGACGGCACCGCTCGTCGCGCCGGCGCCGCTCCCCGAGCAGCCGGCCGTGCCGATCGACGTGCTGCTCTATCGCGGCCGCGCCGCGATCGAGCGCTGCCGCGAGATTCGCGATCAGGTGCGGAGCGCCGGCGGCCCCGTCGACGCGGAGACGCTCGACGAGCTGTTCGATCTGCTCGACCTCGCGCTCACGGATTGAGTTGATCGCTCCATGAAATTCGGTTGGCGCGGTGCGCTCGGCGTTCTGTTGAGCGTCGGGTTCCTGATCCTCGCGTTCCGCGGCATTCGTTTCGGTGAGGTGATCACCCTCGTTCGACATGCCGACGTCGGCCTGCTCGTGCTCTCCGTCGTCGTGGCGACGTGCACCTTTCCCCTCCGCGCGCGGCGCTGGCGCCCGATCCTCGATCCGGTCGCGCCGAACCTTCCCTTCGGGGCGCTCTTCAGCGCGACGGCGATCGGGATGATGCTCAACAACGTGCTGCCGGCACGAGCAGGGGAGCCGGCGCGCGCGTATGCGCTCTCGCGGTCGACACCGTCCGTCTCCTTTCCCACCGCGTTCGCGTCGCTCGCCGTCGACCGGCTGCTGGACATGATCGTCATGTTCGGCCTGATGTTCCTCGCGATGCTCGACCCCGCGTTCCCGCGCGGCGCCCAGATCATGCAGCGGCCGGTGTCCTCGTACGCCGTGGGCGGTCTTGCCGGGATGATCGGCCTCACCGCGGCGATGTACGCCGTGGTCTTCTTCCCGTCGCACGTCCTGTCGCTGTACGAGATGCTCGCGCGCCGCATCGCGCCGAAGCTCGAGGAGAAGGGGCGGGTCGCCGTGTCCGCGATCATTCACGGCCTGAGCGTGCTGCGGCAACCCAGCCGCTTCACCGCGGTGTTCGGATGGACGCTGGCTCACTGGCTCTGCAACGCGCTCGCCTTCTGGCTCGGCTTTCGCGCGTTCGACATCAACGTGCCGTTCAGCGCCGCGCTGTTCCTGCAGGGAATCATCGCGATCGGCGTCGCGGCTCCGCAGATGCCCGGCTTCTTTGGAATCTTCGAGCTGTTCGGCCAGGTCGGGCTCGGGCTGTACGGCGTGCGCAGTGATACTGCGGTCGCGTGGGCCATCACGTATCACGCCCTGAGCTTCATCCCGATCACGTTCATCGGCGCCTGGTACTTCCTGCGCGCGGGACTCTCGATGGGCGAGATCAGCGGTGCGCAGCGCTCGTCCGACGAGCCCGAAGTGGATCCGAGGGCCTCGGCGCCCGCCGCGCCGGGCACGTGAGCGCACTCGGCGTACCGCGCGCGCTCGCCGCACGCGTCGCCGCGCAGGCCAAGATCAACCTCCGCCTGCGCATCCTCGCGCGCGAAGCGTCCGGCTACCACCAGATCGAGACGCTCTTCCTGCGACTCGCGCTCGCCGACGACGTGATCGTGCGTGCCACCGACGGCGCGCGGTCCCTCGACGTGACGGGCGAGGTGGACGCACGGCAGCTTGGCCCCGCCGAGCGCAATCTCGCGTGGCGCGCGGCTGAAGCATACGCACACGCGACCGGTTGGCCGGCAGGTTTCGCCATCCTGCTCGAGAAGCGGATCCCCGTCGGTGGTGGCCTCGGCGGAGGGAGTGCGAATGCGGGTGCCGTGCTCCGCGCGCTCGATGGCATCGCCTCACGACCGGTCGGCGAGCGCGGCCTGCTCGCGATCGCGGCGGGGCTGGGCGCCGACGTCCCCTTCCTCACCTCGACCGCTCCGTATGCGCTGGCCTGGGGCCGCGGCGGGCGGGTGCTCTCGCTCGCCCCGCCGGAGGAGCGCGCGCTGTTGCTCGTGCTCCCTCCCTTCGCGGTCAACACGACGGATGCATACGGATGGCTCGCGGCGGCGCGCGCAACTGCACCCGTCGCCGAGAGCACCGACGTGCTGGACGCGGCGACGCTCGGCGATTGGGAGGCCATCGGGCGCCTCGCGACGAATGACTTCGAGCCAGTCGTCGCCGCGCGCCATCCGATGATCGCGAGCGTGCTGGCGCGACTGCGCGATCTCGGATGTGCACCGGCGATGATGAGCGGTTCCGGCTCGAGCCTGTTCGGCGTGCTGCCGCACGACGCGAGCGTGCAGGTCCCGCACTTCGACGGAACGCTCGGAGGGCCGGCGCCGCGCGTGCTGCTCACGCGCACTGCGGTCGCCGTCGCACCCGTCGTTCCGATGGCGTGAGCGTGCGCTGGATCACGCATTAGGAACAGTTCCAGACGAACTTCCAGCCCGGCCGGATCACGCTAGATTGCCAGCACCTCCCCCGTCGTCCAATGGCAGGACACGACACTTTGGATGTTGGAATCGTGGTTCGAATCCACGCGGGGGAATGTGACGGTGGCTCGGTCTGAATTGACCAAGCTGTTATCCCACCTTAGTTTACAAGGTTCTGCATGGACGGTCTTGCCGTGCCGGCTCACGGGTTCAAGCTGTTGTCGGGCACCGGGAACCGTCCGCTGGCGGAAGAGATCGCGCGGCAGCTGGGGATTTCGCTCACGAAAGTGACGTGCAACCGGTTCGCCGACGGCGAGATCTTCGTCCGCATCGATGAGAACGTCCGCGGCAACGACGTGTTCATCGTGCAGAGCACCAACGCGCCGGCGGAGAACATCATGGAGCTTCTGCTCCTGATCGACGCCTCCCGGCGGGCCAGCGCGGCGCGCATCACGGTGGTGATGCCGTACTACGGCTATTCGCGACAGGACCGCAAGGATCAGCCGCGGGTGGCCATCGGTGCCAAGCTGGTGGCGAACATGATCATGAGTGCGGGAGCCGATCGCCTGCTCGGGATCGACTTCCACCAGCATCAGCTGCAGGGGTTCTTCGACATCCCCGTCGATCACCTCTACGCGATGCCGGTCCTCACGGCGCACTTCCGCAAGAAGCAGTTGAAGGACACGGTCATCGTGGCCCCCGACGTGGGTTCGGCCAAGATGGCGCGTGGGTTCGCGAAGCGGCTGGACGCCACCCTGGCGATCATCGACAAGCGACGTCCGCGCGCGAACGTGAGCGAGGTGGTGAACGTCGTGGGCGACGTGGAGGGACGCGATTGCATCCTCGCCGACGACATGATCGATACGGCTGGGACGGTGACGGAGGCAGCGCGCGCGCTCAAGCGGCTCGGCGCCAACGACGTCTACGTCTGTGCCACGCACGCGCTGTTCAGCGGTCCCGCCGTCGAACGCCTGAAATCGGCGCCGATCGTCGAGGTGGTCGTCACCGACACGATCGACCTTCCGCAGGATCGCCGGTTCGAGCGCCTCACGATCCTCTCGGTCGGCGAGCTGCTGAGCAAGGCGATTCGGTATACGCATGCGGAGCAGAGTGTGAGCTCCCTGTTCGATTGAAGGCGCGAAGCACCTTCATGGTTCTCGGTTTTTAGTTTTCGGTTCTCGGCCGGCACACGCATCTGATCACGCCATCGCAGTTCCTGCTCGCTGACGTGAACCGAAAACCGAAAACCGTCAACAGCAGTTGTAAGTCCCCGCGATCTGTCTCGCCAAGAGAGACACCGGCATGGTAGGGCGGACGCAGCCGCCTGAGAGTAGCACCGGGATCGTGGCTCGCTGCAGTCGAAGACGCACCAATCAGGACCAACATCCATGGCATTCGCATCCCTCAGCGCCGAAGCGCGCACCGAGACGGGCAAGGGCGTCGCGCGCAAGCTGCGCTCCGCCGGTCGCGTTCCCGCCGTCGTGTACGGGCACGCTCGTGAGCCGCAGGCGCTCTCGCTCCAGACGCGCGAGCTCGAAAAGCTCCTCTCGTCCATCGCCACCGGCAGCACCGTCGTCGAGCTCACCCTCGGCGGCTCGACGACCAAGACACTGATCCGCGAGATCCAGCGGCATCCGTTCAAGCGGCAGATCCTCCACGTCGACTTCCAGGAGCTGGTCGCCGGCGAGAAGGTCACGGTCGAGATCCCGCTCGTGTTCGTCGGAACCCCTGAGGGCGTGCGCCTCAGTGGCGCGCTGCTCGAGCAGATCCTCCACAGCATCGAGGTGCTCGTCGATCCGGCGAACATCCCGAACCACGTCGACGTCGACGTCACTAACCTCGCGATGGGTCACTCGCTGCACGTCCGCGAGCTGGCGCGTCCCGCGGGCCTCGAGGTGCTGACGGACGAGGATGCGACGGTGTGCGCCGTCGTCGCGCCGCGTGCCGTGGTCGAGGAGACGCCGGCGGAGGGCGAGGCCGAAGCCGTCGCCGAGCCGGAGCTCATCCGCAAGCCGAAGGAAGAGGAGGAGGCGAAGTAATTCGCGACTTCTTCACCGCACTCGCGCGACGGCTCCGCCCATCCGGGTCGGAGCCGTCGTCGCATCACGCCGACGACGCATCGATGAAGGTCATCCTGGGCCTCGGTAATCCGGGGAAAGACTACGAGCGCACGCGCCACAACGTCGGCTGGTGGCTCGTCGAGCATGTCGCCGAGCGCTGGGGCTTCGATGGATGGAAGAAGGACGGGCAAGCGAAGGTCGCGCAGGGCCATCTCACGGGCGTGCGCGAGACCGTGCGACTCGTGAAGCCGCAGACGTACATGAACCTGTCGGGCGGCGTGCTCGTGCAGTACGCACGCCGCCCGTTCTGGGCGGCGGCGAACGATCTCCTGGTGTTGGTCGACGACGTGGCGATCCCGGTTGGAACGTGGCGGCTCCGTCCGGAGGGCGGAGCCGGAGGCCACAACGGTCTGAAGTCGGTCCAGCAATCGCTCGGCACGCAGCAGTACGCGCGACTCCGCATCGGCGTCGGCGACCCGGAGCGTCCGGCTGGTGGTCCACTGACGGACTTCGTGCTCGGCGCCATGGGCAAGCGCGACACTGCCGCCGTGCGCGAGCTGTTCCCGGTGCTGACCGAGGCCGTGGAGGCATGGGTACGCGGCGGCATCAAGCCCGCACTCGACATTCAGAGTCGCGCGCCGAAGCCGTCGTAGCGCTGCGGTCCGAACGGCGCGATTACCTTTCGAGCTCCCGCTCGCGCTCAACTCACAATCGAAGTAATGCTCAGACTCGGCATCGTCGGACTCCCGAACGTCGGCAAGTCCACGCTATTCAACGCGCTCACGTCCGCCGGCGTGCTCGCGGCGAACTATCCCTTCGCCACCAAGGATCCCAACATCGGGCGGGTCAACGTGCCCGACGACCGGCTCGACGAGCTCGCGAGCATCGTGAAGCCGCAGCGCACCGTGCCGGCCGCCGTGGAGTTCGTCGACATCGCGGGCCTCGTCGCCGGCGCATCCAAGGGTGAAGGGCTCGGCAATCAGTTCCTCGCCAACATCCGCGAGACCGACGCCATCGTGCACGTCGTGCGCTGCTTCGACGACGACGACGTGCTCCACGTGATGGGCTCCGTCGATCCGGTGCGCGATCGCGAGGTCATCGAGTTCGAGCTCGCGCTCGCCGATCTCGCCACGGTCGAGAAGCGCCTCGACCGCGTGAAGCGCTCAGCGAAGACTGGTGACAAGGAGGCGCTCGCCGAGCTGCCCGTGATCGAGAAAGCGTACGAGTTCGTGAAGGAGGGACGCGGACTATGGGAGGCGAAGCTGAGCGCTCGCGAGCTGGCGTTTCTCACGCCGCTCTCACTGCTCACGACGAAGCCCATCCTCTACGCAGCCAACGTCACCGACGCCGAGCTGTCGGGCGAGGAGGGCGTGCACGTGAGGGCGCTTCGCGCGGCGATCGCCTCGAGTGGCGAGCCGGCGGAGGTCGTTCCCTTCTCCGCGAAGATCGAGAGCGAGCTCGCCGAGCTGCCGCCCGAGGATCGCAACGACTTCCTCGCCTCGCTCGGACTCGAGTCCGCTGGACTCGACCGGCTGATTCGCGCTGGCTATCACCTGCTCGGCCTCCAGACGTACTTCACGGCCGGGGAGCAGGAGGTGCGCGCCTGGACGATCCACCGCGGCGACACGGCGCCTCAGGCGGCAGCTGTCATCCACACCGACTTCGAGCGCGGCTTCATCAAGGCCGAGACGGCGAGCTACGCCGACTTCGTCGCGAACGCCGGCTGGAAGGGCGTGAAGGAGAAGGGCGTGATGCGGCAGGAGGGCAAGGACTACGTCGTGCAGGACGGCGACGTCCTGCTCTTCCGCTTCAACGTGTGACGTCGATCGCGAGACGCCTCAGAAGCTGACGTCCACGTGCTTCAACGCCCAGAGAAGGAATGCTGCGAGGGCCACGCACCAGAACACGATGCCGACCAGGCCCGTCGATTCGCCGTCTGACATACCCACCTCGACTCCCGCCGCGCCGCGGGACGGACTGGGTGCTTGCTCCACGTCGGACCGCTTGCGCGGCGGTTCGCGACGCCTCTTGACTGCCTTCGGAAATACTACTGCGTCTCGATGCGTCCGCCAGTCCGACAGCCGGGCGCGGCTCCTCCATTCCGAGCAGTCCCCTGGCGCAGTAGCACTGCTGTTGGCTCGAATCAACGGAGCACCATGCGGATCCTTTCCGTAAACGTCGGCGCGATCCGCGAGGTGGTCTGGCGGGGGCGGATCGTCACCACGGCGATCTGGAAACATCCGGTCGACGGACGGGTCGCGATCCGCGGCGTGAACCTCGACGGCGACGATCAGGCCGATCGTGAGGTGCACGGCGGAAAGGACAAGGCCGTCTACGCGTACGCGCGCGAGGACTACGACGCGTGGCGCGATGACCATGGAGTAGAAACGACTCCCGGCCTGTTTGGCGAGAACCTCACCGTCGAGGGAGTGGATCTCGTGAACGCGGTCGTCGGCGAGCGCTGGGACGTCGGCTCGGCGCTCCTCGAGATTGCGCAGCCGCGTCTCCCGTGCTTCAAGCTCGGCATCCGCATGGGCGACGAGCGCTTCCCGCGTCGATTTCAAGCCGAAGGGCGCATGGGAGCGTACTTCCGCATCGTCCGCGATGGGGACATCGGGGCGGGCGATGCGATCGAGGTCGTCTCGCGTCCGGCGCATGGCGTGACCCTCGCCGACATGGTCGCAGCGCTGCAGGATCCGTCAAAAGCCGAGCTGCTCGGCCGAGTGCCGGGACTCCCGCGGTTCTGGCGGCGCTTCGCCGCGGGGTGATCGCACTGCGGAGATTCCTCGACGGTGTGATTCCGAGCGAGTGTAGCGAATCACTGTGAGTAGATACGTCATCTCCCTTGCGCGGAAGACACGACGAGCCTCGCGCGCTGCCCCCGTCGCAGCTCGATCGGCAGTCCCTGCACCAGCTCCGCACCCGAAACGGTGCGAGTCTTCCCCGTGATCGCGTCGACCACCCGATACGGCGCCGCCGCGTCGACGGTGTACCACTCCGGGTACGAGTTGATCCGCGGCCAATCGGCGGGCAGGCCGAGGATCGTTCGATGGCGCGGCACGTCGAAGCGGATCACTCCCGTCCACGCCGAGTCCGCATCGATCGCGAGCGCGACGCCGTCGCCCTGGCGCACGGCGCCGAAGCGCACGTCATTCCGCCAGGGACGCACGCTCGTCCCCTGCGTCTTCCAGAGCGCGTACATCAGCGAGGTCCGATTGAAGTTCCCGTCGGCGTAGCCGCCCTCGACGATTCCTCGCCCGCGCCATCGCTCGAGGCCCGGCCGGTGCGCGGAGTCCTGCTTGCTCCACATCCACTTGATCTGGTAGTCCATCCACGCAGCCGCTGACGGCACGGGCTCGCGGTTGTAGAGATACATCGCGCCTTCGATGGCGTCGGCATCGCCGTCCTGCCCCAGATTCTCCCAATTGAACCCGCGGTATTTCCCGTCGAGCGCACCGAGCGCCTTGCGCGCCGCGTCGCGGTAGGCCGTCGTGCCGTCGAGCTGGTAGATCGTGTAGTAGCCGTTCAGCACGTAACCGAAGTTGTCGGCGATGTGCGCGTCGACGGGCTTCCCCGCTCGTGGATCGATCACGTTGTAGAACAGGCCATCGTCGTTCCGGCCGACGGCCAGGATGCGGTCGAGCATCTCGTGAATCGGCGCGCGGTACGTCGCCGCCTTCGCCGGCTGCACGCGGAGCAGCGTCGCGTACAGCTCGGTGAGTCCGGAGACGACCTCGTTGCCGTGATCGCGCAACCGGAGTGTCGCGAAGTCGCGCGTCGGATGGTGCACATCGAGCAGGTAGTAGTCGCCGAGCCGCGTCGCGTACTCCAGATAGCGCGCGTCGTGCGTCATCCAGTACAGGCGCGACAGCACGAGCAGCATGTCACCGTTCACCTCGGGATCGAGCGACACGATCCGTCCGTACCGCGTCTCGACCGGCGCATAGCGCCACAGGTCGTCGACGATGCCGAGCATGCGCGCACGCCACGGCGTGACGCCGAGCAGCTCGGTGATCGGCATGAGTGCGTCTTTCACGTACTCGGAGCCGCCGAACATGATCGCCGCCGTGTCGACGCGCGATTCGGCGAAGCCCTGTTTCGAGAACGAGTACGTATCGGGGAGGCGTCCGATCCGCGCCGTGAGCGCCGTCTCAGTGAGCAGCATCTCCTGCATCCGTCCCGCGTACAGCTCGGGCCGCGTGTACCACGCCGTCAGCACGAGGAAGGGATAGAGATCGGCCGCGCAGTCCTTCGCGTTCCAGATGTCGCGGTCGGTCGTCGTGTTGCGCGGCAGCAGACCGGAGCGCGGATCGGCGAGCGTGAGCCAGTCCATCATCAGGCGGTCGGAGCGCACGAACGCCTCGTTGGCGAGACGTGCGTTCGCCGTGGCCTCGACGAAGGGATCCCTTCCGATGCGAGACTGCTGCTGCGCGGCCAACGCGACGGGCGCGGCCAGCGACAACAGGATTACTGTTCCGCGCGCTCGGCGCATGACGCTGCTCGATCTCATCGCTCGTGCAGGCTCCTCCGTTTGGGCGCAGAGGATACGGGAGCGCCACCGCGCGGCGATAGCCCTCGTGCCGCGCCACGGCCCGGATCGCCGACTGTCGCGCCGGCCTCGCGGTATGGATGGCTCGACGCGCCCATCGCGGAGCTGGCGTGACGTATCAACGCGTCGACCACGGGCCCCCGCTCGCAGCGCAACGCCTCGCCCCTCGCCGCCACGCTGCGGCGCACTGACCCAGGGGCTTCTCGGAGTCGGGCGAGCGGTGTACTTTGCTAGGTTACCGGGCGCGCCTTACTCTCGGCGTGCCAACAACTTCCCCTCCCCCTGCTCCGGCAACCAGCGGGGGGCGGCTACGTCCAAAGGGAGGATTGCCAGGACATGCCACGTCCATACGAGGCGGTCTACGTCTTCGACTCGACGCTCGAAGACGCCGCCGTCACCGAAAAGCTCGATCGCTTTCATCAGCTCGTCGGCGCCGCCGGCGAGATGAAGGTCGATCACTGGGGTCGCCGCCAGCTCGCGTATCCCATCGGCCCCCGCGAGAACGGCTACTACGTCGTCGCGCGATTCGACGCCGAGACCGCCGGGATCCCCGAGTACGAGCGCGCCCTGAAGCTCGACCCGGGTGTGATCCGCTACCTGCTCACGATCAAGGAACACGAGGTCGGTGCTCCTCCGATGACCGAGGAAGAGCTCGCGCTCGCCAAGAAGCGCGCCGAAGAAGACGACGAGGATGAGGAGTAGACCATGAGACGCCCAACCAAGGCCTGCCCCTTCTGCGAGACCCGCGTTCGCTTCGTCGACTACAAGGACGAGCGCACCCTCGGCCGCTTCATCACCGATCACGGCAAGATCCTGCCGAGCCGCCTGAGCGGCGTCTGCGCGCGGCATCAGCGTCAGCTGAGCACCGCGATCAAGCGCGCGCGCTATCTCGCGCTGCTCCCGTACACGCGGGGTCTGCAGGGCTGAGATGGAAGACGCTCCGGCTCCGGCGCCTTCCGAGCGCGGGTGGGGAAAGCTCCTCCTCGCGCTCGCGGCCTTCCTGATCATCCCGCCGTACACGCCGCTGCGCGCTCTGCTGCCGGTGGAGGACACTCTTCTCCTCCTGCTTCCGGCGCTCGCCGCGTGCTGTCTCGTGGGGTGGTGGGCGGGAGGACGGCTGCTGCTCGCCGTCACCTGGGTCGGACTGTCGGTGTGGATGCTGATGCAGCCCGCGCACGCGGGGCCTTTTTACAACCTCGTGCGCGGCTGGAGCCTGCTCCTCGCCGGATCCTTCGGCTTGATCTGTCTCTTCGGGACCGGGCGGCCGTTCTTCTCGCGCGCCCTCTCCGCCGCCGCGCTCGCGCTCACCCTCGTGCTGCTGATGAGCAGTCGCGGGCCGCTCACGCCGTCGCGTGCGCGACTGGCCGTGCAGGCGGAGTTCGCACGCCGGAACACGGAGACGCTCGCCATCTTCCGCACGGCGCTCCAGCAGCATCCGGAGGTGGTGAAGTCGATGCCGCAAGTCGCGTCGCTTCCCAACGAGGTGGAGACGCAGCTCGAGACGATGGCGAAGACGGGGACGGGACTCTTCCCCTCCCTGCTGCTGCTCGAGTCGCTTGTCGCGCTCGCGCTGGCGTGGGGGACGTACCACCGCATCTCCCGCACGCGGCTGGGCGCACCGCTCGGCTTTCTGAAGGACTTCCGCTTCAATGACCAGTTCGTCTGGGGACTGATCGCTGGGCTCACGATCGTCTTCGTGCCCGCGCTCGCGTTCCTCGATGGGACCGGTCGAAATCTCCTCGTCTTTTTCGGTGCGCTCTACGCCATCCGCGGCTTCGGCGTGCTCTCCTGGTTCCTTGCGCCCGGAGCGCTCGCGGCCGCCCTGCTCGTTGGGTTCGCGATGCTGTGGTGGCCGATGCTAAGTCCGGTCGCCGTGCTCGGATTCATGCTCCTCGCGCTCGCCGCATTCGGGCTTGGACTCGGCGACACCTGGGCTGACTGGCGTAGTCGTGTGCGCCCTACCACGTAATCAGAGGCTCATCATGGAAATCATTCTCCGTCAGGCGGTCGAGAACCTGGGGAAGCCAGGCGACGTCGTCACGGTCAAGAACGGATACGCCCGCAACTTCCTGCTGCCGCGCGGCTTCGCCTTCGAGGCAACGCCGGGCAACCTGAAGCGGATCGCGCAGGAACGCGGCCGCCTCGAGGCGGCCGAGAACGAGCGCGTGGGCTCCGCGCAGGAGCTCGCGAAGCGGCTCGAGGAGGTGCAGCTCACCTTCTCGGCGCGCGTCGGCGAGGAAGGCAAGCTGTTCGGCTCCGTCACCTCCGCCGACATCGCCGAGCAGCTCAACGGGCAGGGCTTCCACATCGAAAAGCGTCTGATCGACCTGCACGAACCGATCAAGGCGCTCGGCGTCTACCGGGTGCCGATCAAGCTGCACGCCGATGTGAAGCCCGAGATTCGCGTCTGGGTGATCAAGCAGTAGCGCACCGCGACCGTTGGGAGGGGGCTCCTTCGCGGGGCCCCCTCCGCTCGTTTCGCCCCGACACGCAGCGCACGACGTAGTTGCCAGACACGAGCACCAGTCCCACGAACCCTGATCCCATGGCTGCCTCCGTTCCACATCCGGCCCAGACGTCGCTCGAGATCGCGCAGCGCGCCGCGTCGATCATGCTGGACCACAAGGCAAACGACGTCGTGTTGCTCAGCCTGGAGGGCGTGTCGGACATGACCGACTTCTTCCTCATCGCGAGCGGCACGTCGGATACGCACGTGCGCTCGCTCGGCAGCTCGGTGCTCGAAGAGATGAAGCGCGACAACGGTCAGATGGCGCATCACGTGGAAGGGCTGTCGCAAGGTCGTTGGGTGCTGCTCGACTACGTCGACGTTGTCGTGCACATCTTCCATCCGACGCTGCGCAGCTTCTATCAGATCGAGCGGCTCTGGGCGGACGCCGAGACGGTGCCGCTGCAGCCGGCGCGCTAGCGTTTCAGGACGCACGTCGCGACGCGCGTCGACGCTGGGCGCGCGACGTCGGCCGTCGCCCTTCCGCGACGTGCGTCTGCCTATTCCTGTCGGGTCCGGGAGACTAACTTTTGCCCGTGCGTTCCCCCCTTCTCGCGCTGGCGCTCGCGCTCGCTGCCTGCGGCCCCGCCGATCGCGGGAGCCACGATTCGACGCGCGAATCCACCTCCGCCGCGAACAACGGCATGCGTGGGCCGGACTACCTGGTGCTGCGCATTCCGCGCACGGGGGGTGAGGTCCGCGTGTTCGCCTATCCCCGTCTCGACACGATCGTGTGGAACGGTGCCGAGGCGCCCGCGCCGGCGCGCGTGCTGGCGTTCGACGAGGAGGAGGGGGTGATCTCGCTCGTCGACTCGAAGGGGCAGCCGGTGCGGATCGACTTCCGGCAGGGCGCGGGGAGCACCGTCACGAAGGCCAAGCTCACCGGTCTGGCGTCGAACGACGGCTCCACGGTCTACGGCATCACCGCCGACGGCGTGGTCGAGCGCTACGCGGCGAGCGGCACGTGGAAGTGGAAGCCCCCGGTCGCGGCGCGCGCCCTCTTCCCGCAGCCGGACGCATCGCTGCTCGTGCTTGGCGAGCGAGGCGGCGGGTCGGTGGTGTGGAAGGTGAGACCGCCGAGCACGCGCGTCGCCGATTCGGTCGTGCTGCCGCGCGTCGACCGCGCGCTGAGGACGCAGGTGGGTGACCTACTCTTTCTCGCCACTGAGAAAGAGCTCACCGGCGTACGCACGCGGAGCATGCAGCGCACGGCGAGTGTGGCGTTCGACGAGCCGGTGGAGCTCCTGGCGGCGACGCCGAGCGGCGACCGCGTGTTCGTCGTGACGAGCACGGGCACCTCGGTGCAGATCGTCGACCGATATCGTGAGGCCGTCAGCGGATCGATCGACCTCGGCCGGCATCCGTCGGACCTTCGGATGGATCCGCTCGGCCGCTATCTGCTGGCACGACTCGACGGCGTCGACTCGACCGCCGTGATCGCATTGGGGACCAACGCCGTCGTCGGTACGCTCGCCACGGGCTGGCGCGCCGACCTGCCGTTCGTCGCGCCGGATGGCGGGATCGCGGTGGCACAGGGCAAGGACGTCATCGTCACCGACGGCGCGACGTTGCGCGCGACGGCGCGCGTCGCCGGAGGGGCGGCGGACTTCTGGTATGCCTTCCGGTGGACGGGATTCCGTCCGCGCGCCGAAGGGCTCGATCAACCCGTGGACTTCGCCGGACCGCCGGCCGACTCCGCGGCGCCGCCAGCCGATTCCGCCGCGCCGAAGGACTCCACGGCGCCCGTCGCGGCGGCGCCGCCCCCGCCGCCGCGCGACACCGCCGTCCGTCGCCCGCCGGCGGGCTACACGGTATCGTTCGCCGCGCTGCTCGTCGGCGACAAGGCGCGCGAGCTCGCCGCATCGATCCGCGTCGGCAGCGAGAACGCTCGCGTCGTTACGGCTGTGCGCGACGGTTCGACGATCTACCGCGTCGTGCTTGGTCCCTACGCCACGCGAGAGCAGGCTGAGCGCGTCGGTCGCGAGTCGAAGCAGTCCTACTGGATCTACGAGGGCGGACCGTAAGCGCGACACGCACGATCGACTGGAGCGAGGAGGGCCGGCGCATCGGCGCCACGCTCGACGCATTCCATGCGATCGTCGTCGTCGGCACGGATCCGGACGCCACCGCCGAGACGGCGCTCGGCATCGCGCGCGTGCAGGCCGTCCACCGTCGTGTCGCGCTCGGCGACCTGCTCGGCGAGGCACCGCCGATCCAGGCGCTCGTCCGAGGCGACGACCCGCACGGAATCGTGGACAGCTTCGTGTACGGCGTCTCACTGTCCAAGATCGCGCAGCAGGTGCCGGAGTCGGGCGAGCTGTTCGTGATGCCCACCGGCACGGGACCGGTAGACTACGAGGAGCTGTTCGGCACCGACCGGTGGCGCCGGCTCATCGCGGGGTTCCGCAAGGAGGGCGCGCTGCTGATCCTCGCCGCTCCCGCCGACGCGCCGATGGTGCATGCACTCGTCGACGTCAGCGACGGTGCGGTGATCGTGGGCGACGTCGTGCCCGCCGAAGTCTCCGTCGCGCAGTCGCTCGCGTGGGTGCGGCAGCGCCGCGGCGCCGTTCCGACCGCCACCCTCGACGAGGCCCCCGTCCCGGCGAACGAGGCGATGCCGGCAGGCATACCGGTCGTCCGCGCGGGCTCGAACGAATCGAAGCGTTGGATCGGCGGCGTGCTCGCGCTGCTCGTCCTCGCCGCGCTCGCGTACTGGGGCGCGAGCGCCTACTCGCAGCGGCGCGCCGTCCAGCAAGCGGCGGCCGATTCGGCAGCGCGCGAGGCCGCGGTGCGCGTCCGCATCACCGACAGCATCGCTCGCGTCCGCCGCGACAGCATCACGCGCGACAGCCTGGCGCGTGTCGAAGGGTCCTCCGCGGACTCGTTCCCCGTGTACGCGCCGGCCAATCCGGCCGACTCGGCCGCCGCGGTCGGGTACGCGATCCTGCTGTCGAAATACAACACCAAGTCGGGCGCGATCCTCGATCTGTTCGGACGCTTCGCGCGGCTCCCCGCGCCGACGTACGGCATGGAGACGCCGTCGCGCTTCTATCTGCTGCTCGCCGGTGCCTTCCCGACGCGAGCCGCCGCGGAGTCGCTGCTCGTCCGTCTCCGCGTGCAGGGCACGCTCGCACGCGACTTCGGCAGCGTCGACCGCTATCCACTCGCCTTCCTCGTCGATCCCGGCGTCTCGCCGCGCGAGGCGCCGGTTCGCCTCAACCGCTACCATGCGCGAGGGCTGCCGGTGTACGGGTTGCGCCATCCCAATGGCACGGTGCGATTGTACTACGGCGCGTACGCCAACGCCGAGCAAGCGTCGCTCGCCGTGCCGCAGGTCCGTGAGGCAGGTATTCGGCCGATGCTGGTCTATCGAATCGGGAGAGTCTTCTAGTGCGTCTCACCAAGCTCGAGCTCCACGGATTCAAGTCGTTCGCCGACGCCACGCACCTCGTGTTCGAGCCCGGGGTGACGGCAATCGTCGGTCCGAACGGATGCGGCAAGTCCAACGTCTCGGACGCGGTCCGGTGGGTGCTGGGCGAGCAGCGCGCGCGCCTGATGCGCGGCGCGAAGATGGACGAGGTGATCTTCCAGGGCTCGTCGGCGCGTCGTCCGGTCAACGTCGCCGAGGTCTCGCTGCACTTCTCGAACGACGAGGGAATCCTTCCCGTCCCGTTCCGCGAGGTCGTGATCACGCGACGGCTCTCACGCTCGGGCGATAGCGATTACTTCCTGAACCGCACGCCCTGCCGGCTGCGCGACATCGCCGACCTGTTGCGTGGGACCGGACTGGGCGCGGGGACGGGCGTCGTCATCGAGAGCAGGATGATCGATGCGCTGCTCTCCGACCGACCGGACGACCGGCGCGAGCTGTTCGAAGAGGCGGCAGGAGTGGGGCTCTATCGCGACCGTCGGCGCACTACCGAGCGCCGGCTCGAGGAGACGACGGGCGACCTGCAGCGGCTCGATGATCTGATCAACGAGGTGGCGAGCCAGGTGCGAAGCCTCGCGCGCCAGCGGAAGCGCGCCGAGCGGCACGCCGAGATCATGACGCGGCGCTTCACCGTCGAGCTCTCCCTCGCCGCGCGCGAGATGGAGGCATGGCGCGAGGAGCTCGCCCGCCTCGAGATTCGTCTCGGCGAGCTGCGAGCGCAGCTCCCCGCGGCCGAGTCGTCGGCGCTCGACGCCGAGGCGGCGCGCGATCAGGCGCACGGGGCGCGTGCCGCCGCGGAGGCGCAGCGCAACGAGCTGTCGCGCCTCGTCAGCGCACAGCGCGAACAGGTGCAGCGCATCCGCGGCGAGATGGCCGTCGCCGAGGAGCGGCAGCGGAACGCGACGGCGCGGCGTCAGCGCGCCGAGGCCGAGGCGACCGCCGGCGAGCAGACGGGTGCGCAGATCGCCGCCGAGCGCCAGCGCGCAGCCGAGGAGCGGGCGCGCGAGGAGACCGAGCTGGCCTCGGCGGACGCAGAGCTCGCGCGCCATCAGGAAGCGGAGAACGAGGCGCGTCGTCTCGTCACCGAAGCGCGCCACGCGGTGGAGCGCGCCGAGCGCGAGCTGCGCGAGCTGCAGGATCGCGTGCGCCGCGTCGAGCACGAGCGGGAGCGCGCCGTGCGCGAGCTGGACGAAGTACGCCAGCGCGCGCAGGTGCTCGCGCAGGAGCAGGCGCAGCTCGACGATGCGCTCGGCATGGCTCGGCGCGAGCATGACGAGCTGCAGGTCGAAGTGGATGCCGCGCAGAGCGCCGCCGCGACCGCAGCGACCGAGATGGAAGACGCACGCGCCGCTGATCGCGAGGCGCGAGAGCAGGAGGGCGTCGCCCGCGCCGAGCTGTTCCGCGCCGACGAGGCGCTAACGGCGCTGCAGGGTCGCGTGAACGCACTCGAGCAGCTCGAGCGTGACCGCGTCGGCCTCGCGCCGGCGGCTTCGCGGCTGTTGCGCGAGCGCGAGCGCTTCGGCGAGGGCGCGGTGCTCGGACCCGTCTCGGACTTCATCGCGGCGGATCAGGAGTCGGCGCTGCTCGTCGAGAAGTTCCTCGGGAACTCGGTGCACGCGGTGCTCGTGCGCGATCGCGACGTCGCCGAAGCCATCCGCCTGTGGCACGCCGAGGCCAACCCCGGTCCCCTGCTGCTCCTGCCACTCGATGCGGCGGCGGGTGATGCCGGCGACGGCCAGGCCAGCGCTGGACTCGAGGCGGTGGTCGGAGCCGTCGGCGCCGGCCGCGGCTGGGTGCGGACGCTGCTTGGCCGCGTGCATGCACTCAACGGCGGCAGCGCATTCGTCGACGCGCGTGGCGCGGTCTGGCTTCCCGGCACCACGACGGGTCAGGGTCCGCTTCGCCGCCGCGCCGAGCTGACCGAGCTGCGGCGCGAGCTCACGACGCTCGAGACCAGGCGCCAGGAGGCGTCGCGCGTCGCCGACGCGATGCGCGAGTCCGTGGTCGCGAGCGAGCGCCGCGTGCTCGAGGCAACCGAAGCGGCGTCAGTAGCGCAGCAGCAGGCGCGTCAGGCGCTCGAGCGACAGACCGAGTCGGGTCGGCGGGTCGCCCGCGCGACGCGCGAGGCACAGGAAGCGGCGGCGCTCGCCGAGCGCCTCGGCGCACGGGCCGCCGAGCTGGGCGAGCGGCAGCACGCGCTCGACGCCGACGCGGCGGCACTCACCGAGCGGCTCGGCGCGCGCGAGCAGGCCATCGCGGACTCGCGCGAGCGCGCTGTCGTGGCCGAGCGCGGCCAGGAGGAGGCGCGCGAGCTCCGCGGACGCTGGCAGGTGCGCCAGGCGGAGACGCGCGCGCGCGTGCAGATGGCGGTCGATCGGGAGCGGCGTCTCGCGCAGGAGGTGTCCACCGCGACGCAGCGTCTCGCGCAGCTCCGCGAGGAGCTCAGCGAGCTCGCGCTGTCGGACAGCGCTCTCGCCGAGCAGATGGCGTCGTGGACGCTCGACCTCGAGACGCGCGAGGCGACGCTCTCCGACGGCGAGGCGAGCCTCGCCGCGGCGGAAGTCGCCGTGCGCACGACCGACGAAGCGCTCACCGCGGCGGATCACGCCGTGAGCGAGTACCATCGTCGTCTCACCGCGACGAGCGACGAGCTGCACCACGCCGAGCTGCGGTTCACCGAGCTGTCGGGCCGTCGCACCGCGATCCGCGAGCGGCTCGAGATGGAGTGGAAGCGCCCGCTGGAGGAGATGATCGCCGATGTACCGCCCGTGGACCTCGACGACGACGCCCTGCGCGTCGAAGCGGCGGAGCTCCGCCGTCAGCTCGAGCAGCTCGGACCGGTGAACGCGCTGGCGATCGAGGAGCACGACGAGACGATGAAGCGCCACGACTTCCTCGTCGCGCAGCGCAACGATCTCGCCGAGGCCAAGGCCTCGCTGCTGCAGGCGATCAAGGAGATCGACGCGACGGCGCGCGAGCTGTTCCTCGCGACCTTCGAGCAGGTGCGCGTCAACTTCCGCGAGATCTTCATGTCGCTGTTCGGTGGCGGCGAGTGCGACCTGCGGTTGGAGAATCCCGACGCGCCGCTCGACTGCGACATCGAGATCCATGCCTCCCCGCGTGGGAAGAAGACGCAGCGCATCCACCTCCTGTCCAGCGGTGAGCGCGCACTGGTCGCTCTCTCGCTGCTGTTCGGCATCTTCCTCACCAAGCCGAGCCCGTTCTGCCTGCTCGACGAGGTGGACGCTCCACTCGACGACGCGAACGTCGGGCGCTTCGTGCGCATGCTCAACCAGTTCAAGAGCCGCACGCAGTTCATCGTCATCACGCACAATCCGCGCACGACGACCGAGGCGGGCGATGCGGTGTACGGCGTGACGATGCAGGAGCCGGGCGTCTCCTCGCTGGTGAGCGTTCGCATGCGCAGCGCGTCCACCGAGGCGTCGTTCCCGCTCGAGCCGGTGGCCGAGGAAGCCGCCGCGACGTCGTGAGGCGGGGCACGCCGCTCGGCGTGTGTCTCGTGCACCTCCGCGCTGCGGCCGACGAGACGATGGGGCAGCTGTTTGTTCGGAGGCGATGATGCGTCTCGTCACGCTGGGCACCGGGACAATCGCGCTCACGGCGGCCCGCGTGTGTGCGGGACACTACGTGGAAGCCGGCGCGGACCGCGTGCTGCTCGACTGCGGCAGCGGGGTCACCCACCGGCTCGCCGAGCTGGGGCTTCCGTGGCGCGAGCTCACCCATGTTGCGATCACGCACTTCCACACCGACCACATCTCGGACTTCGCGACGCTCGTGTTCGCGTGGAAGTACGGCGACCTCCCCCCTCGCAGCGCACCGCTCGTGCTCGTCGGTCCCGTGGGCACCGCGGCACTGCTCGAGCGGCTGATCGCCGCGTTCGGGGACTGGCTCCGTGAGCCCGGCTTTCCGCTCGAGGTGCGCGAGATCGCGCCCGGGGAGGCCATCGCGCTCGGTGACGGCACCACGCTGCGCGCCACCAAGGTCCCGCATGCCGACGAGAGCGTGGCATATTCCATCGAGCGAGGCGGCCGGCGCCTCGTGTACACGGGCGACACGGGCTACGATCCGATGCTCGCCGAGTGGGCGCGCGGCGCCGACGTGCTCCTCTGCGAGTGCTCGCTGCCGGTCGCGATGGCGATCCCGTCGCACCTGACGCCCGAGCAGTGCGGCGCGCTCGCCGCCGCCGCGCTGCCGAAGCATCTGGTGCTCACGCACTTCTACCCGCCGGTCGAGCGCGTCGATGTCCGCGCGCTGGTCGGAGCGCACTACGCCGGCCCGGTCACCCTGGCCGACGATGGGTCCACGTTCGAGATCGAGGAAGACTGATGCTGGTCGTGATGGAGCACGGTGCGACGGACGAGCAGATCGCGCGAGTCGTCGACGTCATTCGAGAGATGGGCTATCAGCCGCGGCCGATGCCGGGCGCGCAGCGCACGACGGTGGGCCTCGTCGGCAACGACGGCCGCGTCGACGGCTCGCAGCTCGAAGCGCTCGACGGCGTTGCCGAGGTCATTCACGTCTCGAAGCCGTACAAGCAGGTGTCGCGCGAATGGCGACCTGAGAACACGCTCGTCACCATCGCGCCCGGCGTCACGTTCGGCGGTCCGACCATCCCGATCATCGCCGGTCCCTGCTCCGTGGAGAGCGAGAAGCAGATCGTGCTCGCAGCGCAGCAAGTGCGCGACGCCGGCGGCGCTGCACTGCGCGGCGGCGCGTTCAAGCCGCGCAGCTCGCCGTACTCCTTTCAGGGTCTCGGCCGAAAGGGTCTCGAGCTCCTGGCGCTCGCGCGCGCCGAGACTGGCCTCCCGATCGTGACTGAAGCGCTCGACGAGGAAGGTGCGCACCACGTCGCCGAAGTGGCGGACTGCATCCAGATCGGCGCGCGCAACATGCAGAACTACGCACTCCTGCGGAGGATCGGCCGGCTGGGAAAGCCCGTGCTGCTCAAGCGCGGCATGGCGGCGACGATCACCGACCTGCTCATGAGCGCGGAGTATCTGCTCGCCGAAGGGAACACGCAGGTGATCCTCTGCGAGCGCGGTATCCGCAGCTTCGACCCGTCCACGCGGAACCTGTTCGATCTCACGGCCATCCCACTCGTGCAGAAGCTCTCACACCTGCCCATGGTGGCCGACCCGAGTCATGGCACGGGGCTGCGCGACAAGGTTCTCCCGATGGGCC
>JBJMNN010000082.1:0-13733 GCA_045804245.1 Gemmatimonadaceae bacterium | reverse complement strand
CGCCTGCGCGCGCATCGGCGCGGTCCACTCGGTGGTGTTCGGCGGATTCTCCCCCGAGTCGCTGCGCGACCGCATCAACGACACGCCGTGCAAGGTCCTCGTGACCTCCGATGGCGGCTACCGCCGCGGCCAGGTCGTGCCCCTCAAGCGCAATGCGGACAAGGCGCTCGAGGAGACGCCGTCGATCGAGCACGTCGTCGTCGTCCAGCGCCGGCCCGGCGCGACGAGCGGCGAGGCGTTCGACGAGGTCCAGGAAGGGCGCGATCACTGGTGGCACCGGCTCATGCGTCACGCTGCGATGTGGTGCGAGCCCGCGCCGATGGACTCGGAGGACGTCCTGTTCGTGCTCTACACCTCGGGCACCACCGGCAAGCCGAAGGGGATCGTCCACACCACGGCGGGCTATCTCGTCGGCGCGGCGACGTCGTCGCGCATCGTGTTCGACCTGAAGGAGGACGACGTCTTCTGGTGCACCGCCGACATCGGCTGGGTGACGGGACACACCTACCTCACCTACGGCCCGCTCGCCAACGGCGCGACCTGCGTCATGTACGAGGGCGCTCCCGACTGGCCGGAGAAGGATCGCTTCTGGGAGATCTGCGAGCGGTTCGGCGTGACGATCCTCTACACGGCGCCGACGGCGATCCGCGCGTTCATGAAGTGGGGCGACCACTGGCCGGCGAAGCACGATTTGTCGCGGCTCCGACTGCTCGGCTCCGTCGGCGAACCGATCAACCCTGAAGCGTGGATGTGGTATCGCGAGCACATCGGCGGGAACCGCTGTCCGATCGTCGACACCTGGTGGCAGACGGAGACCGGCTCGATCGTCATCTCGCCGCTGCCGGGGATTACGGCGACGACTCCGGGCAGCGCTACGACGCCACTCCCCGGCTACAGCGCTGCGCTGCTCGACGCGAAGGGGAAGGAGATCGAGGTCGGCGGCGGGCTGCTCGCGTTGACGCGCCCCTGGCCCTCGATGCTGCGCACGATCTGGGGCGACGACGAGCGCTACGTGCAGACGTACTTTTCGAAGTGGCCCGGCCGCCCCGACCTCTATTTCCCCGGCGACGGCGCCAAGCGCGATGAGGACGGCTACTTCTGGATCCTCGGCCGCGTCGACGACGTGCTCAACGTCGCCGGCCACCGCATCGGCACGATGGAGGTCGAGAGCGCGCTCGTGGAGCATCCGGCGGTGGCCGAAGCCGCGGTGGTGGGGAAGACGCACGAGCTCAAGGGCCAGGCGATCGCCGCGTTCGTGACCCTGCGCGAGGGATTCAGGCACGACCACGAGCTGCGTGAGGAGCTGCGCAACTTCGTCGCCGAGAAGATCGGCGCGATCGCGCGGCCGGACGACATCCTGTTCTCGGCCGATCTCCCCAAGACGCGCTCGGGGAAGATCATGCGGCGACTGCTGCGCGACATCGCGGAGGGCCGCGCGCTTGGGGATACGACGACGCTCGCGGATCCGAACGTCGTCAACTCGTTGAAGGAGATGTACGAGGCGCAGGAAAGCTGAGCGTCGGGTTCACAGCGCCGGGCTCGAACTGCAACGGCCTCTGCGCTTGAACTGCAACGGCTTTTGAACTGCTCCAGAAACAGTTCAAATGCCGTTGTCGTTGCAGTTAAGGCTGAAGGCAGTTCAACAGCCGTCGCCGTTCAGACATCGAGCGAAACGGCCACCGGCCCCGACCCTAGCTCGATCGGCGCTCCGGCCTCTGCCCGCGCCCGCATTCCTTCGTCGAACGCATTCTCCGACCGCGCGATCACCAGCGTCGCCGCCCCATTCCCAATCAGGTTCGTGATCGCGCGGGCTTCGCTCATGAACCGGTCCACGCCGAGCAGGATCGCGACGCCCTCGACCGGCACTACCCGCATCGCCGACAGCGTGCTCGCGAGCACGATGAATCCCGAGCCCGTCACTCCCGCCGCGCCCTTCGATGTCAGCATCAGCACGCCGAGTACGCTCAGCTGCTGGCCGATGCTCAAGTCGACCCGGAACGCCTGGGCCACGAACAGCGCCGCCATCGACAGGTAGATCGACGTGCCGTCGAGATTGAACGAGTAGCCGGCCGGGATCACCAGTCCGACGACCGACCGCGCGCACCCGTAGCGCTCCATCTTCTCCAGCATCCGCGGCAGCGCCGCCTCCGACGACGATGTGCCCAGCACCAGCACGATCTCCTCGCGGATGTGCTTGAGGTAGTGCCAGAGCGAGAAGCCGTAGGCGCGCAGGATCAGGTTCAGCACCACGAAGATGAACAGCGCCATCGTGATGTAGACGTCGAGCATCAGCCGGCCGAGTGGCAGCAGACTCTTCGCGCCGAACGTGCCGACGGTGTACGCCATCGCGCCGAACGCACCGATCGGCGCGACCTTCATCACGAGCGCGACGATGCGGAAGATCACGTGCGACGTCACGTCGAGCACGTCGACGAGCGGTTGGCCGCGCTCGCCGATCGACGCGAGCGCGACGCCGAACAGCACGGCGAAGAAGACGATCTGCAGCACGTCGCCCCGCGCGAACGCGTCCACGACGCTCGACGGCACGACGTGCGTCAGGGTCTCGACGAAGCTCATCGTCTTGCCTGCCTCGGCGTATTTCGAGATGTCACCTTTCGCCAGCGCGCTCACGTCGAGCCCGGCGCCCGGCTTCGTCACGTTGACGACGATCAGTCCGATCGCGAGCGCGAACGTCGTCACGATCTCGAAGTACAGGAGTGCCTTTCCGCCGACACGGCCGACCTTCTTCAGATCGCGCATGTTCGCGATGCCGAGCGTGACAGTGAGGAAGATCACCGGCGCGATCACCATCCGGACGAGGTTCACGAAGGTGTCCCCCACGGGCTTCATCCCCCGCGCGACCCCCGGCGCGACCAGCCCCAGCACGACGCCGAGACTGATGGCGAGGAGGACCTGGACGGTGAGGTTGCGGTGGAGGGGTCTCATGGCGCGGGGATTTTAGGGCGCCGCCGAAGGATTGGTGAGTGTTGCTCGTTCATCGGTTCACGGTTTTCGGTAGACGGCCGGCCTCGGGAGGCAGGAGCTGCCCGAGGCCGCCCGATTACCGAGCACCGAAAACCGGCAACCGTTCAGCGGCGCGTCACCCGCAGCGTGCCGAGAAATTCCTTCAACACTTCGAAGTTCTCGCGCAGCAGGGGCGCGCTCTTGGCGTTCTTCGCGAGGCCGAAGGTGCCTTCGATCGACGAGACGACGAAGGTCGCGACCTTGCGTGCGTCGACGTCGCGACGGACGGTGCCGTCGGCGCGGCCGCGCTCGAGCGCCTGGGCGAACGACTCGATCCACGTCTCGAAGACGACGGCGACGCGGCGGCGGAAGCGCTCGTCGAGCGGCGACATCTCCTGCGCGAGGTTGTTGAGCGGGCATCCCAGCTCGACCTTGTCGCCGAAGCGCTCGTCGCAGAACTCCGCGGCGGCGACGTCGAGCACGAGCTCGATGCCGGAGATGGGATCGCCCTCGTAGCTGGCGAGCGGGCCGGTCCAGCGTTTCAGGGTGAGCCCGCGGATCACCTCGTCGATGACGGCGTGCGCGAGGTCGGCCTTGTCGGCGAAGTGGTGATAGAGCGCGCCCTTCGTGACGCCCGCAGTCGCGAGGATGTCGTCGAGCCCCGCGCCCTGATAGCCGTGGCGGTGGATCTGCTCGAACGCGGCAGCGACGAGCCGCTCGCGCGTGGCTTCGGGGGCGCGGGTGCGTCCTGTTCGCTTGCGATCGGGCGTGGCGGTGCGAGGAGCGCGAGGTGGCATGGGATGGCTCGAGAGTGACCTACCGTGTGGTATGTAACGTTCGTCGCTTGCGAAGTCAAAAGTCGCTCTTGACGGAGTCTCGCTCGCGTGTAACATACCGATCGGTTTGTACCGGCGCGATCGCCGGGTTCACCGTTCACCTGAACGACAACACACCAATGCCGACCCTCGCCTCCGAGCTTCCCACCGTCGCGTCCCACACCGAATGGCTCGCCGCCCGGCTCGAGCTGCTGCGCAAGGAGAAGGAGTACACGCGGATGCGCGACGCGCTCAACGCCGAGCGGCGGCGGCTCCCGATGGTGAAGGTGGAGAAGGACTATCGGTTCCGGACGCCGAGTGGCGAGCGGCGGCTCGTCGACCTGTTCGAGGGGCGGCAGCAGCTGATCATTCACCACTTCATGTGGATCGATCGCGCCGGCGAGGGGTGCCCGGGGTGCTCGATGCTGGTGGACACGGTGGGGAACCTCGTGCACCTCAATGCGGCGAACACGACGCTCGCCTTCGTGTCGCGCGCACCGATCGAGCAGCTCGAGGCGTTTCGCGCGCGCATGGGGTGGACGATCCCGATCGTGTCGTCGGCGGGGACGGACTTCAACTTCGACTTTCACGTGACGCTGGATCCGAGCCGCGGCGCGACGACCTACAACTTCCGCGACGTCCGCGACATGGGCGGGATGATGGCATCGTACGCGGGCGACCTGCCCGGGGTCAGCGTGTTCCTGCGCGACGGCGACGACGTCTATCACACCTACTCGACGTACGCGCGCGGCACGGAGCACGAGAGCAACATCTTCGGCTTCCTCGACTTCACGCCGCTCGGCCGACAGGACGGTCGCGACGTGCAGCCGTGGGCGCGGCTGCACGACCGCTACGACGCCTGAGCGGGGGTGCCGGCGATGTGTCCGTTCTGCGTCGGGGCAGCGGCGTGGGCCGCGGCCGGCATCGTATCCGCGGGCGGGCTGGGCGTGCTCGCTGGCGTTCGCGGGTTCGCGGGTTCGGGGAGACGCGGGCCCGCCAGGAGCGACGAGAACGGCGTCGAGTCGCCGCGTCGGACCGATCCCAACGCCGGACGCGAGACGCCGAGCTGACGGGCCCGAGTGTTGCTACCTGAGCGCGCGCGCCGGCCATATCGGCCGGCGCTCGCGCGCGGTAGCTTCGCGACCAGCAGGAACGTCAATCGGCGCGCCCACCGCTCGGCGGGAGGTCGGTATGGGAAAGCTCGGGGACATGTGGAAGAAGGCCACCGGGGAAGTGGAACCGGTTCGGCCGGCACCGACACCCGCAGCCGACGCGCGGCCGCCCCGCTCGATGATCTACACCTCGGGCAACTTCCCGCTCGGCGCGACGACCGACGACCAGCGCCGCCGGATCGAGAGCTACGGGCTGTCGCACGTGGGGATGGTGCGCGAGGGGAACGAGGACCACTTCGTGATCGCGTCGTTGCAGCGGTCACTCGAAGTGCGGCAGACCAACCTCGAGGATCGCGCGGTGCTCGATCCGCTCTGCGGCCCGAAGGCCTATCTGTACGCCGTGGCCGATGGCGTGGGCGGGTTGGACGGCGGTCGTCTCGCGAGCGGGCTGACGATCAAGACGATCGTCGAGTACCTGAGCCAGACCGTCGGGAGCTACCACGCAGTGGCCGCCGGCGAGGAGCACGCGTTCAGCGATCCGCTGAATAGGGCGGTACAGCGCGCGCACGACAAGCTGCGCTCGACGTTCGGAATCTCACAGGGCGGCCCGTCGACGACGCTGACGATCGCGCTCGTCGTGTGGCCGCAGGCGTTCGTGGTGCACGTGGGGGACAGCCGCGCCTATCACCTGCGCGGCGGGACGCTCAAGCGGCTGACACGCGATCAGACGATGGGCGCGTTCCTGATGGACGAGTACAAGATGACGGAGAAGCAGGTGGAGCAGCAGGGATTCAACAACGTGCTGTCGAGCGCCGTCGGCGCGCAGGACATGACGCCTGCGGTGAGCGCGTTGACGCTCGAGCAGGGAGACTCACTGGTGTTGTGCACCGACGGGCTCACCAAGCACGTGACCGAGCGGCAGATCGCGAAGGTGCTCGGAGGCGCGGCGAACGCGGAGGCGGCGTGCCGCGAGCTGGTCGACCTCGCGCTCGCCGGTGGTGGCCGGGACAACGTGACGGTGGTGGTGGCGAACGCGTTGAAAACATAGCGCGCTGCGCATCGCACCTAGCGCGCTTTTCGCCTCACCAGTACGAACCGCGTGAAGTTGTCCAGGTGATCCTGGAGGCCGTCCTGGATCACGACGAGGCCGTACCGCTCCGCGGCCCAGGCGCCGGCGATCGCCGCGATGGTCGGGTCGCGTCGGATGCCAACGAGGCGCGCGGCACCGGCGGTGTCGTGCGCCTCGACGGCCTTGATGGCCGGGTGCTCGGCGAAGAAGCGGCGGCACTGCTTGAGGGCCATCTCGTGGCTGAGCGCCTCGCGAATGTCACCGATCGTCGCGCCGGGAAGGCCGAGCAGTGCGTGACGGACGGGGAGAAGATGCTCGCCGATCTGCTCGAGCTCCGGAGCCGCCGCGAGCGCATCGAGCGCGGCGTGCACCGGACCGGCGATCAGATTCTCGACCGGTATGACGGCGAGATCGGCGATCCCCTGCACCACCGCGCCGGTCGTGGCGTCGAAAGTATTGCAGGAGAGCAGCTTGACGGGACCTTCGACGAGAAACTCGATGGCCTTCTCGGAGAAGGCACCGCTCTCACCCTGAAACGCGACGATTGGACGCACACGACAACATCGTCAGTGCGCACCACCGGGCACAAGCGGGAGCGCCGCCACCGCCTGCGCCACCTCGGCCGCGTGACCCAGCGGCGTCACCTTCTCGAATACCTTCGCGATGCGGCCGTCGCGATCGATCACGAACGTCGTGCGCGCGTTCCCCCAGTACTTGTGGCCGAACATCGACTTCTGCTGCCACACGCCGTAGGCGTCGGCGACCGCATGATCGACGTCGGCGAGCAGCGGATACGGGAGGTCGAACTTCTTCCTGAACTTCACGTGCGACTTCACGTCGTCGGCGCTGATGCCGAGGACCTCGGCGCTCACGCCCTGGAATCGCGGCATGAGGTCGCGGAACTCGCACGACTCGATCGTGCAGCCGGGCGTGTCGTCCTTCGGATAGAAGAAGAGCACGACGGGCCGGCCGCGAAGGGCACTCAGGGTGAGCGGCGTGCCGGCGTCCGTGTCGAGGGTGAAGTCGGGAGCGAGGGTGCCTTCGGCGGGATAGGTCATGCGGATGGTCGAGGGATGGAAACGAGCGCGGGGCGGCACCGGCTCGCGACGAGCGAAGCGTCGTTCGAAGATACGAGACGCGCGTCGCGTGCCGCGGGGGCGAATTCCGCCACGAGCACCCGGTAGCCGGGCAGCCGACAGGCCAGCCGCGCGTTCTCGGCGCCGAGATCGCGAGCGACCACGACCGGGCCGGGAAAGCGGCCGAAGTTGAACTGCGACAGGCCGATGAGCAGCGGCTCGGCAACCGTGGTGTCGCGCACGAAGACGAGAATGCGCGGCGCGGCGCGACTCGAGTCGCGGAGGGTGCGCGCGAGCCGCTCGGTGACGGGAGGATGACGCGTGTGCTGCCACCGGTCGTCGGCGATTCGAGTCGCGCTCGTGACGACGTTGGCGCCGACGAGGAAGATCAGGAGGGCGTGGGCGGCCCGCGGATCGACGGTGCCGACGTGGCGTACGAGCAGCGCCGCGCCGATGAGCGCGAAGGGCAGCAGCTCGACGTAGAGACGTTCGGAGTTTCCGAAGAAGAAGAAGTTCACGATCGGCAGCACGCCGAACGCAGCGAGCAGCATCCACCGAACGCGCATCCGATACGCCACGCCGACGGCGACGAGCGGTGCGAGCCACCACACGGGAAAGAGATCGCGTGCGAGCGGCCAGATGGTCGTGATCTCGTTGCGCACCGCGTCGGCGAGGGTGAACTCGAAGGCGGACACCACCGGTCGAGCGTCGCGACCGTACAGGATGATTCCTCGCCTGCCGAAGCCGACGTCGTTGAGGTGGCCGAGCGCGGCCTGATATCCCAGCTGCAGCGGACTGCCGGTCGTGGCTGCGTTGTAAGCCAGCAGGGCCGCGACGGGAATCGCGCCGCCGAGGCACATCATCACGGTGGCGCGGATCAGGCCCGGCCAGCCCGTCCGCCGCACGATGAGCACGAGCCAGATCGTGAGACCGATGGCGAGACCGGTGACCGGACGCACGTTCACCGAAACGCCGATGAGCACACCCGCGAGAACGCTCTCGACATCGCGCCGGCGGCCGGCGCGCTCGATCGCGTCGAAGGCGAGCCATGCCGCGATGCAGAGCGCCGCCATCGCCGCAGCGTGCGACATGAAGGCGGCGCTCCAGCGGAGGACGACGACGTTGGTGGCCAGCAGGAGAGCCGCCACGAGTCCGACGGGCGGAGAACCCACCCCGCGTCCGATGCGATACGTGCCGAGGACGGCGAGCGCGCCGAGCGTCGCGCCGGCGAGCCTCGGGACGCCGAGCTGCACGAACAGCGCGAGGATAGCTGGATATCCGGGCGGATACTGCGTGTAGATGCCCTCCGGCGTGACCGCCATGAGGGGAAGCTTCACGAAGCGCTGGAGCTCCGGGTCGAGCGGCCAGGTGGCGTCGCCGAGCGTGAAGCGATGCGCCTGCAGTGCGTACAGCACCTCGTCGATGTTGTCGAAGTGCGTGCGCGCGAACGTCGCGAGCCCGATCGCAACGAACGCGATCAGCGCGATGGCGACGCTGCCGGGCAGACGCGGCTCCCACGTTCGCGTGTCGCTCGCCGGAGCGAGCCCGATCGGCAGCAGGAGGAAGACGCTCCAGCCGAGCAGCGGCGGGACGAGCGCGGCGAGGACATCGGCGCGCAACCCGAGCTTCGGCGCGACGATGGCGCGAAGGAGCACGAGCCCCACGGAGGCCGCGCCGAGCAGAGCAACCGCGATCATCGTGCGACGACGGATCGCGCGCGCCTCGGGTGATCGGCCCGACGCCGAGACTGCATCACCGCGGCGGAGCGCGATCCCGACCGCCGCGACGGCGAGGCCGAGCAGGATGAGGACGCGATTCTGCACGAGGTCGAACCGGTCGTGCAGAGCGAAGAGCAGAACGAGCGCGATTCCGGCCCACGGCGCGACCGAGGCGACGCTCGCGCGCGTCGTCATCCTAACGGCTCACCGCCCATCAGCACGGCCATGATCGCCTTCTGGATGTGGAGGCGATTCTCCGCCTCGTCCCACACGCGGCTCTGCGGGCCGTCGATGACATCCGCCGTGACTTCCTCGCCGCGATGCGCCGGAAGGCAGTGGAGAAAGATCGCGTCCTTCGCCGCGCGGCCCATCATCCCGCGGTCCACGGTGTAGCCGGCGAAGTCGCGCTCGCGCTTCTTCTGCTCACCCTCCTGCCCCATGCTGGCCCAAACATCGGTGTTCACGACGTCGGCGCCCTCGATCGCTTCCTTCGGATCGCGCGTGATCGTGATCTTCGCGTCCTTCTGCGCGCGCGCGAGCAGGTGGTCCGCCGGCTCGTAGCCCTGCGGACAGGCGATGGCCAGCTCGAAGCCGAACCGATACGCCGCGTTGATCCAGGAGTTGGCCATGTTGTTGCCGTCGCCGATCCACGCGACCTTCTTCCCCTCGTAGCCGCCGAGGTGCTGCCGGATCGTGAGGATGTCGGCGAGGATCTGGCACGGGTGCAGCAGGTCGGTCAGCCCATTGATGACGGGAACGTCGGCGTAGCGCGCGAGCTCCTCGACGTCCTGATGGGCGAAGGTGCGGATCATGATGCCGTCGACGTAGCGCGACAGAACGCGCGCCGTGTCGGCGATCGGTTCGCCGCGGCCGAGCTGCACGTCGCGCGGGGAGAGGAAGAGCGCGTGGCCGCCGAGCTGATAGGTCCCCACCTCGAACGACACGCGAGTGCGGGTCGACGCCTTCATGAAGATCATCGCGAGCGTCTTGCCGGCGAGAGGCTTCTGCCGGTACTCGCCGCGGCGCATCCGCTCGGCCAGATCGAACAGGGCCATGAGCTCCGGCCGGGAGAAATCCGGGATCGCCAGGAAGTCGCGGTGGGGACGGTCGGTCATGACGGGGCGAGAGGGGTGGGCGTGCCGAAGCCGAAAAAGCTAACGGGCGGCGAAAGCGGCGAGCAAGCTGTTACTGGCCCTTCCATTGAGCGTCACGCAGGTGAAGGTGGGTCCCCCCACCCGGCCCTCCCGTCCAGCCAGCACAGGCTCTCCGATGGAACTGCTCACCCCGATGGTACGCGCGTGGTCGCACCGGCTCGCCGGACGACCCCTGCGCGAGCGCATGCGACTGCTGCCGATCGGCGCCGCGGTGGCGCTCGCCGCGATCTTTCTCGTGAGCGTCACGCTCGGCGTGCTCGATCCGCGGAGCCTGACGAGGATTCAGCGCGACTACTACCCCGCGCTGCGCGCCGGCCAGGACATGCGGGAGACGCTGACCGATCTCCAGAACGCGCTCCAGAACGCGGCGGCGACAAGGGACGCCAGCCGCCTGGGCGAGCTGGACTCGCTGAGCACGGCCTTCCTCGCGTCGGCCGCCGAGTCGCGCGCGCACTCAGCCGACCGCGCTCGCGCCGAGGCGTTGGGCCAGCGGTTCCAGGGCTACTACGCGTCGCTGCGGCCACTGGGCCAGTCGATCGTCACCGGGGCGGGAGCGGACTCGCTCAGAGCGGGACTCACGCGGACGGCGGCGGAGTACAGCGCGCTGCGACGCGAGGTGGAGGACGACATCGACGCCCAGGAGGCGGCGATCGACGGCGCATTCCACTCGGCGCGGGTGCTTCAGCTGAGCGCGACATTCGGCGTCGCGCTGATCGCGCTGGTGGCCGTGCTCGGACTGGGCGCGCTGTCGGTGGCGACGACGCAGGCCGTGACCGAGCCGCTGGAGCAGATGGCATCGGTGGTTCGCCGCGTGGCGCAGGGCGATCTGTCGGTGAGCATCCCGCCCGCCGCGGACGACGAGATGGGACAGGTCCTGCGCTCGATGAACGACATGGTGGCCTACCTGAACGAGATGGCCGGCGTGGCGCAGGCGGTGTCGCGCGGCGATCTCTCGCGCAACGTGACCCGCCGCTCGGAGGACGACCGGTTCGGAACGGCGCTCGCGGCGATGGTGCACTATCTGTCGGACATGTCGGTGACGGCGGAGCGACTGGCCCACGGCGATCTGACGGCGCAGGTGCGTCCCCGCTCGGACGACGACGCGTTCGGTCACGCCTTCTCGGCGATGGTCGAGCGGCTGCGGGCGATCATCGCCGAGCTGCGCGAGGCGTCGATCAGCATCGCCTCGGCGGCGAGCCAGATGCAGGGCGCCGCGACCGAGCTGGCCGCCAGCTCGGGCGAGGGGGCGACCGGCATCCAGCACACGGTGGCGCGGATCGCCGAGATGAGCAACGCGGTCCGCGGCTACGCCGAGCGGTCGCGCGTGGTCGAGAAGCAGGCGCTGGACGGCGCCGAGCGCACGCGCGAAGGCGCGCGCGTGGTGCAGGAAGCGATCGAGTCGACGCGCGAGATCCTGTCGCGCACGTCGATGATCGAGAGCATCGCGCGGCAGACCAACCTGCTCTCGCTGAACGCGGCGATCGAAGCGGCGCGCGCCGGCGAGCACGGACGCGGCTTCCACGTGGTGGCCGAAGAAGTCCGCAAGCTGGCGACGCAGTGCGCGACGACGGCGCAGGAGATCAGCCGGCTGAGCGTGGACAGCGAGCAGAAGATCGAGCAGTCGCGCGAGATCCTGCGCGCGCTCGCCCCGAGCATCGCGAGCACCGCGGCGCTCGTGCAGGAGCTGGCGGGCGCGTCGTCACAGCACGCGAGCGGGCTGACCGACGTCGAGGAGACGATGACGCGAGCGAACGACTCGACGCGCCGGAACGCGGCGACGGCCGAGGAGTTCGCGGCGACGGCGCAGGAGCTGGCGGCTCAGGCCGAGCGTCTGGAGGCACTGGTGAGCCGATTCCAGCTGAAGCAGGGGATGCTGGAGACGAGGCGGTCGGATCGAGTGGCGCGGGTGGCGGAGGAAGTCGTACTGGTATGAGGCGGCGCGCCGCAGGCGCGCCTAAAGAATGTACCTCCTCAGATCCTCGTCCTCGACGATCGCCTTGAGCTTCTCGCGGACCGCCTCCGCGTTCACGACGATGCGTTTGGTGCCGGCGTCGGGGAGGTCGAAGAGGGTTTCCTCGAGCTGCGTCGTCATCACGGTGTGCAGGCGGCGCGCGCCGATGTTCTCCATGCGGGAGTTGACGGTGGCGGCGATGCGGGCGATCTCGGCGATGCCGTCCTCGGTGAACTCGAGGTGCGCGCCGTCGGCCGCGACGAGCGCGGCGTACTGCTTGGTGAGCGCGTTCTCCGGCTCGGTCATGATGCGCACGAAGTCCGCCTCGGTGAGCGGCTTCAGCTCGACGCGGATCGGAAAGCGGCCTTGCAGCTCCGGGATCAGGTCCGACGGCTTGCTGACGTGAAAGGCGCCGGCGGCGACGAACAGGATGTGATCGGTCTTCACCATCCCGTGCTTCGTCTGCACGTTCGAGCCTTCGACGATCGGCAGCAGGTCGCGCTGGACGCCTTCGCGCGACACGTCGGGGCCGCCCATCTGGCTCTTCTCTCCGGCGATCTTGTCGATCTCGTCGAGGAAGACGATGCCCAGCGTCTCGACGCGCTCGAGCGCATCGGCGGTGACGTCCTCCATGTCGACGAGCTTCTGGAACTCCTGCTCGAGGAGGATGCGGCGCGCCTCGCTGACCTTCACGGTCCGCTTCTTCGTCTTCCTGGGCATCATGTCACGGATCATCTCCGTGAAGTTCTCGATCCCCTCGGGCGCACCCTGTGAGGCGAACATGTCGAACATCGGGCCCTGCTGTGGCACTTCGATCTCGACCTCACGGCCGTCGAGCTGTCCGTCGAGGAGGAGCTGCTTCAGCTTCTCGCGCGTCCGCTTGTAGCGGTCTTGCGCCGCGTCGGCGCCGCGCTCCTGCTTGACGTCGCCAGTCGGGGAGACGACGAAGACGCCCCCCGCGTCGCCGGCGGAGACGAGGGTCGGCTCGGGCGCCGGCTCGGGTCTGGCACCGTTTGGTGTCGGCGCCTTGCCGTCGGACGGCGGGGGAAGCAGCAGGTCGAGCAGCCGTTCGTCGACTTTCTCGTTCGCGAGGTCCTCGACCTCGCTCTCGCGCTCCTGGCGCACCATCTCGATGGCGCTGTCCACGAGATCGCGGATCATCCCCTCGACGTCGCGCCCGACGTAGCCGACTTCGGTGAACTTGGACGCTTCCACCTTGATGAACGGCGCGCCCGCCAGCTTGGCGAGGCGGCGCGCGATCTCGGTCTTCCCTACCCCGGTCGGCCCGATGAGGATGATGTTGTTCGGCGAGATCTCCTCGCGGATCCCCTCGGGGGCCTGCTGGCGGCGCCACCGGTTGCGGAGCGCGATGGCGACGGCCTTCTTCGCGTCGGCCTGCCCCACGATATAGCGGTCGAGCTCTGCGACGATTTGACGCGGTGTAAGGTCCGCGAGTCGCGCGAGCGCCTGTTGCGTGCGGGGTGAGGCCATGTCAGCTCGCCTCGAGCACGGTGATGTTGGTGTTCGTGTAGACGCAAATCTCGCCGGCGATGGTGAGCGCCTGCCTCACGATGTCGGCGGCGCCGAGCTGCGTACTGGCGGCGAGCGCACGCGCCGCGGCGAGCGCGTAGGCGCCCCCCGAGCCGATAGCGAGGATGCCGTCGTCGGGCTCGATGAGCTCACCCGTGCCGGAGACGATGAAGCCGTGCTGCGCGTTGGCCACGGCGAGGAGCGCCTCGAGGCGCCGGAGTACCCGGTCGCTGCGCCAGTCCTTGGCGAGCTCCACGGCGGCGCGCGGGAAGTTGCCAGGATAGCGCTGGAGCTTCTCCTCGAACTTCTCGAACAGCGTGAGTGCGTCGGCGGCCGAGCCGGCG
>JBJMNN010000081.1:0-7857 GCA_045804245.1 Gemmatimonadaceae bacterium | reverse complement strand
CGCGAAGAAGCCGGAGAAGTTGCGGCCGAGAATGCTCGCCACACCCTTGCGCCGGCCGATCGACGCGAGGAGGCCGATCGTCGAGAAGGTGAACGGCGACAGCGCCCTGCCGGCGATCGACGCCGCGATGTTGCGTGCCGCCACGGCGCCCTCGCGGAGCGCATGCTGCGCCGTTGGTGGATAGCCGCCGCCCGTAGCGCGGTCGGGAACGACGGCGCAGTCGCCGAGCGCCCACACGCGGTCGAGGCCGGGGACGCGGAGGTACTCGTCCACCTGAATGCGCCCGCGCTGCTTCTCGCAGTCGAGCGAATCTGTGGCTGGATTCGCCGACGTTCCCGCCGTCCACACGATGGTGCGCGCGACGACGACGCGCCCGTCGGCCAGCACGACGGCGTCGTCCTCGAGCCCGACGATGCGTGAGCCGAGGACGATCTCGACACCCTGCGCGGCGAGCTGACGCTCGGCGTACCGGCCGAGGTCCTCGCCGAGCTCGGGGAGCAGCGTCTTGCCCGAGTGGACGACGACGACGCGCACGTGCTCGCGGGTGAGCGACGGATAGAACGGGATCGCGGCGTGCAGAAAGTCGTTCATCGCGGCGACGGTCTCGACGCCCGCGAAGCCGCCGCCCGCGACGACGAAGGTCAGCAGTGGCTGCCGCACGCCCGCGTTGCACTCGAAGTCCGCCTCCTCGAGATGCTCGATCATCAGATTGCGCAACCCGATCGCGTCGCCGAGTGACTTCATCGTCACGGCACGCTCGGCGAGGCCGGGGATGTCGTAGAAGTTCGTGATCGCGCCGAGGGCGATGACGAGGTGGTCGTACGGCAGCTCGTGCGAGTGTCCGCCGCCGGCATGCGAGACGACGACGTGCTTCCGCTCCGTGTCGATCGCTTCGACGACGCCGGTGAAGAGCGTGGTGCGCGACACGAGCTTGCGCAGTGGACTGACGATGTGCGTCAGGTCGAGATCGCTCGCCGCCACTTCGTGGAGCATCGGCGTGAACAGGAAGTAGTTCTCGCGGTTGACGAGGGTGATCCGCACCTCGCTCGCGTCGGGCAGCAGGCGCTCGAGCTCGCGCGCGGTAGCGAGTCCGCCGAAGCCGCCGCCGAGGATGACGACCTGGATGGGTTTCGTGGCAGGCATGCGGAGACGCGGTGAATGGTAGAGTGTGTGGCTTGCAGACCGCCGGGCACGCGGACCCGCGAAGAGCGGGCGGCTGTAATGCCGCGTCGGCGCTTCCGGTTCCCTGGAACCTTTCCGGACCGGCCGCCCTTTCCGCCTGCTGCTCGTCCACCCCTTTTTCGAGCCGCTGACGATCACCGCTCAATCCGCGAGACTTCCGTGACGCCACTCATGAACGCCGACACCCCGACCGCCGAAACGACGCGCCTCGAGGAGGACGCCGCCCGCGAGAAGAACTGGAAGCGGTGGGGGCCGTACCTCGCCGAGCGACAGTGGGGCACGGTGCGCGAGGACTACTCGGAGTACGGGAGCTGCTGGGACTACTTCCCGCACGATCATGCACGGAGCCGCGCCTATCGCTGGGGCGAGGACGGCCTGCTCGGCCTCTGCGATCGCGAATGCCGCCTCGCGTTCGGCCTCGCGCTGTGGAACGGCCGCGATCCGATCCTCAAGGAGCGGCTGTTCGGTCTCACGGGACCGGAGGGCAACCACGGCGAGGACGTCAAGGAGTGCTACTACTACCTCGACTCCACGCCGTCGCACTCATATATGAAGGCGCTCTACAAGTATCCGCAGCGCGCCTACCCCTACGCCGACCTCGTGGCGGAGAATCGGCGGCGTGGTCACGGCGACCGGGAGTACGAGCTCATCGACACCGGCGTGTTCGACGAGAGCCGCTACTTCGACGTGACGGTCGAGTACGCGAAGGCGGCCCCGGACGACATCGGCATCCGCATCACGATTGCGAACCGCGGCCCGGAGATGGCGACGCTGCACCTGCTGCCGTCGCTCTGGTACCGGAACACGTGGAGCTGGGGCCGCAAAGGCGAACGCTTCCATGCGAAGCCCGAGCTCAGGCGGGAGGACGCGCTCCGCATCGTCGGCCGGCACGCCACGCTCGGCACATCGGTGCTCGAGCTGTCGCCGGCGTCATCGGGCGAGCGGCCGCTCCTGCTTTTCACGGAGAACGAGACCAACACGGAGCGACTGTTCGGATCGCCCAATGCGTCACCGTACGTCAAGGATGCGTTCCACGAGTACGTGATCGGTGGACGTACGGGCGCGGTGAATCCCGCGCAGACGGGAACCAAGGCGGCCGCGTACTACCGCCTCGAGATCCCGGCCCAACAGGAGCGCGAGATGTATCTGCGCCTCACCGGCGAGCCGGCGACCGACCGCCGGTCGGCCGCCGCGGGCTCGGGCACCGACATGCTTCCCGCCGTGTTCGCCCGCCGTCTGCGCGAGGCGGACGAGTTCTACGCGACGCGCATCGCAGAGCCGCTCTCCGACGAGGAGCGGCGCGTCGCGCGGCAGGCGTACGCCGGCCTGCTCTGGTCGAAGCAGTTCTATCACTACGCCGTGAAGGAGTGGCTCGAGGGAGATCCGGCGCATCCCATGCCGCCCGCCTCGCGCCGCGCGGGCCGCAACGCGGAGTGGTCGCATGCATACCACGCCGACGTGCTGTCGATGCCGGACAAGTGGGAGTATCCGTGGTTCGCGGCGTGGGATCTCGCGTTTCACATGCTGCCGATGGCGACGGTGGATCCGCAGTTCGCGAAGGAGCAGCTCGTCCTGATGCTCCGCGAATGGTACATGCATCCGAACGGACAGCTCGCCGCGTACGAGTTCGCGTTCGGCGACGTGAATCCGCCGGTTCACGCCTGGGCCGCGTGGCGAGTGTACAAGATGACCGGCCCGCGCGGCGGACGCGATCGCGTCTTCCTCGAGCGCGTGTTCCAGAAGCTCCTCATCAACTTCACCTGGTGGGTGAACCGCAAAGACCTCGACGGTCACAACCTGTTCGCGGGCGGCTTCCTCGGCCTCGACAACATCGGCGTGTTCGACCGCTCGCGGCCGCTGCCGACGGGCGGACACCTCGAGCAGGCGGACGGCACGGCGTGGATGGCGTTCTACTGCAACACGATGCTGTCGATGGCGCTCGAGCTGGCGAGTGAGGATCCGGCGTACGAGGACGTCGCCTCCAAATTCTTCGAGCACTTCGTCGCGATCACCGACGCAATGAACACGCTCGGCGGCACGGGCCTCTGGGACGAGACGGACGGCTTCTACTACGATCAGTTGCACGCGAACGGCGTCCACACGCCGCTTCGCATTCGCTCGCTGGTGGGGCTCGTGCCGTTGTTCGCCTGCGAGATCATCGAGGACGACGTCCTGGCGAAGCTTCCGGGCTTTCGCAAGCGCATGAACTGGTTCCTGCGCAACCGCCCGGACCTCGGCAAGCACATCGCGTACATGGAGGAGCCCGGCGCGGACGGGGACGCCGCGCACTCGCATCGCCTGCTCGCCATCCCTTCGCGCGTGCGGCTGACGCGCGTGCTGCGCTACGTGCTCGACGAGTCGGAGTTCCTGTCGCCGTACGGCATCCGCTCCGTGTCGCGCGTGCACAAGGATCACCCGTTCATCTTCCGCTTCGGTGGCGAGGAGTTTCGCGTCGACTACGATCCGGCCGAGGGAACGAGCGGGCTGTTCGGCGGCAACTCGAACTGGCGCGGACCGATCTGGTTCCCGATGAACTATCTGCTCATCGAGGCCCTCGAGCGGTACGATCATTTCTACGGCGACGACTTCACGGTGGAATGTCCCGTCGGCTCGGGCCAGATGCTCACGCTCGCTCAGGTGGCGCGCGAGCTCTCGGCGCGTCTGAGCCGCATCTTCATCCCGGACGCGGAGGGCAATCGCCCGTGCCACGACGACGATGTGCGGTATGCCATCGATCCGCACTGGCGCGATCTCGTGCTCTTCCACGAGTACTTCCACGGCGACACGGGCCGCGGCGTGGGTGCGAGTCACCAGACCGGCTGGACCGCGCTCGTCGTCCGCTGCCTGGAGACACTCGCCTCGGCGCGCGGCCGAAGCGCGCACCCTGTCGCGCATCACCATACCAACGGAACCGCTGCTCTCGCCGGAGCGTCGGCATGAGTGCGCGCGTCTCCACCGCTACCGAATGGCTCGAGGCCGACGGACTGGGCGGCTTCGCCTCCGGCCGAGCCGACGGCATCCGCACACGCCGCTACCACGCGCTGCTGCTGACCGCGCAACGACCGCCGACAGGTCGAGTGGTGCTCGTCAACGGCCTCGACGTCTCGATCGAGACTGACGAGGGCACGTTCGCGCTCTCGTCGCAGCGGTACACGCCAGACGTGGTGGCGCCGGACGGCGCGACTCGGCTGGTCGCGTTCACGTCCGTGCCGTGGCCGACGTGGACGTATCGGCTGCCCTCCGGACTGGAGGTCATCGCCGAGCTGGTGATCCCGCATGGCTCACCGACAGTGGCTCTGGGCTGGCGGCTCGCCAGAACGGCCTGCGCGACGCTGCGCGTGCGTCCCTTTCTGTCCGGCCGCGACACGCACTCGACGCATCACGCCAACGACGCATTCCGTTTCGCCGCGACGACGAACGGCGAGCGCGTGAGCTGGCAGCCGTATGAGGGACTGCCGGCCGTACATGCGTTGACGAATGGAGCGTATCGCCACGCACCGGAGTGGTATCGCAACTTCCAGTACGACGACGAGCGGGCGCGAGGGCTGGACTTCACGGAGGATCTCGCCTCGCCTGGCGAGTTCAGCTTCGCACTCGACGAGCGGCGCGCCGTGCTGCTGTTCAGCACCGACGCCGTGCTGGTTTCGGCGGCGGATGCGGACGGGTGCTGGACGCACATCGTTGCATCGGAAGAAGCGCGCCGCGCCGCGTTCATGTCACCGCTGCATCGCGCCGCGGACACGTACGTCGTGCGACGCGGTTCGGGCAAGACGATCGTTGCGGGCTATCCATGGTTCTCCGATTGGGGGCGCGACACGTTCATCGCGTTGCGCGGCATCTGCCTGGCGGGCGACCGGCTCGAGGATGCGCGCGACATCCTCCTCGAGTGGACGGACCACGTCTCGCAGGGGATGCTGCCGAACTACTTCCCGGAAGCGGGGCAGAGCGCGGAGTACAACTCCGTCGACGCGTCGCTCTGGTTCGTCGTCGCGGCGCACGAGCTGCTCGCGCGTGCGAGGCGCGGTGGATGGCTGCCGGAGGCAGCGCGCCGGCGGCTGCTCGATGCGGTCGAGGCCATCGTCAGCGGCTACGCGGCCGGTACACGCTTCGGCATCCGGGCGGACGACGATGGGCTGCTCGCCGCGGGGCAGCCCGGTGTGCAGCTCACCTGGATGGACGCGAAGGTGGGTGACTGGGTGGTGACACCCCGCATCGGCAAGCCGGTCGAAGTGCAGGCGCTCTGGATCAACGCGCTGCGCATCGCCGGAGCTGAGAATTCGACGTGGGCGAGAATGGCCGAGCGCGCCGAGCAGAGCTTCGGCTCGCGATTCTGGAACGCGGCGCGCGGATGTCTGTTCGACGTCGTCGACGTCAACCACGCGCGCGGCGCGAACGACGGCTCGCTGCGTCCCAATCAGATCCTCGCCGTCGGCGGGCTCCCGCACCTGCTGCTGCGCGGCGAGCGGGCTGTCCAGGTGCTCGACACGGTCGAGCGGCACCTTCTCACACCGGCCGGTCTCCGTTCGCTGGAGCCGACGGAGCCGTTCTACGCGCCAACCTATGGCGGCGACATGCGCGCTCGCGATGCCGCGTATCACGAGGGAACCGTGTGGGGCTGGCTCATCGGGCCGTTCATCGACGCGTGGGTCGGCGTACGAGGCGGCACGCCTCAAGCACGTGAGGAGGCGCGCGCACGATTCCTCGTCCCATTTCTCGAGCACTACGATGCGAGCGAGACGGGGCAGATCAGCGAGATCGCCGACGGTGCGGCGCCGCACACGCCGCGCGGCTGCCCGTTCCAGGCGTGGTCCGTCGGCGAGGCGCTGCGCGTCGCGGAGGATGTGCTCCGGGTCGATCGTGCGCCCGCGGTCCCGAGGCGAGGGAAGCGTGCGCGGGTCGGGTGACCAGGCGATTGCGCCCGCCGGAGTGCGATCGCTCGCGGTGCTGCACTGGCGCGAGTATCTGATCGAGGGGGGCGCGCTCGCCACCTTCATGATCTCCGCCTGCACGGTGGGCGTGCTGCTCGAGCATCCCGCATCGCGTGCGCACGCTTTCCTGCCGGATGCGCTGCCGCGCCGAGCGGTGTTCGGCGTGCTCATGGGGCTGACCGCCATCGCGCTCATCTACTCGCCGTGGGGCAGACGCTCCGGCGCGCAGATGAATCCCGCGGTCACGCTCACCTTCCTCCGGCTCGGACGCATCGCGCCGCACGATGCGATCGGCTACGTGGTGGCGCAGTTCGTCGGCGGCGCGGCCGGCGTGATGGTGGCGAGCCGCATGCTCGGGGCGCCGCTGGCGCATCCGGCCGTGCACTTCGTCGTGACGCGTCCTGGAATGCTCGGCGCGTTCGCGGCGTTCGTCGCGGAGGTCGCGATCTCCGCGCTGCTGATGACGATGGTCCTCGAGACCGGGCGCTCTCCGCGGTGGAAGGCGTTCACCGGCGTGATCGCCGGAGCGCTCGTCGCGCTGTTCATCACCGTCGAAGCACCGGTGTCGGGGATGAGCATGAACGCGGCGCGGTCCGTGGGGTCCGCGCTCGCCGCGGAAGAGTGGAGTACGGTGTGGATCTACTTCATCGCTCCACTGACCGGGATGATGCTCGCCGCCGAGCTGTTCGTGCGTCGTCGCGGCCGCCAGGACATCCCGTGCGGCAAGCTCGCGCACGCCGACCCGTGCCTCTTCTGCCAGCACGTCGCGGCGCGGAGTACCGTGGGAACCCTTTCAACCAGGGAGACCTTATAGCCGCCGCGCAAATCGCTCCTCTCCTTCGATCCGCGAGGCCGGCATGTCGTACGAGACCCACTTTGACGTCATCATCATCGGGAGTGGCGCGGGGGGCGGCACCCTGCTGCATCGGCTCGCGCCGTCCGGCAAGCGCATCCTGATGCTCGAGCGTGGCGACTACGTGCCGCGAGAGCGGGAGAACTGGAGCACCCGCGCGGTGAACGTCGAGGGGCGCTACAACACGAAAGAGGTGTGGCGCGACGCGTCCGGTGGCGCGCTCCACCCGCACACCAACTACTGCGTCGGCGGCAACACGAAGTTCTATGGCGCGGCGCTGTTCCGGCTCCGGCGCGAAGACTTCGGCGAGCTGCGTCATCACGGCGGCGTGTCGCCCGCGTGGCCCGTGTCGTACGAGACGCTCGAGCCGTATTACACCGAGGCCGAGCACTTGTACGAGGTGCGCGGCGAGCGCGGCGTCGACCCGACGGAGCCGCCGGCGAGCGCGCCGTACACTCATCCCGCCATCTCGCACGAGCCGCGCATCCAGCAGCTGCACGACGACTGGGTGCGCCAGGGCCGCACGCCCTTCTCCGTACCGCTCGGTGTGCGGCTCGACGAGCGCCGACGCACCAGCCGGTGCATCCGATGCGCGACGTGCGACGGCCACCCGTGCCTCGTGAACGCGAAGTCCGATGCGCAGGTCATGTGCGTCGATCCGGCGCTCGAGCACCCGAACGTCACGCTGCTCACCAACGCACGCGTGCAGCGGCTCGAGACGAGCCCGTCGGGGCGGGAGGTCGAATCGGTCGTCGTGGCGCGCGCTGATGAGATGGAACGCTATTCGGCGGACCTCGTCGTGCTCGCCGCCGGCGCGATCAACTCCGCGGCGCTGCTCCTTCGCTCGGCGAGCGATCGCCATCCCACCGGGCTCGCGAACGCGTCGGACGTCGT
>JBJMNN010000080.1:0-5535 GCA_045804245.1 Gemmatimonadaceae bacterium | reverse complement strand
TCGAGCTCGAACCGCAGCTGGTCGCCCGGCTTCACCGGTCGGCGCCACTTCACGTTGTTGAGCGACGTGAAGTACACGACCTTCTTCTCGGGGTCGGGAACCGCGCCCATGAGGAGCATGCCGCCCACCTGCGCCATCGCCTCGATGATCAGCACCCCGGGCATGATCGGATGACCCGGGAAGTGCCCCTGAAAGAACGGCTCGTTGATCGTCACGTTCTTGATGCCGACGATGCGCTTCCCCGCATCGATCTCGAGCACGCGATCGACGAGTAGGAATGGATAGCGGTGCGGCAGCACCTTCATGATCTCTTCGATTCCGAGCACCTGAGTCTCCCGGGACAGCGACGCCTGCATCGCTCGCACGAACAGCACCGTGCCGCGATGACTCGGTTTGTGCGCCACGACGCGCGCCTTCATGCGCGCGCCGACGAGCGCGAGGTCCCCTACACAGTCCATCATCTTATGTCGGACGAACTCGTCCGGCGAGCGGAGCACGTTCTCGACGACTCCGTGCTCGTCGAGCACGACGGCGTTCTGCGTCGACGCACCCTTGATCAGCCCCCGCTCGCGAAGCGGCTCCACCTCGCGGACGAACCCGAACGTGCGCGCCCAGCCCAGCTCGCGCTCGAACGTCGCGGGAGTGACGCGCGCCGCGTAGCGCTGCCGTCCGATCAGCTCGTGCGGAAAGTCGATCGTGACGTCCAGATCGAAATGCTCCGACGGGCTGCCCTCGTAGACCGAGTCGCCATCGACCACGCGCACCGGCGCCGTCAGCCGCGCCACCGCCACGCACCCCGCATGCTCGCTGATGTCCGCGTCGCGCAGCGCCTCGACGAACGGCTGCGCACTCCCATCCATGATCGGCGGCTCCGGTCCGTCCAGCGAAATCAGGAGATCGTCGATCTCGAGCGCGGCCACCGCGGCCAGCACGTGCTCCACGGTGTGCACGGCGTTGGGCTCCTCGCCGAGCTGGGTACGTCGCTCGGTGAGCACGGCGTTGCCGGCGGTGGCCGGGATCGTCGGCGCGTCCGGAAGGTCGCGTCGCTCGAACCGGATTCCCGAGCCACTCGGCGCGCGGCGGAACTCGAGCGTGCACGGCACGCCGAGATGGAGCCCCGTGCCCGACACGGTGGCCGACCGACCGATCGTCCGTCGCATCAGCCCTCTTCGTTCCGGTGGCGCTCGATCAGGCGCTCCAGCGCGCGGATGAGCGACGGCAGCTTGAACATCGCGGCCTGCGCGCGCAGCGCTTCCTTGTGCGGACGAGCAGGATAACCCGACCAGGTCTCCCCTGCCGGGATCGAGCCGAACACCCCCGCCTGCGCGGCCAGCCTTGCACCCTTGCCGATCGTCAGATGGCCGGAGATGCCGACCTGTCCGGCGAGGATGCAGCCGTCCTCGACGTGCACCGAGCCCGCGATGCCGACCTGCGCCATGATGAGGCAGAGTCGGCCGATGCGTACGTTGTGCGCGACCATCACGAGATTGTCGATCTTGGTGCCGGCGCCGATCACGGTGTCGTCGATGCTGCCCCGGTCGATCGTCGTGTTCGCGCCGATCTCCACGTCGGACTCCACGATGCACCGGCCGACGTGCGGGATCTTCGCGTGTGCGCCGTCGCGAAACACGTAGCCGAATCCGTCGGATCCGAGGCGAGCGCCCGCGTGGACGCGCACACGCTCCTGCAACCGCGTGCCTGAGTAGAGCGTCACGCCGGGAAAGATGTGGCAGTCGTCGCCGATCTCGACGCCGGCCCCGACGACCGCGTGTGCGTCGAGTCGCGTCCGCGCTCCGACGCTTGCCCCGTCTCCGAGCACGACTCCCGGTCCGAGCGAGACGTCGTCACCGAGCGACACGCCTCGCCCGAGAATGACGCTCGGGTCGATCCCGGGGACGTGCGGAGGTGGCGGATACAACATCGGCAGCAGCGGCAGCATCGCCTCGTGTGGGTTCTTCACCACGATGCGCGCGCGCGCCTTGCCCTGCTCCGCCAGCTCCGCCGTCACCAGCAGAACGCCGATGTCTCGTTCCGCCGCGAGCGCGGCATACTTCGCGTTCGCGAGGAAGGTCAGGTGATTCGCGCCCGCGCGGTCGAGCGGCGCGACCCCCGTCACCTGCGCCGATGCGTCACCGTGCAGCGTGCCGCCCACCGCGGCCGCAATGGCTTCGGCGGTGAGGACCCGAGAGCCCTCACCGCCGAAAGCACGAGACGCTGAAACCGAGTCCGCCACCCGTTACGGGTTCGGACGGGTCACGCCGGAAGGCGCGGGAGTCGCCGCACTGGGACGCGGTGCGGGCGCCGCCGCCGTCGTCCCCTTCAGCTTGGTCAGCACGCGATCGGTGACGTTGAGACTCTTGTCCACCGCGACGATCGGCGAGCCCTGATCGGCGTTGAAGATCATCGCATAGCCGCCCTCGACGCGCACTTCCTCGATCGCGCCCTTGATCTTGTCGAGGATGGGCTGCACGAGCTCATTCTGGCGCCCCTGCGCCTTCTGCTCGAGCTCCTGCGTGCGCCGCTGATACTCGGCCTCCTTGGCCTGGATCCCCTTGCCCTGCGTTTCCCGCGCAGCGGCGGTCAGCGTCACCGAGCGCTTCTGGAAGTCCGCCACCATCGCGTTGAGCGAGTCGCTCATCCGCTTGATCTGGTCGCGGTAGGTCCCCGTCTCCTTGTCGAACTGCGCCTCGGCCTCAGCCCGGCCTGGCGCCTGGTCGAGCAGAACGCTGGTCTGTACGTACGCCACCTTCAACCCCTGCGCGCGCGCGGGGAGAGAGAGGGCCGTGAGAAGAGCGAGCGCTATCGGCGCCGCACGAAGAAGATCACGCATGAAAACTCCAGGTAGGTTAGAAGAGCTGTCCGAGCTTGAAGTGCATCTGCCATTTCGGTTTCCGCACGCCGTTCTCGACGCGGTCCAATCCATACCCCCAGTCGATGCCAAGCGGTCCGAGGGGCGTCACGAGCGAGCCACCGAAGCCGACGCCGCGGAAGAGGCGAGTGGGATTGAAGTCCTGCGGACGCGCCCAGATGTTGCCGGCGTCGTAGAAGGCGTCCAGGTAGATCTGCTGGTTGATGCGGAGACCGAGCTCCACCGAGTTGGTGTAGAACGCGCTGCCGAACGACTGCGGCTGCGCCGTCGTCTGCGACGTCTCGGAGATGTACCCCGCCGGTGTGACCGAGAACTCCTCGTAGCCGCGCAGCTGCTCGCCGTACTGTACGCCGCCGAGCGAGAACTTCTGCGAGATGTAGAATCCGCCCGGATCGCCGAACACCATCCCGCCCCGCGCCGAGAGGCTCAGCGCGAGCGTGATGGGATCCGTCCCGAGTGCGCCGCCGCCGAATTGCAGCAGCGTCGCATGATGCCGCACCTCGCCGGTATAGCGGTTGTATTTCGCGCCGCCGAACAGGCCGTTGAACTGCGCGCTCAGGAGCTGGTGCCCGCCGTCCGTCGGGAATGGGAGGCCGATGCGCGTGTCGTGATCGAAGTTCAGACCGAACGTCGAGCGGGCGCAGGTGACGACGCCGCAATTGATCTGGCTCACCAGGCCTTCGCCGCCGTAGTTCACGCGCTCGGCGCCGTACGACGCGAAGAGCCGCGAGAAGCGCGAGCCGAACAGCGGGAAGCCGATCTGCAGCTGGCCGCCGATTCTCGTCTGCCGGCCGACGTCGCGGATGTAGTAGCGCGTCTGGGAGTGGTAGCCGGTGATCGTGCCCGAGAACTGCGACTCCTTGATGAACGGATCGCTGTACGTGAGGCTGAAGTCGTTGATGTACTGGCCGAACTGCCAGTTCAACGATCCCTTCTTGCACATGCCGAACAGGTTCGGCTGATCGAACCCGATGAATCCGCCGACGCCGGCGCCCTGACCCACGGACGCGCCGAAGTTCACGTTCCCCGTGCGCTTCTCCTTTACGTGGAAGATGATGTCGACGTCGCCCTGGTCGTTCGCCGGCTTCGTGTCGGGCGCGGGAAGCGGCGTCTCGAAGAAGCCCAGGTTGCCGATGCCCTGATAGCTGCGAAGCAGCGCGTCGCGTCGGAACACGTCGCCCGGAACGACGAAGATCTGGTTCCGGATGCACGATTCGTTCGTGATGTCGTTGCCGAGAATCTCGACGCGATTCACGATGGCCGGCGTCTTCTCGTCGACCTCCCACCGCAGATTGACGGTGGGTACCGAGTCGGCGCCCACTTTCGTCCGCTCCACGACGGGACGCACGTTGGCGTAGATGTACCCCTCGTTGGCGTACGCCTCACCGACCCGCCGCGTCGCGTCTTCCCACGCCGTCTGGTCGAAGTAGTCGCGATCGTTCCCACCGCGTCCGGCGTGCAGCACGCTCTTCACCGCGCCGCCGAGCGTCACGCCCTGGTCGCCGAACGGATAGAACCGCGCGAGGTCCTCGCTCGAGAAGTGCCGGCTTCCCGTCACCTCGAAGGTGCCGATCCTGTAGCGCGGCCCCTCCGTCAGCTGGATGTCGACGAGCGCCTTGCCGCGCTCCGGATCGACGTGCAGCGTGTCCTTCACTACCTGCGCGTCGATGAACCCGCGCGATGCGTACAGCCCCGGAATCTTCTCGCTGACGTCCGCGGCCATCTTGTCGTTGTCGAGCTCGCCCTTCTTCCACCACCAGAAACCCTCGGGGCGCGTCTCCATCGCCTTCACGACCGTCTTGTCGCGGACCGCCTGGTTGCCCTCGATCCGCACCCCGGACACGGCGAGCCGCTTGCCCTCCTGGATTCGGAACAGGAGGTTGACCTGGCCGTTCACCACGGTGGTTTCGGGCTTCACACGGGCGAGGTAGTAGCCGCCCGCCTGGTACACCGAGTCGATGCGCTTGACGGCGCGAGCGACCTGGGCCGGATCGAGCGGTCTGCCGGGCGTCAGCTCGATCTTGTCCCGCACCGCGCCGCGGGAGATGCGGTCCGTCCCCGCGACGTCGAAGGTGCCCAGGACGGGCCGCTCCTTCAGCGTGAAGGTGAGCGCCGCACGTCCGTCGGCGAGCTCGCAGCTCGCGGCGACGTCATCGAACTGCCCGGTCGCGTAGATCGCCTTGATGGCGCGCTCGAGCGTGCGATAGTTGACGGGCCCCGGCACGAGACCGGATTCGTTGCGTACGGTCGCGTCTCCCGTGCGCTCGGCGCCGCGGAAGACGATCGTGTCTGGTGTGGCGCAGCGGCCGGACACCGCGGTGTCCTGCGCGCGCGCCGTCGCCCCGAAGCACAGCAGGGCGACGGCGATTGTGAGCAAACGTCGCATAGATCTGCAATATACACGGGAAAAGGCCGGCCAGGTCCCCATTGGACCCGGCCGGCCTTCCCGTGGTTGCCCGCCGCCGAGGAAGCTACGCCTTCGATGCGCTCGACAGCACCCGAAAATCGAGCTTCGACCCGTCGGCCGAGGCATCCACCTCGATCTCGTCGCCGCGCGAGAACTCACCCAGCAGAATTTTCTCCGAGAGCGGATCCTCGATGAACTTCTGGATCGACCGCTTGAGCGGACGCGCCCCGTAGGCCTCGTCGTACCCGTTCTTCACGAG
>JBJMNN010000079.1:0-24220 GCA_045804245.1 Gemmatimonadaceae bacterium | reverse complement strand
AGCGTGCCGCAGATGGCGAACAGCATGCCCACCGCGGCCATCTGCATCCCCTGGCGCGCCTTGTCCGGGCGCGTGAGGCTGCGCAGTCCGAGGATGAACAGGACCGCCGCGATGACGTAGCTGAGCTGCGTGAAGGTGTCGCGCATCGCTTACTTCGACTCGCCGGGCGACTTCGCCTTCGGATCGTCGCGCTTGAACATCTTCAGCATGCGGTCGGTGATGAGGAAACCGCCGACGATGTTCGTCGTCGCGCAGACGACGGCGATGAAGCCGAGGACCGTCGCGACGCTGCTGCGATGCGACCCGGCGGCGACGAGCGAGCCGACGAGCGAGATGCCGGAGATCGCGTTGGTGGCGGACATGAGTGGCGTGTGCAGCAGCGGTGGCACGCGCGTGATCACCATGTAGCCGACGAAGCCGGCGAGCACGAAGATGTAGAGCTCGAGGAATAGCATGGGAGAGTCGGTCAGGAGCGGGTGACGACGGCTCCGTCGCGGACGACGGTCATCGCGCGGGTGATCTCGGCGTCGGCGTCGAGCGTCAGCGCGCCGTCCTTCGCCGAGAGCTGAGTGACGAGCGCGAAGATGTTCTTACCGAACATCTGGCTGGCGTGGAAGGGTACGGTCGCCGGCACGTTCACCGGTCCGATGATGGTGACCATACCGGATTGCACGGTCTCGCCGGCGAGCGTGAGCTCACAGTTGCCCCCCGACTCGGCGGCGAGATCGACGATCACGGCGCCGGGCCGCATGCCGGCCACCATCTCGCCGGTGATCAGCTTGGGCGCCGCACGTCCGGGGATCTGCGCCGTCGTGACGACGAGATCCATGTCCTTGATGTGATTAGCGAGCGCCGCGCGCGTACGGTCCGCCTCGTCCTCGCTCTGGGCGCGCGCGTAGCCGCCCGCCGTCTCAGCGCCCGCCGCGACGAGGTCGTTCGCGACGAAGGTCGCGCCGAGCGACAGCACCTGCTCGCGTGCGGCGGGGCGGACGTCGAACGCGGACACGACGCCACCGAGTCGCCGCGCGGTGGCGATCGCCTGGAGGCCGGCCACGCCGGCGCCGATCACGAACACTTTCGCCGGCGACACGTTGCCCGCCGCCGTCGTGAGCATCGGGAGGAACTTTGGCAGCGCCGACGCACCGATCAGCACCGCCTTGTAGCCCGCGACGGTGCTCTGCGAGGAGAGCACGTCCATCGATTGTGCGCGGGTGATGCGCGGCACGAGCTCGAGCGCGAGCGCGGTGACGCCATGCTTCGCCAACGCGTCCAGCAGCACGCTGTTGCGTCCGGGGTGGAGCAGCGACAGGAGCACGGCGCCGCGGGGGATGGCGACGATCTCGTCCGCCGACGGCGGCTGCACGCGACAGACGAGCTGTGCGCCTTCGTAGAGCGCTGCGGCATCGGCGTTGGTGGCGCCGGCGCTCTCGTACGCCGCGTCGGGAAAGCCGGCGCGCGCGCCGGCACCACGCTGAATCCGAACCACATGCCCCGCCTTGACGAGGCGAGCGACGCTGTCGGGAGTGATCGAGACGCGAAGTTCGCCGGGGCTCGTCTCGGCGGGAACGGCTATGTGCATGAAGGGGAGATTCTATCGAGAACGCGAGCAAATGCCAGGGCTCGCCAGTGCGACGCGCGTGCGCTATGCGAATGTCGCGACGACACGTTCCATCTGCCGTGCATGTCGTTCCGCGTGCACGACGAACACGCTGAACACGTCGCCGAGGTTGAGTCGCGCGAGCGGTTGCAGAATGCGCGGCACGACGGGCGACGACATCCTGAGCGCGTTCCAATCGAACGTCGCGCTGTCGTCGATGCTGGTGACGAGCGCCGCATGGATGCCGAGGAATGCTTCACCCACGCCGCCGCGCGGATTGAGCGCCGGCGCCATCCCCTTCGGCGTCGACAGCTTCCGGGGCGTGCTGAGCGACTGGACGAGCAGCCGGCCGAAGAGCAGCGGCTTCCATTCACGCAACGGCGCGGCGGCGTCGACGCGCGCGGATCGGAGCATGGCCTGCATCGGCGCCGTATAGATCTCCACCGACACGCAGAGATGCTCCAGCACCTGTCCCACGCTCCACCCTCCGTCCCGGGGCCGCCGATTCAACTGCTCGGGGTCGATCGGCCGGATCAGCCGGGCGACCTCGTCGTGAGTGGCGAGCGCACGGGCGCGGAGGGTCTGCTGGAGCTCGCGTTGGAGCATGCGGGGCGGAATCGGGTAGAATTCGGGCGCAGTATAACGTGCTCGCGCGTAGGATTCTTCATGTGGCCGCCGCGCCGAGTGGCGACCGACGTTCGCCCTTCATCCCGTCATCACGGAGATCATTAGATGTCGTTGTCCCGCACCGCCGCCGGCCTCGCGCTCGGTGTGCTGCTCGCCGCTCCCGGACTCGTCGGCGCGCAGGCGACGATCGCTGCCCCGAGGCGCGCCGCGGCGCCCAAGACGATGCTCGAGCTTCCCCTCAAGTACACCGGAAAGCCGACCACCGCGGCGATCACCCCCGCGGACCTCATGACGCGGCTCTACATCTACGCCGACGATTCTCTCATGGGTCGGAAGGTCGGCACCGAGTACAACCTGAAGGCCACTGCGTACATCGAGCGCGAGGTCCGTCGGCTTGGGCTTCAGCCGGCGGGAGAGGCGGGTGGGTACTTCCAGAACATCCCGCTGTTCGTCAACTCCACCGACTCGGCGGCGACCGCGCTCAAGATCGGCGGCGAGACGCTCGTCTACGGCAAGGACTTCCTGCCGGTACCGCGCACCGCTCGGACCATCAAGTTCGACGGCGTGCCCGTGATCTACGGTGGCGTCACCGCGGACACTAGCACCTGGCCGACGGCCGATGCCGTGACGGGTAAGATCGTCGTGCTCGCCGTGCCCGCCACGGCGAGCCCGTTCCGCGGTGTCCTCGTTCGCCCCACGTCGCGGTTCGGCAAGGCGGCGGCGGTCCTCGTCGCGAGCCTGGATCGCATCCCGGCGCCGGTGATTCCGCAGATCGCGCGCAGCAGTGCCCTGCGCGATGAGGCCGCGCCGGCGCCGGCACCAACCTCGATCATCGTGTCGCAACGGGTCGTGACGCAGCTCTTCGGCTCGGTGGACAGCCTGAAGGCCGGTACGGCCGGCAAGCCCATCTCCGGTACCGTAACGCTGCGCGAGGAGCGCGCCCCGGGACGCAACGTCGTGGCGATCCTGCCGGGCTCCGACCCGGCGCTCAAGGGGCAGTACGTCGCCATCGGCGCGCACAACGATCACATCGGCTTCAACACCGAGCCGGCCGATCACGATTCGGTGAAGGCCTACATGATGGTCGCCCGTCCGCAGGGCGCGGACAGCCCGACCGGTGTCCCGCTCACCGCCGAGCAGACGGCGCGCATCCGCACGCTGATCGACAGCCTGCACCAGGCCCACGGCGTCCGTCGCGACTCGATCTACAACGGAGCCGACGACGACGGGTCGGGGACAGTGAGCGTGCTCGAGATCGCCGAAGCGCTCGCCAAGTCGCCAGCCAAGCCGAAGCGATCGATCCTGTTCGTCTGGCACACGGGCGAGGAGGCGGGGCTCTACGGCTCAGAGTTCTTCACCGACCACCCGACCGTGCCGCGCGACTCGATCGTCGCCCAGCTCAATATGGACATGGTGGGCCGCGGCGCCGCGACCGACGTCACCGGCGAGGCGAAGGAGGGTGGGGAGCTCCATGGCGGACCGGGCTACGTGCAGCTCGTCGGCTCGCGGCGGCTCTCCACCGAGCTCGGCGACCTGATCGAGGACGTCAACAAGTCGAACAAGCTCGGTCTCGCCTTCGATTACGCCATCGACGCCAACGGGCACCCGCAGAGGATTTACTGCCGGAGCGACCACTACGAGTACGCCCGGTACGGAATCCCGGTGGTGTTCTTCACGACCGGCGGCCACGCGGACTACCACCAGGTGACCGACGAGCCGCAGTACATCGACTACGCCCGCATGGCGCAGGTCGCGACGCTGGTCCACGACTCCGCGCTGCGGATCGCCAACCTCGACCATCGCATCGTGGTCGACCAGCCGAAGCCGGATCCGAAGGGCACCTGCAAGCAGTGATCGGCACCGCCGCGGGCGGGCTTAGCCAGGTGAGGATGGGCAGCCCGAGGCGGCTGCCCATTCTCATTGGCGGTGTATATTGGGGCATGCGACTGCCACCGCTTCTGCTCGCCAGCGTACTGATCGCGTGCGCGTCCACCGGCAAGACGGCGTCATCGGAGAGTGCGGCGGCCACGGTCACCCCGGGAAATGCGCTCGCGCCGGCGAGCTTCGTCCGCACCACGGCAGACGCCCCCGCCATGCGCAGCATCGATGTACGCGACGGGCTGTCGCACCAGACGGCGATGCGCAGTCTCACCGACGCGCTGTCGCAGCGCTACGTGGTGGACGTCGTCGATCCTCGCGCCGGATTCGCGATGACGACCTGGCAGGCGAGCCTGATCCGGGAGGGGGTGCCCGACCCGCGCTACCGCACCCGCTTCGTCGCCCGTTTCGTCGACGAGTGGCATGCCCTGCAGCTCCGATCGGAAGCACGCTTCACGCACGGCCAGGAGCCCGACGTCGGCTACGACTCGGCGCAGCTCGACTCGTTGGCCAACGACCTACGCGCCAAGCTCGGAAAGAAGCCGTAGCTCAGCGAGCGCGGAATTCCTCGAGCTGCCAGAACCTGCCCTGCTTCGTCAGCTGAGCGTGTCGCAGCAGCCGATTGGTGATCAGGGGGGTCTTCGTCCCACGGTCGATGACCTCCACCTGTAGTACGACGTCCGCATCGGCGACCACGTTGCCTTCTTCGCTGAGCTGAACCTTGCTCGGCGGAAGCACCTGGATCCGAAGATCGCCCTGCTGCAGGAGGCCGTCCCACCGTTTCAGCTCGTCTTCCGGCACTCGCGGGAACGCCGCGCGCGCCCCGGGGATGTCGCCCCGCTGGATCGCGTTCGTGTAGCTGCGGATCGCTGCGACGACCGCCTGCCGTAGTGCGGCGGTCGCGCGCGCGATGCTGTCCCTTCGGATCTGCTCCGCCGAATGCGCGGTATCCACCATGCCGCCGACCAGCGCCGCGGAGTTCACGCTGTCGGTTCGTGCGCTGTCGAGCTTGCGCAGACTGTCGGCGCGGTGCGCGCTGTCGGCGCGCGCCTTCGCATACCGCTGTTCATGTCCCTCGCGTGACACGCGCGCGTAGAAACTCCAGGCGATCGCGACGATGGCGAGCACGCCGAGCACCCAGGGCCACATCCGACGCGTGCGTGCCGGCGCCGACGGCGCGTGACGTGGCGTCTTCAGCACCGCGGCTCTCGCCGCAGCCCTCGCCGCCGTCGCCTCGTCGGACGTCGCCGCGCCGAACACCATCGTCTGCGCGCTGCGCGGCGTCTCCTTGCGCGGCAGCACCGTGCCGTCGGCGCTCAGCCGGCGCGTGTGCACGCCGCTCAGCGCGTCGCGCACCTCGGCGGCGGAGCCGTAGCGCTCGTCGGGCGTGCGCGCGAGCAGCTTCACGATCACACGATCGATCGAGTCGGGGATCCCCGGATCGAGCTCCTGCGCGTGTGGCGGATTCTCCGACAGGCGGCGCTTGATCATCTGCTCGCGCGTCGGCGCGTCGAACGCCGGCGCGGCGGTGAGCATGAGATGCAGGATGCAGCCTAGCGCGTAGAGATCGCTGCGCGCGTCGATCGGATCGCCGAGCAGTTGCTCGGGACTCATGAACTCCGGCGTGCCGATGACGAGGCCCGTCCGCGTCAGCGCCTCGCCCGCCCCTTCCTGCATCGCCTTGGCGATCCCGAAGTCGACGACCTTCGCCACCTCGCGCCCGCTCTTGCTCCGCGAGACGAGGATGTTGTCCGGCTTGAGATCGCGGTGCACGATCCCGAGCTCGTGCGCGGCGCCGAGGCCATCGGCGACCTGTCGCGCCAGGTCCACCGCGCGCTCGAGCGCGAACGGCGCCTCGCGCGCGAGTAGGCGCGAGAGCGGCTCGCCGTCCACGTACTCCATCACGAGGTAGACCAGCCCGTCGCTTTCCCCGTAGTCGAACACGGCGGCGACGTTCGGATGGATGATCCGCGCCGCGCTCGACGCCTCGCGCGCGAACCGGGATGCCGACTCCGCGTCGTTCACCAGCGAGGGGCTCATCACCTTGATGGCGCACTGGCGGTTCATCTTCACGTGCTCGCCGAGGTAGACGCGGCCCATGCCGCCCTCGCCGATCCGTTTGAGGATGTGATACCGCTCGGCGAGCACGCTGCCGATGAGCGAGTCCGAGCCCTTGGGGCGCAGCGACGTGCCGTCGGCGGGGCAGAAGCGGGCCGCGGTCTCGTACTCGGTGCCGCAGTGTGGGCAGACCTTGAGCACGGCGACGGCGGGTTGGGTCTCGCTCGTCGTCTGCTGCGCCAGCCCTCCCGAGCCGAGCTGGCTGGTGGCCAGCGGCTGCTCGTCGGAGTCGGACGCGACGACCGGCGCCTCACCCGCCGAAGCGGGCGGAGGCGACGGATTGGTCTCGTCGGGGGTATCGATCGCCATCGCGTGTAGAGTATGCGCGACGACGGTGCCCGCGTAAGCCCAACCGGGCAAAATGAGAACGCCCCTGCGTCGTCACGGTGACGACGCAGGGGCGCGCTGTCTCGTAACTCGGCTCCCTGCCTACTTCTGGCGGGCGTCACGGACGTCGCGACGCAGCTCGCGGCGGTCCTGGCGCGCGTCGCGCTTGTCGCCGGTGAGGTCGTGTCGGTCCTGCCTCAGGTCGCGTGTGTCGCGCTTCAGCTCGTGACGCCCGGCGATCACCGCGGCCGTGTCGCCCGCCGCCCTGGCGCCGACGATCGCGCGGCGGTCATGCACGACTTCCTTGTGGTCGCCGACGACCTCGCGCTTGTCCTGGCGCACCTCGCGCCGGTCGGACTTCAGCTCGCGGCGGTCGTGGCGCACTTCGGTGCGCGGATGCGCAGCCTGCGCGGAAAGAGTACCGGCAGCGCCGAGAACCGCGACGGCGCCGATGAGAAGCGACTTGAGCGTGGACATGTGAGCGTCTCCAGATGAAGGAATCAAGTAGTCTGCATCGCAGCTCGACGCGGGGCCCACGCGCCGTTCACCCAAGGAGACGCAGCCGTGCGGCGGACGTTAATGCCCGGTCGCCGGCGGGTCGCAAGTGTGATCCACATCACGTCTTGCGCTGAGGGTTGGGGGCGGACCTATTAGTCGTCTCGTTCGCAAGCAGGGAAGGATGGGGGACGGAAGCCTGGCCACTACGGGTGGGTTGTCGGTAGGAACGTCGGTGGATCTCGTCGACCGGCCCTCGAGGATCGGTCCCTACCGCATCCTCGGCGTGCTCGGCACCGGCGGCATGGGTGTCGTCTACCTGGCCGAACAGGTCGAACCGATCCGCCGCGAGGTGGCGGTCAAGGTCCTTCGCACGTCCGACGACTCCGATCTCGTCGTCGCCCGATTCAACGCCGAGCGCCAGGCGCTCGCGGTGATGGACCACCCGAACATCACGAAGGTCTTCGACGCCGGCATCACGGAGAACGGCTGGCCGTACTTCGTGATGGAACGTGTCACGGGCGTTCCGCTCGGCGAGTACGCGAAGGCCAACGTGCTGTCGCTCGACCAACGCCTGACGCTGTTCGGACAGGTGTGTCGCGCGATCCAGCACGCCCATCAGAAAGGCATCATTCATCGGGACATCAAGCCGTCGAACGTCCTCGTCACGACGATCGACAACACGCCCATCTGCAAGGTGATCGACTTCGGGATCGCGAAGGCGACCCAGGGGGATGCGGGCATGCGTCTCACGCTGCCCGGCATCACCGTCGGCACGCCGGCGTACATGAGCCCCGAGCAGGCGCGCGGTTCGAATCTCGACGTCGACACGCGCTCCGACATCTACTCGCTCGGCGTCGTTCTCTACGAGCTGCTCGCCGGTGTCCTGCCGTTCGACACCACGCTGCCGGCGCTGCGCATCCTCGAGCACCACGCCCGGATCGATTCGGTCGCTCCGAGCGTCCGTGTGCGTGCACTCGCACCGGAGATCCGAGCGAAGCTCGCCGCGCAGTGCGGCACCGACGTGCACGGTTTCCTGCGCGCGCTCACGGGCGATCTCGATTGGATCACCCTCAAGGCGTTGGACAAGGAGCGCGAGCGGCGGTACCAGACGGCAACGGAGCTCGCGACCGACATCGATCGACACCTCGCGAATCGGCCGGTGTCGGCGAGCCCGCCCAGCCGAGTCTATCAAGCGCGGAAGTTCGTTCGACGGCACCGACTCGCCGTCACGTTCGCGGCGACGACGGCGCTGCTCATCGTCGTCGGCGCGGCGGCGATCGCGGTGCAGGCGCGGCGCGTCTCGCTCGCCCGCGCCGTCGCCGTGCAGCGCCAGACGCAAGCGGAAGAGCTGATCAGCTTCATGCTCGGCGACCTCCACACGCGACTGAGCGCGATCGGCGGTCTCGATGTGCTCGAGAAAGTCGCGAAGGCGGCGCAGGGGTATTTCGAAGCCGTTCCGGAGCGCGACCTGAGCGACGAGGAGCTGTACCGTCGCTCGCAGGCGCTTCACCAGCTCGGCGAGGTGCGCGTGGAGCAGGGCGACTTCGCGGGTGCGATGCCGCTCTTTCGGCAGTCACTCGCGCAGGTCTCCGCGCTCGCGGCACGCGACTCGTCGAACAGCGAGTGGCAGCTCGGGCTCGGCGCGAGCCATTTCTGGGTCGGCTTCATTCACTGGCGCCGCAACGACCTCGATTCCGCGCTCGCCCAGTTCACGCCCTATCTCGCCATCACGGAAGCCCTCGTCGCCCGCGCGCCGGACAGCGTGCGCTTCCAGAACGAGCTCGGGCAGGCGAACAGCAACATCGGCTCGGTGAAGGAATCCAAGGGCGATCTGCCAGGCGCGCTGGCGGCGTTCCGCGAGGCGATTCGTGCCGAGGAAGCGGTGGTGCGGCGCGACTCGGCGAATCTCGACTGGCAGATGGATCTCGCCAACAGCTACAACTCCGCCGGAAACGTGCAGCGCAAGCTCGGCGACTACGCGGGTGCGCTCGAATCGCATCGTGCGGAGCTCGCGCTGAAGCAACGCCTCGTCGCGCGCGATCCGCCGAACCAGCTGTACAAGCTGCGTCTGGCGACGGCCTACTCGTACATCGCGGAGCTGGACATGGCGCTCGGCAAGACCGATGACGCCACGCGCGAGGCCAAGGCATCGCGCGATCTGTATGTCGCGCTCGTGGCAGCCGATACGAGCAACCCGGACAAGCGGCGCTTTCTCGGCATCGTGCATCGCATCGTCGGGACGATCGCGCTCGAGCGCGGAAGCACGGCGGAGGCGCTCGACGCGGCGACGGCCAGCCGCGCGCTCCTCGATCCGAAGCTGGCCACGACGCCGAACAACGCCGTATGGCAGAACGAGCTCGCGAGAACGCTGACGCTGTCGAGCTACGCGCTCACCGCCGCGGGCCGCGCGCGCGACGCCGAGGCCGATGCGCGGCGCGCCATCTCGATCGTCGAGCCCGTCCTGGCGAAGCGGCCCGGCGACCAGGCCGTTCGCCTCGCGCTCGGGAACGCGTACCTCGCCGCCGGCGACGCGGCGCAGCGCATGGGCGACACCACCGCAGCGCGGCGCGCGTGGACGGGTGCGCTCGCGGTCGTCGATTCCGCCACCACTGCCGCAGGGGTCGCGGAGCTCCGCGTGCTGCGTGCGACCGCGCTCGTGAACCTGGGCCGCGTGAACGAGGCACGTCCGATCGTGCGGACGGTCGAGCAAGAGGGATACAGACGCCCGCGCTGGATTGCGCGAATGCGGGCAGCAGGGTTGCTGGTGCAACAGTAGGAAAGCAGGCGCTGTCCGCGTTTCCTGTTGTCTCTCCCTTCCCTTCCCCTGAGGACCCTCCAGTGTCGATCAGATCGGGCCCGACCGTGAGCGTGACCTTCGATAAGGACAAGGATCCGCAGTTCGCGTTCGAGCGCAGGACCGTGAGAATGACCGCCGCGGGCATCGTCGTTCTGACTCAGAAGCCGCCGGCGCCGAACTGGAAGTTCAAGAGCGCCGAGGTCAAGGACGACACATTGCACCAGTTCTCGTACGACGTTCCGGGGACGGGAAACATCCTTCACATCAAGGATGACTTCCTCGACAAAGTCCTCGAGGCCTACTCGTACAACATCACCGTGGAGCTCGATGGCACACCCTATACGAGTCCCGATCCGGTGATCGTCAACGACCCAGGGGGTGGAGGGAGCTGAATCAGAGCTTCCTCTCGCGCCGCATCACGATCTCGCGCGAGAGAGTTAGCTGGAGCGAGCTCCCCGCGGCGAGGCAGGCCTGGGTGTTCTGCGAGCGCCTCGCCGCGGCGGTGCCCGCCGCCGCGCCTGCCGCCGCTCCGATCACGGTGGCCTTCGTGCTGCCGCCGAAGATGCGCCCGAGCACCGCACCCGCCACGGCGCCGCCCACGACCTTCGTGCGGTCGCTGCCGCCGGACACGCGCTCCGTCTCCATCTGGCTCAGCGCCGCCACCTCGCCCTCGGCGGGATAGGGCTCACCGTTCACGTCGATCGCGCGCACATGGAAGTGGATACGACTCGCCTCGAGCGGGTCGGCGCGCTCCACTGACGTCACCTCAAGCACCACTGTCGCGCCGGCGGGAATCACCGCGCCGTTGCTGCCGACGGTGGCGGAGGAAACGGTGGCGGTGAACTTGTCGCCGACGAGCGCCGTGGTGCAGGTGCGGTCGTTCATCGTCATGCCGACGCGCGCGCCGGCGCCGATGACCCCCGCCGCGGCCGCAGGCGCCTCCGGTGCGTGCTCGGCGGGCGCCGGCTCGGGAGGTGTGGACCGCGGGGTGCGCGTCACCGGTGCGCGCGGAGACTCGCGGCGCGGCGTCGGCGTGGGCCTCGGAGCGCGCGCCGGCGACGGGGTCGGCGCGGACCTCTCGGACGCCGCAGCGGCGGAGCCGCCGAGGGGCGCGTCGTTGAACACGGTCTGCGGCGGCGCCTGTTGCTGTGCCAGCTCGATGTCGCGCGCGAACGCCGAATCGACACCGGAGGTGCCGTCGGTGCTCGCCCGGTCGCGGCAGGCGCCAAGCAGCGCGAGCGCGGCAAAGGCGCGGAAGAGGCGGGGCAGGGGAACAGTGCGCATGGCGGGAGTGGTGCGGGACGGGTGGTCGTACCCGGGAACGGCGTGTACGTGCCCGGACTTTGGTTGTCGGTCGCGGGTTGTCGGTCGCCGGATGTCAGTTATCGGTTCACGTCAGCCAGCGGGAATGGCCACAGCGTGGTCAGAGGCGTATGCCAGCCGATTACTGACAACTGACACCCGACAACTGCGATCACCGAGAACTGACGACCGACGACGTCGCGCGCAGCGCGCCCGGAAACAGCTCCGTCTGCGGCAGCTCGGGCTCGAGCCGCGCGCGCACCCGCGCGGCGATGGCCTCGATCGCCGCCGGATCGGAGACCAGATCATACTCGCGCACGTCGAGGCTCAGCACCGGGCAGCCGCGAAAGCGCGCGATCCAGCGCTCGTAGCGGCCGTGCAGCGCGGCCCAGTATTCGTCCGACGTGTCGCGCTCCTTCGCGCGTCCGCGCGTATGGATGCGCTCCACGATCGTCGCGAGCGGCGCGTGCAGGTAGACGAGCAGTCGCGGCGGACGTGCAGCGGGAGAGTGCAGCAGCTCGATGTACAGCCGCCGGTACAGCTCCCACTCGACGTCCGACATCAGTCCTTCGTCGTAGTGTCCGCGCGCGAAGATCTCGGCGTCCTCGTACCACGTGCGGTCGAGCACCCAGCTGCCGCCGGCGCCGCGGATGCGGCGCATGCTCTCGAACCGGGTGGCCAGGAAGTGCAGCTGGAGGTTGAGCGCCGTGGCGCGCATCGCGTCGACGCCGCCGGCGTAGAAGCGCTCGAGCCACGGATTGTGCTCGTCCACGCTCTCCAGCACGTGCTGCAGGCCGAACCGCGCCGCGAGTGCGCGCGTCAATGTGCTCTTGCCCGAGCCCACCATCCCGGCGATACCGATCAGCATGCACCAAAAACTACGACGCCGGAGGCGACAGTGCCTCCGGCGTCGCCGAGCCGCGTGCCGCGATCGAGCTATCCGATCGTCAGGATGTCCGTCGTCGCATCGTAGCGCGTCGTGAGGATCGGCAGCTTGGTCACCGTGCCGGAAGCGTTCGGCCCCCGCGTGACGTTGCCGTCCGAATCGAACCGGGAGCCGTGGTTCGGACACTCGAACGAGAGCGCGTTGTTCACCAGGTCGAGATGCGTGCCCTCGTGGGTGCACGTTGTCGACAGCGCGAGGAAGCTCGCCGGGCCGGTACGCTTCACCGCCACGCGAGAGTCCGCCGGGACGTACGCGAGCACACCCACGGTGGCCAGGGCAGGCACGGTCGACACCTTGAGCGTCAATCCGGTGGGCAGTGGGCCCGTCGCACCGGAGCCGCCGATCTGGCCATCACCACATGCAGCGGTCAGCGCGGCCACGCCCGCCACGGCGAGCGTGCTCTTGGTCAGGAACGCGCGGCGGCTGAGGCAATCCTCGCAGCTCATGTCGGGACGGGAGAGAGGAGAGGGTGAGCGATGGTCAGGGCAGCGCCACGACGGCGTGCTGCCACTGCGCGAGATCGGTGTCTTCCTGATACAGTTTGTCCACGTCGACGGCCACCGAGCTGCCGACGAGCCGCACCGCGTAGCGATCCATGCCGCGCGTCGCTCGGCCCTCGATGAACGTGCCGTCCGGGCGGTACTTCGACTTGTGCTTGGGGCACTGGAAGCGGTTGTTGCCCGCGTCCCACCTGAGCGCGGTGTTCTGATGCGGACATGCGAGGGCGAACGCGTACACCGACTTGCCGGAGCGTGCGAGGATCACCTCGTTGTCCTTGTCGATCTGCACGCCGTCCGCGGCGGGGACGGGATACGTCCGTTCTTCGCCCTTCGCCGCGATCGCGCTGATCCAGCCCAGCGGCATCGCCTCGGCGCCATTCGGTACCATGCCGATCGCCGCGAGCGCCGCCGCGCCGGCGCGCAGCGCGTCGAGCAGGAAGTCGCGCCGGTTGTGCAAGGTGCATCCGGCGCAGTCGTCGCTCGACGCGCTCGGCTCGATATCCGTCATCTCAAAGCTCCAGTCTATGCGTAGTTCGTGAGCACGACGCCGACGAGCGTCGTGGCGGTCCAGAGGATCAGGCTCAGCACGGAGATCGTGCGGAGCCGGCCCCATAGCACCGTCTCGTTTCCTCCCGAGCCGAGCGCCTTCTCGGTCCGAGTCATCATGAACCCGTTGAGCAGCAGCAGCCCGACGAACCCGAGCTTGACCCAGAACACTGGCGAGCCGAGGAACTCATCCACGTCGGAGAGGAACAGCAGTACCCCGCTCGCGAATGAGAGTGCGAGACCGCCCAGCACCACCACATGCACGCGGGCGAGGTCACGGAGCTGACGCACCCGATCCTCGGCGCTGCCGCGCGCGGCGCGGAGGGTCGCGCGGTCGGCCGTGATCGCTGCGCCTCCAGCCAGCAGCAGCGGCACGAGGTGCAGGAACACGACGGTTGACGAGACCGCCTTGGAGTCGCTGTAGAGCGCGTTCCACGGCTCGGCGAGACGCGCGAGCGCGCTCGAACTTTCGGCGGCGGTGAGTTGAGCGAGGAAGATCATCGGGTCAGTCGCGCCACAGGACCATCATCCCGGCGCCGGTGATGGCTACACCCATCGAGGTGTAGGCCAGGTTGCGGTGCTTGCGCCGCGCATCGGCGCTCTGCTCGGCGTCCTCGGACAGCTTGATGCCGGCGTACGCGAAGCCGGCGTCCGACGCGAGCATGAGCAGCGTGTGGATCGTGCGGCGCGTGCGCCCCTGCGGGGCCGCGCGCGAATCCCAGAGGTTCCACAGCCCCGTCACGGTGTTGACGCCGAACACGGTCGCGAGCGCGGTCGCGCCGACGCGATGTCCGTTTCTCGCCCACCCATCCGCACCGCTGCCCTTGTTGTACAGCTCATTGCCCGCGGCCGCCTGGAACACGAACAGCGGGATCGTCGCATACGCGCCGTAGCGGTGGATCCTGAGCCGGCGCTCGTACCAGTCGCTCACCTCGATCGCCTTCCGGCGACGGCGCGGCGTAGTGTCCGCCTCGAGTTGCAGCGAGACGGGCAGCTCCAGCCGCGACGGGATCGTGGCGGGAGCGCTGTCGGGCACGACGCGGACCGTGTCGGGCGGGCCAGCGAGAGCGATCAGGAAGGCGAGCGCGGGGGTAATCATGTCTGGGCGAGTTGGAGGTGACGCAGCGTGCCGAGCCGGTGAGACCACCTACACATGAGCTGTTGCAAAGTCCAGTTTCTCAGCGGCCGGCACGCATCGCATGGCCCGCTCACGCCTGTGCGAGGCGGCCCATCCATCGACAGTGACGATCGATGGACCACGAATGGCAGACGGCGCTGCCGGTCTGCTTATTCCCGCTGCACACGGCCGTTGGCTCCATGACACGCGAGACGATTTTTCCCCGAGCCTCATGACTTCCCGCATCCCGACGCCGCACCCCGACGCGCCGGTCGACGACGACTGGCGCACCATCTCGGAGGAGCTGCTCAAGGGGCTCGTGCACGCGCTCAACAACCGCGTGGCGGCGCTGAGCGCATTCGTGGAGCTCGCGAAGCTCGGCGACGAGCAAGAGGATCCGCTGACTGTGCTGCCGACGGAGATCGTGCAGCTCCATCGGGTGAACGCGCTGTTCGGACTTCTTCCGCAGCGCTCGGTGGAGGCCGAACCGCTCGAGCTGCGCGCCGTGCTCGACGACGCGGTTCGGCTGCACGAACATCATCCGCGATTTCGCGGCGGGCAGGTCAGCCTGACGTTCGAGGGTGCGCCTGGTGCCGTGCGCGCGCCGCGATGGGCGCTCGTGCACGCGATGGTCATGCTCGTGCACGCCGCCAAGCGAGAGGCCGGCTCCGAGCGCGATGGAGGCGCGGCGGCCATCAGGGTTCATGGAGACGAAGAGACGGTCTCCGTGCGCGTCGCGACGCGCAACGCCCCATCGGCCGATCTCGAGGCGCTCGCGGTACGATGCGGCGGCCGCGTGACACGCACGGACGACGAGCTGGTGCTCACCATGCCGTCGCTGCGCGAGCTTCGCCGTCGCGAGCGCGAGGCGCGCGGCGAATCACCGGCCAGCTAGCATCGCTCCTCGGTTACGCGATCGCGCGCATCGGTGCCAGCTCGGTGCGGAGCCGGCTCAGCGCCTTCGAACGGATCTGCGACACCCGGGACTCGCTGATGCCGAGGACCTCGGCGATATCGGCCGACTTGAGCTCCTCGAAGTAGTAGAGCGAAAGCACGGTGCGCTCCTGATCGTTCAGTCGGAGGATCGCCTCGCGCATCAGCGCCACCTCGTCCGCGCGCGCGAGCCGCTCGTCGGCCGACTCCTCGTCGTTGCTGAGGAACTCCACGCGCGCCGGAACCGTGCTGCCGTCGTCGCCCGGTGTTGCCGTGAGCGACAGGTGGACCGAGCCCTCCACGTCCGCCTGCCAGCGCCACAGCGTCTGCACGTCGGTCCCGAGCTGGTGGGCCAGCTCGGAGTCCTCGGGCATGCGGCCGAGCGCACGCATGAGCACTTCACGCGCTCGGGAGATGTCGCGAGCCTTGCGGCGCACGGAACGCGGCACGTGATCCTGGCGGCGAAGCTCGTCGAGGATCGAGCCACGGATCCGCGGAACGGCGAAGGTGCTGAACGCGAGCCCTCGCCGCGCATCGAAGCTCTTCACCGCGGTCATCAGCCCGATCGTGCCGGCGCTCACCAGCTCGTCGAAATCCGCCTCCACGGCGAGGCTCCTGGAAAGTTGCCGGGCGACGTGGTGGACCAGATTCAGGTTCTCGAGGAGGAGAGCGTCCCGGGCTGAATTGTCCCCAACTGCAGTGGCGGACCAGTGCGCACGAGAATCCACGGATGACTCCTTCATCGGGGCGGGGGGAAGAATCGGATGACCGAGGGCGACGGAGGAGGGAAGAGCGGTGTCGCCGGACGTGGCCGCTTCGCAGGGCTTCTATGGCAGACCAGGGGCCATGCGACGACGACGGGAAAAGGCCGGATTCCGATCGGAATCCGGCCCGGGGCGCGTGCGTGCAACTAGTTGTCGTCGAGCGACTTGGGAGGCGAGATGCGCTGTTGGGCCGCTGCGCCGAGCCTTGACGCACCGGTGCGAGCGAGCCCGGCACGAACTGCCGGCTCGGCAATAACTGCCGAGTGAGGGGGAAAGGTTGGCCGATCTCGGCGGGGTGACGCTAGTTCGCCGCGCCCTCGCGAGCAGGGCCGTTCAGCTTGTTCCGCAGCGTCCGCACGCTGATCCCGAGCAGCTCGGCGGCCCGCGTCCGGTTCCCTCCGCTCACTGCGAGGGCCCGCTCGATCAGACGGGACTCTGCATTCGCCACGTCCAGAGAGGTCAGGACGACGGCCCCCTCCGGCACGACGGATGTGCCGGCAAGCCCGTTCGGCGAGAGGGACGAGACGCCACGGGCAGGGACGGGCCCGGTTCCGCGCGCACTCAGGCCGAACCGCTGGCGGTCGAAGGCGGCCGGCTGCAGCACCGCGTCGGGCGACAGAATCACGGCGCGCTCCACGGCGTGCTGGAGCTCACGGACGTTTCCCGGCCACTCGTAGCGCTGGAGCAGTTCGACCGTCTCGGGCGCCAGCCCCCGGATCTCCTTGCCGATCTCGTTCGCGATGCGGATCGCGAAGCGTTGCGCCAGCAGCGGGATGTCGCCCGGACGGTCGCGCAGCGGCGGCAGCGAGATCGGTAGGACACTCAGCCGGAAGAAGAGATCCTGCCGGAAGTGTCCCTGCGCCGCGTACGCCGCGAGGTTCCGGTTGGTCGTCGCGATGATCCGCACGTCGACCTTGATCGGGCTCGAGCCGCCCACCCGCTCGAACTCCTGCTCTTGCAGCACGCGCAGCAGCTTGGCCTGCAGATCGAGCCGCATCTCGCTGACCTCGTCGAGCAGGAGCGTGCCCAGGTGCGCCCGCTCGAACGCCCCCTCGACGCGCTTGATCGCCCCGGTGAACGCCCCCTTCTCGTGGCCGAACAGGGCGCTCTCGACGAGCCCTTCCGGGAGTGCCGCGCAATTCAGCTTGATGAACGGGCGGTCGCGCCGGTCGCTCGCGTCGTGGATGGCGCGCGCGAACAGCTCCTTGCCCGTCCCCGATTCCCCCTCGAGGAGGACGGTGGCGCGGGTCGGGGCGGCGGTCGTCACGGTCTGAAGCAGTCGCCGGATCTGGAGACTCTCGCCGATGATGGCGCGCTCGTTCCGGAACTCCATCACCTCGCGGCGCAGCGTGTCGTTCTCGCGGCGGAGCCGCACGACCTCGAGCGCCTGGGCCACGGAGAGCTCGAGCTGCTCCGGCCGCACCGGCTTGGTGATGTAATCCACCGCTCCGGCCTTGATCGCCGCGACGGCGTGCTCGATCGTCGCGTAGCCGGTGAGCATGATCAGCGGGACGTCGTAGCCCTCCTGCTGCAGCAACTCGAGGAACTCGAGCCCCGTCAGCCCGGGCATCCGGTAATCCGAGATGATCAGGTCGACGTTTCCCTTCGCGAGCGCCTGGAGCGCTTCGGGGACGCTGTGCGCGCCGACGGTCGAGTGGCCGGCCCGCTCGAGCGTATCCTCGAGAATGAGCCCGATCGCGGGCTCATCGTCCACGTACAGGATGGTGGCCATGTGCCGGCGTGGGGCGTGAGACTTCGAGGCGGAGGCGAGGAATACCGTCGAGACGTGTCGGTGTAAAGTCTCGCAACAGCGCTGCGACGGAACGTCCCCGATGAGCTCGGCCGCCCCGGAGTGGTGCCGTGACTCAAGGCGAAGCAAGGAAGGGGCTCAAGCCGCGAGCCAGGCGGCCGATACTCCGAGGCAGGAGGAGCCATGGACCCACGATCCGAAGACGACGGCGCGGCACGCGGCGATCGACCGGCCGGCGCGCAGTTCCAGCCCGTGCGGCACGAGTCGCGGAGCGAGCGTGTGCGCGAGATCCGGCGCCGCGTCGCCGACGATGTCTACCGCAGTGATGCGGTGGTCGACGAGATCGCGCGCCGAATCCTCATGAGCCGCGAGCTGTAGCGGAACGCCTCCTGCCGGTGTGACGTTCTGCATCCGACGTCCGCCGGCCGAGCCTCGGCCTGGCGTGCCGCGACCGCCGCCGCCGAGCCATGCCGACCGATCCGTCGTCCGCCGCCTCCCCGTTCGTCGCCATCACCGGAGCGTCCGGCATGATCGGCCGCGCCCTGCTCGCCCGTCTGCGGCGCAACGGGACGCGAGTGCGACGGCTCGTCCGCTCGCCGGACGCCGTCGGCCCCGACGACATCTTCTGGGATCCGATGCGCGGGACGCTCGAGCCGCGGGAGGTCGAAGGCGCGGACGCGGTGGTCAATCTCGCCGGTGAGCCGATCGCGCAGCGGTGGACCGGCGCGCGGCGCGACGCGATCCGCGAGAGCCGCGTGCGCGGAACTGAGCTGCTCGCCCGCGTGATCGTCGCGCTGGACCGGAAGCCGAGCGTGCTGCTGAGCGGATCCGCCGTGGGATACTACGGCGACCGGGGCGATGAGGCGGTGGACGAGGACAGCGCTCCGGGCACGGACTTTCTCGCGGAGGTGGCGCGCGAGTGGGAGTCCGCCACGGAAGCGGCGAAGGATGCGGGCGTACGGGTCGTGCTGCTGCGAACGGGAATCGTGCTCAGTGCACACGGCGGAGCGCTCGAGCGGCTGCTCCCCCACTTCCGGCTCGGCGTCGGTGGGCCGATCGGTACGGGGCGGCAGTGGATGAGCTGGATCTCGCTCGAGGACCATGTGCGCGCGATGGAGCATGCCATCGCGACCGTCGGACTGCATGGTCCGGTGAATCTCGTTTCGCCGAACCCGGTGACGAACGCGGAGTTCGCGACGACGCTCGGGCGTGTGCTCGATCGTCCCGCGCTCGTGACCGTGCCGCGCTTCGCGCTCGAGCTGCTCTACGGCGAGATGGCGCGCTCGACGATCCTGGCGGGGCAGCGCGCGCTACCCCGAAAGCTTCTGCGCACCATGTTTCACTTCGCCCATCCGACGCTGGAGGAGGCACTGCGGTTCGAGCTGGCGCGATGACGAGCGAGCCACACGCCACCGCCGTCTTCTTCATGGTGGTGGCGCTGCTGCTCGCCACGAGCGCGCTGGTGAGCCACGCCACGCAGCGGCTGCGCGTACCGGCGGGACTGATCTTCCTCGCGATCGGCATGCTCGCCGGCTCCGAGGGGCTCGGCGGCATCGCGTTCGACGACTACCAGTTCGCCTTCCGAATCGGTTCCGCCGCGCTGGCGCTCATCCTGTTCGACGGTGGGCTGAACACACCCGTCGACACGCTCCGGCGCTCGCTCGCATCGGCCGGCCTGCTCGCGACCGTCGGCATCGTCGGCACGATGGTCCTCGTCGCGCTCGTCGCCAACCGACTCGGACTGCCGTGGAGCGCGTCGTTCCTGCTCGGCGCGATCGTGTCGTCGACCGACGCCGCGGCGGTGTTCGCCGTCCTTCGTTCGAACGGCATCCAGCTCAAACACCGCGTGGGTGGCACGCTCGAGGTGGAGTCGGGGATCAACGATCCCGTCGCCGTCATTCTCACCACGCTGCTCACGCGACAGCTGCTCGGCGAGCGCGTCTCCATCTGGCTCGTCGCGCTGGATGTGCTGCGCGAGATCGCGATCGGCGCGGCGATCGGCGTGGCGATCGGCGGCGGCGCGCGCTGGCTGCTCGCGCGCACGCGGCTGCCGGCGAGTGGTCTCTACTCCGTGATGACGCTCGCCACAGCGCTCTTCGCCTTCTCGCTGCCCACCTTCATCCACGGCAGCGGGTTCCTCGGCGTGTACGTCGCCGCCGTCGCACTTGGCGCGGGACGCCTGCCGTACGGTACCGCGCTCAGACGCATCCACGATTCGCTCGCGTGGCTCGGTCAGGTGGTGATGTTCCTCGTGCTCGGACTGCTCGTGTATCCGTCGCAGCTGCTGGAAGCGGCATGGGTGGGCACGATCGTCGGGCTGGCGCTCACCTTCGTGGCGCGTCCGGTGATGGCGGCGCTGTGCCTCGTACCGCTCCGCTTCCCGCGCAACGACGTGCTGTACGTCGGGTGGGTCGGGCTGCGCGGTGCGGTGCCGATCATCCTCGCCACGTTCCCGGTGCTCGCCGGCGCGCCGGGCGCGGCGCGGTTGTTCAACATCGTGTTCTTCATCGTCGTGCTCAACGCGTTCCTGCCGGGAACCACGGTGCCGTGGATGACGCGCCGTCTCGCGCTCGAATCGGAGGAGCCGCCGCCGCCCGACGCGGTGCTCACGATCGAGTCGTTCGATCGGCTCGACGGCGAGCTGCTGTCCTACTACGTCGACGAGGCACTGCCGGTGGCCGGCATGATGCTCCACGAGCTCCCATTTCCGGAGGGCGCCGCGGTGACGATGATCGTGCGCGGTCGCGAGCTGATCGCGCCGAAGGGCGACACGCGGCTCGAGCCGGGTGATCACGCCTACGTGCTCACGAAGCCCGATGGCGTGGGGATGGTGCAGCTGCTTTTCGGTCGTCCGGAGAGCTCGTGACGGCGCATGCACGCCGGTGCCTGATTGAAACCGCCGCTGCACGCGTCGCGTAAGGCTGGGTACAACGTCGGCGCGCCGAGTCGCGCCAGGAAGAGCGAGCAAATGGGTGCCATCATAGTCGAAGGGGTGCTTTTCGTCGCGCTGATCGCGGCGGGTGGCGCCCTTCTTTATTGGGTGATCATTTACACCACGCCAGCGGGCGTCCGGTTCCGCCAGACGCAGAATCGCAAGCGCATCGAACAGGCGGCCGAGCTGGTGTGCGTCATCCATGGCCGCCACACCGAAGACCAACTGGTACGCCTCGCGAGCGGAGAGCGGGTGTGCCCTGACTGCTACAAGGAGATCGTCAATGCCTAGCACGATGTCGGACCGTCTCGGGTCGATGCACTTCGAGCCGAGCTCGGAGGGCCGTACGAAGCTGCAGCGAATCATCTTCGGCGCGATGATCCTCGTCGCCGCGCTGTTCCTGCTACCATCGACGTTCACGTACATCAACCCGGGCAACGTCGGGATCGTGATCCACCGCGCCGGTGGCGGCGTCGATCCGCGTCCGCTCACTCCAGGCGTGCATACGCGCGTGCCGTTCGCGACCGGGATCGAGGAGTATCCGGTCTTCCTGCGGACGGTCGTGCTGACGCGCTCGACCGGCGAAGGCTCGGGCACCAACGACGAGATCAATGTCAACAGCGTGGAGGGACAGCCGGTCTCGCTGGACGTGTCGCTCTCGTTCGAGCTCGATCCCGCGCAGACGCCGAAGCTGTACTCGACCTTCCGCACGGATATCGATCAGATCACGCACGGCTTCGTGAAGCAGACGATCCGCCAGGCGTTGCAGGAGGTGTTCGGCACGGAGCCGGTGGCGGACATCATCGGGCCGAAGAAGGCCGAAGCGACCAACCGTGCGCGCGCGTTGATCGCGCAGCGGCTCGCGCCGTACGGCTTCGAGGTGAAGCAGTTCACGATCAACGAGCTCCGCGCGCCGGCCGCGGTGATGGAGGCGATCAACCAGAAGAACGTCATGCAGCAGCAGGCGCTCACGGCGCAGAACGAGCTGCAGAAGAACACGTTCCAGGCGCAGGGCGACTCGATCAAGGCGGCGGGCCGCGCCAAGGCGATCATGGCCGAGGCGGAAGCGCAGGCCCGCGCCAACCAGCTGCTCTCGGCGAGCATCACGCCGACACTCGTGCAATACGAGCTGACGAAGAAGTGGAACGGGCAGATGCCGCAGGTGACGGGCGGCGCAACGCCGCTGCTGCAGCTACCGACGGCCGCGAAGCCGTAACGTCGGAGCGGTGAGGTCGGGGCTCTACGAGATTCGCGCCAGCGACTCGTAGAGGCCCGACGCACATGCGGCGACGCCGACGCCGGTGATCCAGCCTCCGAGCACGTCGGTGGCCCAGTGCCACCCGAGGAGCACGCGACTCACCCCGGTCGACAGCGCGAGGACCAGCGCCGCCGCCGCCACGACGCTCGGCGTCGCGAGCCCCTGCTGCGCGAGCAGATAGGCGCCAGTGACGAGCACGGCCGTCGCATCGGTGGTGTGTCCACTCGGGAACGCGGGCTCGGTCTTCCCGCGCGCGAGGGCGCCGGCGGGACGTGGGCGGCGGTACACGAGCTTCACCGCGTGGTGCGCGAGGATGGCGCCGATCGACGCGGTGGCGAGTGCCGCGAGCACGGGGAGGAGGGGCCCGCGTGTCGCGGCGATGACGATCGCGGCGCACGCGGCCCCGATCGTGGGATGCATGTACGGCTCACCCGGCAGCGTGCCGATGCTGGCCGCGCGCAGGACGCGCGCGCGCTGCCGGGCGCGCAACGCGCCGCGCTCGAGCGCATCGTCAATCGCCTGGACCCGGGAGGTGCGGGTTGCGAGGGCAAGCGCGATGACGCTCCCGCCGGCGGCGAGGGCGATCGTCGGAAAGCTCGGCATTGAAGGTGCGTTGATCTGGAAGCGGGACCGTGGCCGCGAGTATGTTAAGCAGCGACCATCGCGCGCGCCGAGCGCGCCGCGCGTCGTCCATCCGCTCACCACGGAGCTTCGCCATGCCGCTCGTTCCCTTCGAAACTCTTCCGGACTCCGCCCGTGTCTGGGTGTTCGGCAGCGACCGGCCCCTCTCCGATGAGGCGACCGAGCAGCTCATGAAAGCAGTCGAGGGCTACCTCGACCAATGGAAGGCTCACGGCGAGCCGCTCACCGCGGCGTACGAGTGGCGCTTCGGCCGGCTGCTCGTGGTCGGCGTGGATCAGCGCAGCGCGGGAGCCTCCGGCTGCTCGATCGACGGCCTGTTCCGCGTGCTGCAGGCCCTCGAGCCGCAGCTCGGCGGCGCCCGCCTCGTCGGCGGCGGGCGCGTCTTCTACCGCGACAGCTCCGGCGAGGTGCAGTCGGTGGAGCGCCACGAGCTCAAGGCGCTGCGCGACTCGGGCGCGATCCGCGAGAACAGCGTGGTGTTCGACACGAGTCTCACCGACCTTGGATCGCTGCGAGAGGGGTTCGAGCGGCCGGCGAGGAAAAGCTGGGCAGCTGGAATGCTGGCGTTGAACTGAACTGCCGCTCCCAGTACCGAGTACGACTGACGTAGCACGTACCCGGTATCGGTGGGAGCCTTCCGGAATGCCCCTGAGATCTCGACCGTCAGAGTCCTTCACGGCGAAGGGCTCACCACCTTCCGGGAGCCTCTCTCCGGTACTGCGTCCGTGCTACGTCCGTCGTACCAGCTACTGCAGTCGAAGTTCAAGGACGAAGCCATCCTTCCAGGCGCTCGGAGACAAACGCGTCATCCGTCAACTCCGGATATTCTCGAACCACCCGGTCGATCTCCTCCGCCTGCCCGCGCGACATCTTCTCGTGCTGATCGAGACACCAGGTGCCGCGCAGCAGTCCCTGGCGGCGCAGCACCTCGTGGATTCCCGGTATGCAGCCGGCGAAATCGTTGGCCGCGTCGAAGATCGCTCCGTTCGCGTCGGTGAGCGCGGCACCGTCGCGCAGGAGCGCCGCGTCGATGCGGCCCGTCTCGCGCGCCGCGCGCGCGCTCCCCAACACTCCGACGGCCGAGTGCGTCCACACGGACCACTGGCCGAGCAGTCCGCCGACGATGCGACGCGGTGAGGCGTCGCCGCCGCCCGGAAACGGCGTCACGAGGTCGGGGATGATCGAGTCGTCGTTGCCGGTGTAGAGCGCGAGGTCGGTGCGTCCGGAATCGGCCACGGCGCGCACGACGTCGAGCGTCCGGTAGCGGTCGAAGGGCGCGATCTTGATCGCCCAGGCGCGCTCGATCTCGGCGAAGGCGCGCCAGAAGTGGTAGCCGAGCACGCGGCCGCCGACGGCCGGCTGCAGGTAGAAGCCGAAGAGCGGCAGCACCGCGGCCACGGCACGGCAGTGAGCGATCAGCGCCTCGTCGCTCGCGTCGCGCAGTGCGCCGAGGCTCAGCAGCACGAGGTCGTAGCCGAGCGACGCGGCGACCTCCGCCTCGGCCACGGCCTGCGCGGTCTGACCGATCGCGCCGGCGACGAGCGCGATCGGTGCGCGCGATGCGTGTCGCCGAGCGCGCGCCGTCTCCGCCGCGAGCTCGAGTACCGGGCGATACAGCCCGTGCTCGGGCTGCCGGATGGCGAACTGCGTGGTGTGCACGCCGACTGCGATCCCGCCCGCGCCCGCGT
>JBJMNN010000078.1:0-5223 GCA_045804245.1 Gemmatimonadaceae bacterium | reverse complement strand
CACCTCCGCGCTCACCGGCCAGCGCGTCACGAAGATCCTCGATCTCATCCAGCTCGTCGACGACGAGAGCCGGAAGCGCATCCCGACGTCGCAGGTGAACGAGCGCCTGGCCGAGCTGCTGGCGCGACGCCAGCCCTCGCAGGCCGCAGGTCGAGAAGTCAAGTTGAACTACGCGACGCAGGTGAGCGTGCAGCCGCCGACGATCGCGGTGTTCGGCAACCATCCCGATCTGGTCGAGGAGCACTACGTGCGCTTCCTCCACAACGGCTTCCGCGAGTCGTGGCAGTTCACCGGCAATCCGTTGCGCATCCTGATGCGCCGCAAGGGCGGCGGAGCATCGGCGGACTAGCGTGGAGCCGATCGTCGCCGTCGCGCTCTCGTATCTCAGCGGCTCGATCCCCTTCGCCGCGATCGCGGGCAAGCTGCGCGGTGTCGATCTCCGGAAGCACGGCTCGGGCAATCTCGGCGCGACGAACGTGTTCCGCGTCCTCGGGTGGAAGATCGGCGTGCTCGTCTTCCTCGCCGATGCGTTGAAGGGCGCCGTGCCCGTGTACTATCTGCCGCCGCGCATCGTCAGCGCGCGCGATCCGATCGTCTGGGCCATCGCCTGCGGCATCGCGGCGATCGCCGGCCACGTCCGGCCGATCTTCCTCAAGCTCCACAAGGGTGGAAAGGGAGTGGCCACCGCGGCGGGGGTCTTCTTCGCGCTCGCGCCGATGCCGATGGCCGTGACGTTCGCCATCTTCGTCGTCGTGGTCTTCGCCACCGGCTACGTCTCGCTGGGCAGCATGCTGTCCGCCCTCGTCCTGCCCGCCATCCTCCTGGTCAGCCTGGGACCCCGCTCTCCGCTCTTCGTCGTGAGCACCATCATCGCGCTCTTCGTCTTCTGGACGCACCGGTCCAACATCGGCCGCCTTCGTCGTGGCGAGGAGCACCGCTTCGGCAAGCGAGGCAGCGCATGACCGACGGCGTCGTGCGACAGGTCGCGGTCGTCGGCGCCGGCGCGTGGGGAACGGCGCTGGCCGATCTGCTCGCGCGGAACGGACATCCCGTCACGTTGTGGGCGCACGAGGCGGACGTCGCCGCATCGATCAACCGTGACCACGAGAACCGGCGATTTCTCGCCGGCGCTCGACTCTCGCCCCTCGTGCGCGCCACGACGGACCTCGGTGAGGCGCTCGACGATGCGAGCCTGGTCTATCTCGTGACGCCGTCGCACGTGCTGCGCTCGATCGTTCGCGCGGGCGCGGCCCACCTCGCCCGCGGCGTCACCCTCTGCGTCGCATCCAAGGGGATCGAGTCCGACTCGCTCGAGCTCATGAGCGACGTCGTGGTCGAGGAGGCGCCCGGACACCCTGTCGTTGCGCTCTCGGGTCCGAGCTTCGCCGCGGAGGTCGTCGCACAGCAGCCGACCGCCGTCGTGGCCGCGTCGGACGACGACGCGGCGAGCGCGTTGGTGCAGGAGGCACTGAGCAATACGCACTTCCGCGTCTACACTCACGACGACATCATCGGCGTCGAGCTCGGCGGCTCGCTCAAGAACGTCATGGCCGTGGCAGCCGGAATCGTCGAGGGCGTCGGACTCGGGTTCAACTCGCGCGCGGCGCTCATCACGCGCGGACTCGCCGAGATGTCGCGCCTCGGTACCGCGCTCGGCGCCAAGCCCGTCACCTTCGCCGGACTCGCCGGTCTGGGCGATCTCGTGCTCACCTGCACCGGCTCGCTGAGCCGGAATCGCGCGCTGGGCGAAGCGATCGGACGAGGCGCGACGCTGGCCGAGGCACTGGCCGGCAAGGAGACCGTCGCCGAAGGCGTGACGACCACCAGGAGCGCGCATGCGCTCGCGGCTCGCGAGGGAGTCGAGATGCCAATCGTCGCTACCGTGCACCGCATCCTCTTCGACGGCCACCCCGCGCGGCTCGCCGTCAATGAGCTCATGTCCCGCGAGCTGCGCGCGGAGCAGGACGCATGATCGCCGACCCGGTTCAAGAGTTCTTCAGCATCGGCGAGGTCTGCGAGCTCACCGAGCTCAAACCGCACGTGCTGCGCTACTGGGAGAGCCAGTTCCGCTTTCTCAACCCGGCGAAGAATCGATCCGGCAATCGCGTGTACCAGCGCCGCGAGATCGAGCTGATCCAGCTCGTCAAGCATCTGCTCTACACGGAGAAGTACACGATCGAAGGCGCGCGGCAGAAGGTCGACGAGCACCGGAAGGGCGGCGAGCTCAAGTCGGTGGCCCGCACCGCGCTCAACATGCAGACCCTCGATGCGCTCGAGCACGATCTCAAGGAGCTGGTGCGTCTCCTCGCGCCGGACGAGGCGCCATGACGCCGCGCCACCGCGTGCACGTCACCTCGCGCTGCTGATTCCCCGATGCGCTTCCTGATCACGAACGACGACGGCATCCTGGCGCACGGCATCGAGTGTCTCGCCGAGGCCGCGCAGCCGCTCGGCGACGTCTTCGTCGTCGCGCCCGACCGCGAGCAGAGCGCGACGAGCCATTCCCTCACGCTTCACCATCCATTGCGGCCCGTGCAGCGCGCCGAGCGGCGATGGCAGGTGGACGGCACGCCGACCGACTGCGTGATGCTGGCCGTGGAGGCGCTGATGGACGAGCGCCCGGACTTCGTCCTCAGTGGAGTCAACCACGGGCAGAACATGGGCGAGGACGTGCTCTACTCCGGCACCGTCGCCGCGGCGATGGAGGGGCTCGCACTCGGCATCCCTTCGATCGCGTTCTCGTTCGCGGGGGGCGACCTGCGCGCCGACCTGTCCCACCTGCGCGAGCAGGTGCGCGTGATCACCCCGCTCCTCGAGCGGATCACCTCGTTGCCGACGTTCCCGGCGAACACGCTTCTCAACGTGAACCTGCCGCCGATCCCGGCGGATCAGGTGAGAGGGGTGAAGCTCACGCGGCTGGGCAGCCGCGTGTACTCTGGCTCTCTCAAGCCGATGAAGGATCCGTGGGACCGCGACATCTTCTGGATCGGCGGCGGATCGATATCATGGTCGGGTGAGTCGGACTCGGACTTTCGCGCCGTCCAGGAGGGATTCATCTCCGTGACGCCTCTGCATCTGGACCTGACCCATTTCGGGATGTTGGAGACCGCGGAGGCCTGGTGGCCGGATCAGTAGACGGCCAGATGGCCGGCGCGCGCCGCCGGCTCGTCGAGACGCTGCGCGATCGGGGCATCCGCGATCTCGCCGTGCTGCGCGCGTTCGATCTGACGCCACGACACCTCTTCGTGCCGACGGGGGTGCGGCACCGCGCGTACGAGGATGCACCGCTGCCGATCGGGAGCGGTCAGACCATCTCGCAGCCATCGATCCACGCGCGCTACCTCGAGCTGCTCGAGCTGAAGGGGCAGGAGCGCGTGTTGGAGATCGGCACCGGGTCGGGGTATCAGACGGTGCTGTTGTCGCACCTCGTCGCGCAGGTGTTCACGATCGAGCGCATCCCGGCGATGTACAACCTCGGACGCGAGAACATCGCCCGAGCCGGCGCGAAGAACGTCTCGATGCTGCTCGGCGACGGCACTGTCGGCTGGCGCGAGTATTCGCCGTACAATGCGATCCTCGTCAGCGCCGGCGGGCCGTCGATTCCGCAGCCGCTCATCGAGCAGCTCGCCGACGGCGGCCGCATGATCGTTCCCGTCGGTGGTCTCGACGAGCAGGTCCTCAAGCTCGTCGTCCGCCACGGTACGGAGGTGCGGATCTCCGACGTGGCACCGGTGCGCTTCGTGCCGCTCTATGGTACTCACGGCTGGGAGCAACAGACGTGAGCACGATGCACGTCCGGATCTCCGGGCGAGTGCAGGGGGTGGGTTTCCGATGGTTCGTGCGTGAGGAGGCGCGGCGTCTGGGGTTGAGTGGATGGGTAACGAACCTGCCCGGGGGCGAGGTCGAGGTGAAGGCGGGTGGGGAGGGGAGCTCGCTGGAGCGGCTCCGGCGGGCGCTCGAGGTGGGACCCACGGGCGCGCAGGTGCAGGCGGTGTCGGACTTCGCTGACGATTCCTCGGATTCGCTCCCGTATCCGTTCACCATCCACCGCTAGTCGATGTCTCCGACCGAGCTCACCTCGTTGACCGACCGCCTCGCCGCGACGATCCGCGTCGTGCCGGACTTCCCGAGCCCGGGGATCATGTTCCAGGACGTCACGCCCGTGCTGGCGGACGCCGAGCTCCTGCGCGAGTGCATCGCGGCGCTCGGCGAGCCGTGGCGCGGGGCGGGCGTGACGCACGTCGCGGCCATCGAGAGCCGGGGATTCATCTTCGGCGCACCAGTCGCTCTGGCGCTCGGCGCGGGGTTCATTCCGATCCGGAAGCCCGGGAAGCTGCCGTTCGAGCGCGCCGGCCAGGATTACGCGCTTGAATACGGGACGGGGCGCCTCGAGGTGCACGTGGACGCGTGTCCGGCACCGGCGCGGGTGCTCGTTGTCGACGACGTCCTGGCGACGGGAGGGACGGCGAAGGCGGCGTGTGAGCTGATCGAAGCCGTGGGCGGGACGGTCGTCGGCTGCGCGTTCGTGTTGGCGCTGCGAGCGCTGTCGGGAGATCGGCGGCTCGAGGGGAGGTCGATTGAGGTGCTCCTACCGGTGGGCTAGCGGTCGACGGGCTTCACTGAGCGTTCGCGCGGCCGGGCCGTAGAACCGCCGCGACAGGATGCGCCGAGTGCGCGACATCGGGTGGCGACCCGAGGCTCGGCTAGGGACCGGCGGACCAGTCTGCGGACTGCCACATTGCGTCCCAATTTCCTGCGAGCTCGAGCTCGCCAGGCGCGGCGGGCTTCCTTCAACTGCCGTTGCGAGAAGTAGTTGTGGCGCTGAAGCCAAACGTCCGTAGTTTACCAACGTCGAGGCCCGAGCGTCCTTGAAGTCGGATGAACGGAGCGGCCCGCTCGTTGCCCTCGAGGCTGCCGCTGACCTCGTCGGACCTCCGCGCGGTGTACGGCTAACCCCTCATCAACCCTGATCAGCCCACTCACTTTCAAGGACTCTCCTCATGTCGACCATTTCCCGTTTCCTTCGCTCAGAGAGCGGCGCCACGACCGCCGAGTACGGCATCATCATCGTCGTCGTCGCCGGCATCGCGATCTTCGTGCTGTCGCAGCTCAACGGCGTCATGAACCTCCTGTACGGCAAGTTCGGCGACAAGGTCAACACCGTAAACTGATCGTCTCAAGCCCGTCGAGCAAAAGCCGCGAGGAATTCCTCGCGGCTTTTTT
>JBJMNN010000077.1:0-4771 GCA_045804245.1 Gemmatimonadaceae bacterium | reverse complement strand
GTGTCCGGAGGTATTAGTGAGAGAGGAGGCCCGCCCATGCGTTTCCACACGTACAGCAAGTTCTCGCCGGAGATGGCCGACGCGGTCGATCTCCAGTCGCTGCTCGACAAGCTCGCCGACTTCCTGCTCCAGTCCGGATTCGCGGGCCAGCAAGGGAGCTCGTACTACGGCATGGGCTTCGAGGAGCCGGGCGATCGGTCGCTCGACGCGCTGCGCCAGGCGATCCTGGAAGCGCTGATGGAAAGCGGCCAGTTCACCCCCGAGATGCTCGAGGCGCTGCGGGGCGACGGTGACGAGGAGGCGCAGGCGAAGCTCGCCAAGCTGCTCGACGATCTCGTCCAGCGGCTGATCGACGAGGGCTATCTCAACCTCGACACTCCCCCGCAGATGCCGGGGTCGCACCAGCCGGTCGAGGGCAAGGGCTCGCTCGCACAGGCCGCGGCGCGCGACGTGAACTTCAACCTCACCGAGAAGGGGATCGACTTCCTGGGCTACAAGACGCTGCGTAGCCTCCTCGGCTCGCTCGGCAAGTCGAGCTTCGGGAGCCACGACACGCCCTATCTCGCGACCGGGATCGAGGCGGACGGCTGGAGCAAGCAGTACGAGTTCGGCGACGTCCTCAACATCGACGTCAACGAGACGCTCAAGAACTCGATGATGCGCACGGGGAACATCACCGTGCCGATGGACCTGGACTACGGCGACCTGATGGTGCGCCAGGCCGAGTACCGCTCGAGCTGCGCGACCGTGCTGATGCTCGACTGCTCGCACTCGATGATCCTGTACGGGGAGGACCGCTTCACGCCGGCCAAGAAGGTCGCGCTCGCGCTGACGCACCTGATCCGGACCCAGTTCCCCGGCGACTCGCTCAAAGTGATCCTCTTCCACGACAGCGCCGAGGAGATCCCGCTGGCGACGCTGGCCGGAGCGCAGGTGGGGCCGTACCACACGAATACAGCGGAGGGGCTCAAGCTGGCGAGGCGGCTCCTGTTGGCGCAGAAGAAGGACATGCGCCAGATCATCATGATCACCGACGGCAAGCCGAGCGCGCTGACGATGCCGAACGGGCAGATCTACAAGAACTCGTTCGGGCTCGACGTCACCGTCATCGAGCGCACGCTGCAGGAGGTGGCGGCGTGCCGGAAGTCCGGGATCATGATCAACACCTTCATGCTCGCGCGTGACCGGGCGCTGGTGGACTTCGTGAAGCGGGTGAGCGAGATCAGCCGCGGGAAGGCATACTTCACGACGACGATGACGCTGGGGCAGTTCATCCTGATGGACTTCCTGAAGCGAAAGACACGCACGGTGAGCTAACGTGTGAGAACGTTCTGGGCCGTCGCCCTCGGCGCGGCGCTCGGTGGGGTGTCACGCTACTATCTGGCCTCGGCGATCCAGCATCGAGTCGGGGCGACCTTTCCCTGGGGAACGCTCGCCGTCAACGTGACCGGAAGCCTGTTGCTCGGCGTGTTCATCCGATATGCGTTGGCCACGCCCTCCATGAGCGTCGAGCTGCGCGCCCTTCTCACCACGGGCTTCTGCGGCGGTTACACCACCTTCTCGACGTACAGCTACGAGACGGCGACGCTCCTCGAGGACGGGCAGTACGGCCGCGCCGGAGCCTACGCCGTGACGAGCGTCGCGATCGCGCTGGTCGCCACGTTCGCCGGCTTCATGCTGGCGCAGATGCTGATCACGTTCCGGGAGCGCGTGTGAGTCACTCGTCGCCGGCCACCGGCGACTCCCGCCGGGAGGATCCATGCACGGACTGAAGGGAGAACGAGTGCTGATGCGCGTTCACATCGGTGAGCGCGACAAGCACAAGGGGAAGCCGCTCTATGCGGCGATCGTCGAGCTGTTGCGTGCCCGCGGCTACGCGGGCGCGACGGTCTATCGTGGCATCATGGGCTTCGGCGCCAGCTCGACGGTGCACACCGACCGCATCGAGGTGCTCTCCCTCGACCTGCCGATCGTCGTGGAGTGCATCGAGACCAGCGAGCGCATCGACGCCATCCTGCCCGTACTGGACGAGATGATTGGCGGAGGGCTCATCACGCTCGAGCGCGCGAACGTCATCGTGTACCGGCCGCATTCCGCGCCCGATGCCGTTCGACCACATGACGACGGCTGACCGAGCCGCGCGTTCCGACGCGCGATGCTGACGGCACTCCTCTCCGTCCTCACGCTGGGCTTCCTGCTCGGCATGCGCCACGCCACCGATCCCGATCACGTCGTCGCCGTGACGACGATCGTCACGCAGCAACGCTCGCTCGCTCGCGCCGCGCGCACCGGGATGCTCTGGGGACTCGGCCACACGACGACGATCCTCCTCGCAGGCGGCGCGATCGTGGCGCTCAAGCTCCAGGCTGCACAGATCCCGCCGCGCGTCGGATTGTCGCTCGAGCTCGCGGTGGCGGTGATGCTGATCGTGCTCGGCCTGCTTACGCTCGCCGGCGGCGACCGACGAGTGTCGCAGAGCACTGCACGGCCCGTCACGATCGGCTTCGTGCACGGCCTCGCCGGATCCGCCGCGGTGGCGACGCTGCCGCAGGTGGCGCTGATCCCCGATCCGTGGTGGGCGGTCGCGTACCTCGCGGTGTTCGGCATCGGCACCATCGCCGGGATGATGCTCGTCACGGCGTCGATCGCCACGCCGTCGCTGCTGGTCGTGCGACGGTTCGCGGGGATGAACCGGACGCTGCGCATCACGTCCGGAATGGCGAGCATCGGCTTCGGCTTGCTGCTGGTGCATCGGATCGGGTTCGTCGAAGGGTTGTTCGTCACGGCGCGATGAGCGATGTGCGATGCGCGACGCGCAACGACTCCGCGTCGTAGATATGTCACGTATGTCTCGCCGCGCTGACGGTCTCGTCGATCCGCAGGTCGCGCGGCGGTTCGGCAGGCTCCTTCGCCGCTGGTTCCGCGCGAACGGACGCGATCTGCCGTGGCGGAAGACTCGCGATCCCTACCACATCCTCGTCTCCGAGCTGATGCTCCAGCAGACGCAGGTGTCGCGGGTCGTGACACGGTACGCCCAGTTCATCGAGACCTTCCCGACCCTGCACCACGTGGCGCGCGCGCGGCCGAAGCGCGTGATGGAGGCGTGGGCCGGCCTCGGGTATTACGCGCGGGCGCGGAACCTCCACGCGCTGGCGCGGCAGGTGACCGACCGCGGGCGCGATCCGGCAGCGATGCTCCCCACGGAGGCCGCCGAGCTACGCGTGCTGCCGGGCATCGGAGCGTACACCGCGGGCGCGGTGAGCTCGTTCGCGTACGAGCGGCGGGCCGAGCTCGTCGACACGAACGTCGCGCGGGTGATCAAGCGCGTGTTCGCCACTGACGTCGACATCAAGTCGGGGCGAGGGCAGAAGCGCGTGTGGAGCATCGCCCGCGACCTGCTCCCGCGCACGGGTCCCGCGACCTGGATTCACAATCAGGCGCTGATGGAGCTGGGGGCCCTCGTCTGCACGGCGCGCGTCGCACACTGCGGCGCGTGTCCGGTGCGCTCCGTCTGCACGAGCTACGCGCGCGGTGCGTTCCCGAACGCGGTACGACGGGAGCACTCGCGCGGCGGGCCGACGAAGAGACCGACAGCCACGCCGCGCGAGCGCCGCTAGAGCTTCACGAACACCAGAGCGAGACCGTTCTGGGTGAGCGCGAACGTGTCGCTCGTGAGCTCCGCGGTCGTCCCGGGATCGTTCGGGATATCCTGACGCTTGAAGATGACGGAAGACCCCGAGATCTCCACGGTGCCGAACGTGGTGACCGTGGAGATGGAAGAGGAGCCATTCGTCGCCGTCGTCCGCTGCGTCACGTTCATGGTGAAGGAACCCGTGCTCGAGATGACGGTCGAGCCGTCGAACACCTCGAACTTCCCCGTGGACGTCGTCTGCGAATAGGGAAGCGCGCTGCCGTTCACGCTCTGCAGCTTCCAGTTGCCGACGAGGTTCACCGTCACCGGCCCGGTCGACGAGTTGTCGCCACAGGCCGCGAGGGTGGCGAGCGCGAACATCGCGAGGAGGCGACGCATCCTACCGCCTCACCGCGTCTTTCTTCGCCACCTTGTGGCCGTAGTCGAGCTGTGAGTCGTACGGCCGCTCGCCGTAACCCGTGTAGATCTGCCGAGGACGCGCGATCTTCTGTTCGGGATCGGTGAGCATCTCTTCCCACTGCGCCAGCCAGCCGGCGGTGCGCGCCACGGCGAACAGCACCGTGAAGAAATCGGTCGGGAAGGCCATGGAGCGGTAGATCAGCCCCGTGTAGAAATCCACGTTGGGGTAGAGCTTCCGCGAGATGAAATAGTCGTCCGACAGCGCGATCCGCTCGAGCTCGAGTGCGATCTCGAGGTCCTTGTCCATACCGATCTGCGCGAACACGTCGTCGGCGAGCTTCTTCACGATGCGCGCGCGCGGGTCGTAGCTCTTGTAGACGCGGTGGCCGAAGCCCATGAGCTTCTGGCCCTTGCCTCCCTTCACCCCCTCGATGAACGCCGGGATGTTCTTCTTGTGGCCGATCTGGTTGATCATGTGGAGCACCTGCTCGTTGGCGCCGCCGTGGAGCGGGCCGTAGAGCGCGGCAATCCCCGCCGCGACCGCCGAGAAGGGATCGACCTGCGAGCTGCCGACCGCGCGGACGGCGCTCGTGGAGCAGTTCTGCTCGTGGTCGGCGTGGAGGATGAACAACACCTCGAGCGCCTTCACGAACACCGGATTCCCCTCGTACTTCGACTCCGACATCCGCGCGACCATCGAGAGGAAGTTCTCGACGTATC